>JADJJE010000005.1 GCA_016706685.1 Sandaracinaceae bacterium | reverse complement strand
CGCGCCCACCCATGCTGGGCGGCGGGTGCGTGGCCAGCACCTCTTCGAAGAAGCGGTTCAGCTCGCCCGTGGGGATGCGCTTCCGATGCTCGGCCACGGCGTCGGCCACGCGCGTGATGAGCACGTTGACGCCCTTGCCGGTCTTGGCGCTGAGCGTGACCATGGGCGCCCACGGAATGAACGCCAGCACCTCGCGGGCGCGGTCCATGGCCTGCTTCTGGTCGTCTTGCGACATCAGGTCGGTCTTGTTGAGCGCGAGCAAGATGGCGCAGCCGCGGTCCTCGGCCAGGCCTGCGATCTTGGCGTCTTGCTCGCCCACGCCCTCGTTGGCGTCGATCATGACCACCACGATGTCGGCGCGCTCCATGGCGCGGATGGCCTGGAAGACGCTCATGGTCTCGACCGTGCTGGCCTTCTGCATGGCCCGCTTGCGGCGGATGCCGGCCGTGTCGATCAACACGAAGGAGCCCGTCTCGCCCTCGAGCAGCGAGTCCACGGTGTCCACCGTGGTGCCCGGGCGGTCGTCCACCAGCTGGCGGTCCTCGCCCAGCAGCCGGTTCACCAGCGAGGACTTGCCGGCGTTGGGGCGACCGATGATGGCCACGCGCGGCGTGTCCTCGTCGATGTCGAGCGTGGGGCCGCCCTGCTCCGGGAGGGCGGCCGCCAGCGACTCGCTCAGCTCACCGAAGCCGTGCCCGTGCAGCGCGGAGATGTTGTGCAGCCGGTCGATGCCGAGCTCGTAGTAGCTGGTGGCCTCGTTCGACTTCTGCGGCGTGTCGGCCTTGTTGGCCACGTAGATCACGGGCTTGTCGGCCTGCCGCAGGAGGCTCATGGCCTCGCGGTCGGCGGGCATGGGCTCGGTGGTGGCGTCCACCACGCAGATGACCACGTCGCACTCGTCGAGCGCCAGGCGCACGTGGCGCGCGATGCCCTCCTGCATGGGGTCGTCGCTCTCCGGGTCGAAGCCGCCCGTGTCGATGAGCACGTAGTCGTGGCCCAGCACCCAGCAGTCGGCGTAGTGCCGGTCCCGGGTGACGCCCGGGATGTCTTCCACGATGGCGATGCGCTGCCCCGCGAGCCGGTTGAAGAGCGTGCTCTTGCCCACGTTGGGGCGGCCCACGATGGCCACCATGGGCCGCGAGCCCGCGGCGCCGGCGGGCAGCTCTTTGCCCAGGGGTCTTCTCTTACGACTCACGATTGCTCCACTTCGGTGGTCAGGCGGCGCGCCTCGTTCGGGTCGCCGGTCCAACCTGGGATCACCTTCACCCACAGCTCCAAGAAGACCTTCTGCCCCAGCAGCTTCTCGATCTCTTGGCGCGCGTTGGTGCCGATGGTCTTGATGCGCGCGCCTTGCGCGCCGATGACGATGCCCTTGTGCGAGGCCTTCTCGACCACGATGGTGGCCTTGATGCGCACGAGACCGCCGTCCACCACGTAGTCGTCGATGACCGATGCGGCGCCGTGCGGCACCTCTTGGCGCGTCTGGTTCATGACGGCCTCACGGATGAGCTCGGCCACGAAGAAGCGCTCCGGGCGGTCCGTGAAGAAGTCGTCGTCGTACATGGCGCCGACGGGCAGGTGCTTGCGGATCTCGCTCAGCAGCGCGTCGAAGTTCAGCCGCTTGCGTGCGGAGATGGGCACCACCGCGTCGAAGCTCATCTGCTGCTGATAGGCCTGCAGCAGCGGCAGCATGCGCGACTTGTCCTTGAGCAGGTCCACCTTGTTGACCGCGAGGATCTTGGGGGCCTGGCTGTCGCGGATCATCTCGAGCACGCGGATGTCGTCTTCGCGCACCAGCTCCACCTCGCCCTCGCGCGGACGCTTGACGGGGATCTCGGTCATGAAGATGACCACGTCGGCGTTGGCGAGGCCCTGCTCGGCCTGCTCGATGAGCACCTTGCCGAGGGCGCTCTTGGGGCGGTGCAGGCCTGGCGTGTCCACGAAGGCGATCTGCGTGGGAGGGTCTTCCGAGCTGTACACACCCAGGATGGCCGAGCGGGTGGTGCCCGGCCGCGGGGTGGCGATGGCCAGCTTCTGGCGCAGCAAGGCGTTCAGCAGCGTGGACTTCCCGACGTTGGGTCGGCCCACGATGGCGCAACGCCCGGACCGCGCGACGACCGCATCCGGGTCGCTCTGGGGGGGCGTCGCGTCTTGGCTTTCGTCCGCGCGAGGCATGGCCGCAGTGTAGCTGCGACTCGCCGCGGCGCTACTTGGCCCGGGCTGCGAGCTGGGGGACGTCGTACGCGCAGCGAAAGCCGAGGTCCGGAAAGCGTGAGCCCTCGCCCACCGGGACGCGGTGCGTGACGCGCAGCGAGTAGGCGTCCGAGCGCCAGGAGCCGCCGCGCACCACCCGCTCCCCGCCGCTGGGACTGCCCTGCGGGTTCACGCTGGGGCCGCCCCCATAGCCCTCGTATTCGAAGCGGTCTTGCGTCCACTCCCACACGTTGCCCGCCATGTTCAGCAGCCCGTCGGCGCTCTGGCCGGCCGCGAAGGCGTCCACCGGGGCGGCGTAGCGGTAGCCGTCGGTGGCGTCGGGCCGGCCGTCGTCGCCGTGGTTGGCCAGGCGCTCGTTGTACTGGCGCCCCCAAGGGAAGCGGCGTGCACCGCTGGTGCCGGCGGCCGCGCGCTCCCACTCGCTCTCGGTGGGCAGGCGCCCGCCCACGAAGCGGCAGTAGCGCTCGGCGTCGGGGTAGCTCACGCCCGCCACCGGCATGTTGGGCTGGCCCACCCGCGTGTCGTCGGCGCTCACCCCGGCCGGCAGGCACTGCCCCGCGGCCACGCAGCGCCGGTAGCGGGCGTGGCTCACCTCCATGCGGTCGATGCCGTAGGGCCCCAGCGTGATGACGCGCCGCGGGGACTCCAGCTCGAACAGCTGCTCGGAGCAGCGCAGCTCGTTGCCGGCGCCCACCCGGGTGCGTAGCAGGCACAGCTGGTAGGCCTCGCGCAGCTCGCGGTCGCTGGCCCCGCGGAAGAAGCTGCCGCCCTCCATGAGCACCACGTCGCTCGGCACCACCGCGAGTTCTGCCTGGGAGCGCGCGCCGGCCACGGCGCCCAGCATGCCCAGCGAGCCGAGCAGGCTCAGGAGGGCGACGCGGGAGGGGCGGCTGCGCATGGGGGACGTGTAGCAGCCGGGGCGCACGGGGCACAAGGCAGGCCACCCACGCGCTGCTTGCGCCGCGCGCGCGGGGGCGCGATGGTGCGGCGCATGAACGTCGTCATCCTGGGTGGCACCAAGGGCATGGGGCGCGCGCTGTCGCGGCAGCTGGCCGAGCGCGGCGACCAGCTCTTCTTGCTGGGGCGCGACACGCGCGAGCTCGAGCGCAGCGCGCGGGACCTCGAGGCGCGGGCGCCCACGGGGGCGCGCATGGAGGTGGGTACCGCCACCTGTGACCTCGAAGAGCCGGCGGGCTTCGACGCGGCCCTCGACGCAGCCGAGAAGGCGCTGGGCAAGCTGGACTGCGTGATCGTGACGGCCGCGTTGTTCGCCACCCAGGAGCAGTTGGAGCAGGACGAGGCGCTGATGGAGCGTCTGGTGACCGTGAACTTCGCCAACACGGTGGCGTTCTGCGAGCGGGCGCGGAAGCGGCTTCTCGCGCAGGGTGGCGGCACCCTGTGCGTGTTCAGCTCGGTGGCGGGTGAGCGCGGGCGCAAGCCGGTGGTCATCTACGGGGCGTCCAAGGCGGGCCTCTCCAGCTACCTCGAGGGCCTCGACCACCGCTACCGCGCCGCGGGCCTGAAGGTGGTCACGGTGAAGCCCGGCTTCGTGAACACCGGCATGACCGAGGGCCTCAAGCCGCCGCCGTTCGCGGGCGAGCCCGAGGCCGTGGCCAGAACCGTGCTGCGCGCCATCGACCGCGGCACCCCCGTGGTCTATGCACCCGCGCCGTGGGCGTTGGTGATGGGTGTCATCCGGGCGCTGCCGCGGGCGGTCATGCGCCGCGTCAAGTTCTGACGCTGCGCCCGGGGCGGCCGCGTCATTCTCCTCTGTCGCCGGCAAGAGGTAGGACGCGCACGCGAGCCCCGTTGGCAGCGACCGTGACGATTGCCCCAGCCTCGAGTGCGGCTTCGTGTGCACGCAACACACCAAGGACCAATTCGCCCACCGCCACGGGCATGAGGTCCTGGAGACGGATCTGCAGCACGCTCGGGCCCGCGTCACGGGTGCTGGCCAGCAGCGCCGAGAAGTCCAAGTCGTTGGTGAAGATCACCTGGTGGTGGTCCCGTGCCCACGCCATCACCTGGGTGTCAGGTGCACCTGGAGGGCCGACTCTGCTCCAGTGCTCGGCCTCGACTCCCATGCCGCTCAGGTACGCGACCCAGGCGGGCGAGAGGTTCATGTCGAGCAGTACCTTCACGCGGCTCAGGACGCCTTGAGGGGAACTTCGTACTCCTGCGCTCGCCACGCCGCGTATCCGAGCGCCGCCGTGATGTCTTCGTCTTCGAGGTACGGATAGGCGCCGAGGATCTCCTCACGGCTGCGACCTGCCGCGAGCAGGCCAACAATCGTTCCGACCGTGACGCGCATGCCGCGAATGCATGGGCGGCCGCCCATGACGGAAGCGTCGTGTGTGATGCGGGAGAGGTCCACGTCGCTAGTCTACCACCAGACGGAACCAAAGCCCGAGTATGGCGATCTGGGCGCGGCTCACTCCAGCACGGAGAGGGCCACGTCCACCACCTCGTCGAGCTCTTCGTCGGTGGCGCCGCCGCCGCGCAGCACGCCCAGGCCGTTCAGCGTGTTGGTCAGGTGGCTGGCCACGGCGCGCGGGCTCTTCACGTGGGTGAGGTCTCCCTTGGCCACGCAGTCTTCGATGGCGGTCTCGAAGCGGTTGCGGGTGCGCTCGAGGTGGGCGCGCACGCGGGCGGAGATCTCACAGTCGCTGGCCCCCACCTCCATGGACGTGGCGGCCACCAGGCACGTGCGCGGCTGGGTGCCGCCCATGGCCTTGGCCAGCCGGCGGAAGAGGCTGCGCAGCCCGCAGGCCGAGCCCTCTTCGCGCGCCAGCTCGCCAGCCAGGCCGGCGTCGCTGCGCTCGCAATAGCGGTCGAGGGCGGCCAGGAAGAGGCTGCGCTTGTCGCCGAAGGTGTTGTAGAGGCTCTGCTTCGAGACGCCCGTGTGCTCCACCAGGTCGGCCATGCTGGTGGCCGCATACCCGCGCTGCGAGAACAGCTCGAGCGCGCGCTCGAGTGCCTGGTCCTCGTCGAATTGTCGTGGGCGGCCGGTCAGCTTCATCGAACAGCTTGGTAGTGTAGTCGCTCCGGTCGTTACGTCACCCCGGCTCGCGGGGCGCAGGCCGCCTGGGGTGCCCCACAGTTGGTGGCAGACACGCGTCAGCGCATGTGCCAGCGTCACAGCATGCTCCGAACCGTGAATTCAGGCGCGCGCGTGGCCATCACAGGGTGGCGCTCGCAGCTCACCCTCGTGCTCACCCTAGTGGCTGGGGCAGCCATCGCCTCGGTGGCCTGGGGCTGCGGCGGCACGGAGGCCCCCCGCGCCTGGACCGTGGCCTCACCCGACGGAGCGCTCGAGCTGCGCGTCGTGTTGAACGCGGAGGCCGCTGGCGACGAGCGCGGGCCCAACCACCTGACCTACTCGCTGGTGCGCAACGGGCAGACGCTGGTGGCCAGCAGCCCGCTCGGCATCGAGACCACGAGCGAAGGCTTTGTGGATGGCCTGCGCTTCGTGGCAGACGAGACCCGCGTGGTGCACGACGCGTACACCATGATCGTGGGCAAGCGCGCCGAGCGGGAGGCCCACGGCAACGAGCACACGCTGCGCTTCCGCAACGCGAGCGGCGCGCAGCTGGAGCTCATCGTGCGCGTGCACGACGACGGCGCGGCGTTTCGCTACCGGCTGCTGGGCGACGGGCCCGTCACGGTGCAGGCCGAACACACGGCGTTCCAGCTGCCCACATCCGGCGCGGGCTTCATGATGCCCTACGACCTGAGCGGGCTGCTCTTCCTCGGCGTGTACGAGCAGCCCTTCCAGCGCGTTCAGGTGGGCGACTCGGCCAACGCCTCGGGCTGGGCGTTTCCCACGCTGTTCGAGATCCCGGGTGACGCCGGCTGGGTGCTGCTGACCGAGGCCGACCTCGACGGAACGTACTGCGCCTCGCGCCTCGGTCGCTTCGCGCCGGGTGGGCTCTACAGCATGATCTTCCCCACGCCGCGCGAAGGGCAGCAGGTGGGGGAGGTGCTGCCCAGCGGGACGTTGCCACTCAGCACGCCGTGGCGCGTGCTCATCGCCGGCGAGCTGAGCACGGTGGTGGAGTCCACGCTGGTGGACGACCTGAGCCCGCCCAGCACCATCGCCGACACCCGCTGGATCACGCCCGGACGCGCGGCCTGGTCGTGGCTCACGCAGGACACCGGCGACGAGGCGCTGCAGCGCGAGTACCTGGCCAGCGCAGCCGAGTTCGGCTGGGAGCACATGCTCATCGACGCGCACTGGCAGGAGTTCGAGGACGCCATCCCGCAGTTGGTCAGCGACGCGGCGGCGCTCGGGGTGCAGGTGCACGTCTGGTACAACTCGGGCGGCCCACACAACGTGAGCGCCGAGCCGCCGCGCGACCGCATGCTGGACCGCGACATCCGCCGCGCCGAGATGGCGCGACTCGAAGAGTGGGGCGTGGCCGGCATCAAGATCGACTTCTTCGAGAGCGACAAGCAGGACCGCATCCAGCAGTACCTGGGCATCCTCGAAGACGCCGCCGAGCACCACCTGATGGTGAACTTCCACGGCGCCACGCTGCCGCGGGGCTGGCAGCGCACGCACCCCAACCTCATGACCGTGGAGGCCGTGCGCGGCGCCGAGTTCTACCGCTTCCCCGTGGCGCCGGCGGACCCGGACATCCACCTCATGTACGTGTTCGCGCGCAACGTGGTGGGCTCCATGGACTACACGCCGGTGGTGTTCCAAGAGGCGCTCGCCGACGCGGGCCTGCCGTACATCAGCAGCCTGGCCCAGGCGGTGCTCTTCGAGTCCGGCATCACGCACTTCGGTGGCCGCGCCGACGCCGACCCGGCCGAGGGCTACCGCGCCGTGTTCGCCGCGTTCCCGTATGTGCAGGCGTTCATGAGCGAGGTGCCCAGCACCTGGGACGAGACGCGCCTCCTTTCGGGCGACCCGCGCACGCACGCTGTGTTGGCTCGCCGCAAGGGCAGCACCTGGTACGTGGCGGCCATCACGAGCACCACGGACAGTGTGGACCTCAGCGTGCCCCTCGCGTTCCTGGGTGACGGCGCGTACGCCATGGAGGTCATCGCGGGCGGGGCCACGCCCGACAGCTTCACGCAGACCGCGTCCAGCGTGACGGCCGCAGACAGCCTGCCGGTGGCGCTGGGGCCCTCGGGCGGGCTGGTGGTGGTGCTGCGCCCCTGAGGCGGGCCGCTACGGCCCGAGGAACAGCCGCGGGTCGAAGTGGTACGCGAGCGTCCTCGTGACCGCCACCTGCTCGATGGCATCGTGGTCGGGGTTGAGGATCACATTGCGCTCATGGGGAATCACCGCGGACGGCACGGAGATGGCCAGCGAGCGCTTGGAGCGGTACCACGCCTCGCCGAAGTCCTTCGGGCCCTGGGGGTCGGAGAGCACCGTGGGTGCTGCTCGCCAGTCTCTCGGCAAGTCCACGTCCACTACCACCTCCACCAAGCCGTCGGGCACGTGCAGTTCGATGGCCACGTACGGCTCAGCGGGAAGCTCGTCCGTGTCGAGGTGGACCAGCAGCTCGAGCGTGGCGAGCGACACGGAGGCCGAGCAGTACACCATGGGCACCCCCACAGGCGCCCAGCGTGCACCGGCGAGCTGGCTGCCCTTGCCGCTCAGGACACTTGCTGCGCGACGTGCCTTGCAGAGGCGCCAGACGAGCATCCTACGAGTACGCTCCCCACTCGATGCGGGTGAGGATCTGGCGCACGCGGGTCTCGCCCAGCTGCGTGTCCAGCAGCTCCACGGGCACGGCGCCTCCCATGGCCCGGTTGGGCTTGTGCATCCAGCGCAGCGCCTTGTCCGCCTCGCCGAACACCGTCTCGGCATAGGCGAAAGCGTTGGCCACGCGGAACGCGCGGTCCGAGTGCGCCGGGTCCAGCAGGGCCTTGGTGGCCTTCTTGCGGGTGAGCGTGGAGGGCGACAGGCCCAGCAGCTCGGCCGTCTCCCTGAGGGAGAGACCCGTGGAGGTCGAGAGGGTGTCCACCACCGTGGCCGGGAACCCGTGCCGGATGCGAGCGAGCATGCCCGCTGCATCGGCGCTGGCGAGCCCGAGTTTCTTCTCGCCACCGAGCTTCAGGATGACGCGGCTGAATTCGTTGGCGCCGCCGCTGTAGCCCGGGAGGCTTGCTCGTGAGCTCGAATCCTTGTGTGTGCTCATTTGCATACTCTAAAGTGTGCAAATGCATCCAGCAAGGGCCGCCGAGCGCAAAGCCCTCCGACTTGCGCGCCGCGCGGGGATCTTCATGCTCGCGGCACTTCCGCCATGCCGCCCCGCAACCGACCGCCTCGTCCCAAGCCCCCGGCGCGCCCCGCGCAGCCGGTGCACGCCGTTGCGGGCCAGCCGGCCAATCTGCCGCCCGGCCACGTGGAGCTGGCGCTGGGCCTGGACGACGCGCAGGACCCGGCCGCGCTGCGTCAAGCGGCGGCTCGCACGCTGAAGGTGCCCGAGGCCGACCTGCCCGAGCTCACGCTGGTGCGTCGGAGCATCGACGCGCGGCGCCACAAGGTGCAGTTCAAGCTCGAGGTGGCGCTCGGCGCGCCGCCTGCCGGGCCGCTCGGCGCGCCGCTTCCCGTGGAGGCGCGCGCGCTGGTGGGAGGCTCGCCGGTGGTCATCGTGGGCGACGGCCCGGCCGGGCTCTTCTGTGCCTACGAGCTGGCGCGCAAGGGTGTGGCCTCGGTGGTGCTGGACCGCGGCAAGCCCGTGCAGCCGCGGCGCCGCGACCTCGCTCTCCTGAACCGCGAAGGCCTCGTGGACAGCGACAGCAACTACTGCTTCGGCGAGGGCGGCGCGGGCACCTACAGCGACGGCAAGCTGTACACGCGCACCGGCGAGAAGAGCGCCATCCGCGACGTGCTCGAGACGCTGGTGCTGCACGGCGCGCCCGAGGACATCCTGACCGACGCGCGCCCTCACATCGGCAGCAACAAGCTTCCGAAGGTCATCACGGCGCTGCGCGAGCGGCTGGAAGCGCTGGGCGTGCAGTTCCGCTTCGGCGCCCGCGTGGTGGGCCTGGACGTGGGCCCGGCGCACAAGCTTCGCGGGGTGCGCTTGGCCGATGGCGAAGTGCTGCCCTGCGCCGCCCTGGTGCTGGCCACGGGCCACTCGGCGCGGGACATCTACGCCATGCTGGCCGAGGAGGGCGTCCAGCTCGCCCCCAAGCCCTTCGCGCTGGGTGTGCGCATCGAGCACCCGCAGCCGATGATCAACCAGCAGCAGTACGGGCGCAGCGCCGGGCACCCCGCGCTGCCGGCGTCGTACTACCGCGTGGCCGAGACCGTGGACGAGCGCGGCGTGTTCTCGTTCTGCATGTGCCCGGGCGGCTTCATCGTGCCGGCAGCCACCGAGCCGGGCGCGCAGGTGGTCAACGGCATGAGCCTGTCCAAGCGCGACTCGCCCTTTGCCAACTCGGGTCTGGTGGTGGCGGTGGAGCCCAGCGACTGGGAGCGCGCCGGGTTCAAGGGCCCCATGGGGGGCGTCGCGTTCCAGCGCGTCATCGAGGAGGCCGCGTTCCAGGCAGGCGGCGGCCACCTCAAGGCGCCGGCCACGCGCGCCAGCGACTTTCGCGCGCGCCGCAGCAGCAGCACCGTGCCCAAGGGCAGCTACCAGCCGGGCTTCACCGCCACGGACATCGCGCCAGTGCTGGACGCCTCGGGCGTGCGGCTGGCCGATCGCCTGCGCACCGCGCTCGGCGTCTTCGAGCGAAAGATGCCCGGCTACGGCGGCAACGAAGCCGTGCTGGTGGGCGTGGAGTCCCGCACCAGCTCGCCCGTGCGCATCCCGCGCGACCCCGAGACGCTGCAGTCGCCCGACGTGGCGGGCTTGTACCCGTGCGGCGAGGGCGGCGGGTTCGCGGGGGGCATCGTCAGCGCGGCGCTCGATGGGATGCGCGTGGCGCGGGTGATCGCGGGCGGCTGAGCGGGGCCTGGCGGCGACTATCGAGCTTCCAGCATGGAGTAGAGCGCGTCCTTGAGCCTCACGCGCTCGCGCTTCCGCTCCTCGAGGTACTCATCGCCCGTCGGCTGGATGTCGAGCTCGATGCGACGGACCTCTCGGTCGAGCGCGTGATACTGGTCGAACAGCGCGCGGAACTGGTCGTCGGTCATCTTCAGCTCGTGAATTCTATCGACGTGCTCTGGAAACTCGTGGCGTAGGTCGTGGTGTTCGATCATTCCGGGTGGCTCCTCGACATGCGGACACTCGGCAGGGCGCCGGCACGCACATCGCAGCGAGGACACAAGCAAGGTGCGCGCCAGCTCCCGGCTGCCCGCGTGGCGCGCGTTTCCGATCAACCGCGTTCACGCCACGGCCCGCAATTGCGCAGCAGATGCGCGGGGTGCAGCTGTTGCGCTTCGATACTCGGACACGAGGGGAGGCCTCTCCCAGCGTCGACGCCCCCTGACGGAGTGAATGCTCGCTGTGGAGCGTTCGCTCTCACGGGCGGTGGCCGGGATCAACGCTGCGTGTCGCCGCTCGCCAGCAACGCGCGCACCTTCTCCTCGAGCCCCTTCGCGGTGACCTGCTCCGGCGGGACCGGCTCGCCAATCGTCAACGTCAGCCGTGCGCGAAACCGCGACGGTGGCTTGCTCAGCGCCGGCCCGTCCTTGCGGCTGAACATGCTGCCCCACAGGCCGCCGAGGGCCATGGGCACCACGGGCACGGGGGTCTCCGCGATGATGCGCTCGATGCCCGCCTTGAAGGGATTCATCTCGCCGGTGCTGGTGAGCTTGCCCTCGGGAAAGATGCAGACCACCTCGCCGGCGCGCAGCTCCTCGGCGATCTTCGCGAAAGCGCGTTCCATGACCTCGGCGTTCTCGTGCGCGGGCGCGATGGGGATGACCTTGGCGTGCCGGAACAGCACCGACACCACCGGGGTCTGCGAGATGTGGTGGTCCATGACGAAGCGCGCGGGGCGCCGCACGTTGCCGCCCACGATGAGCCAGTCGTTGAAGGCCACGTGGTTGGACACCAGCACCACCGG
Source organism: Sandaracinaceae bacterium (assembly GCA_016706685.1). Taxonomy (NCBI): domain Bacteria; kingdom Pseudomonadati; phylum Myxococcota; order Polyangiales; family Sandaracinaceae; species Sandaracinaceae bacterium. The sequence continues at coordinate 348,822 of JADJJE010000005.1, read as the reverse complement.
GCCCGTCTCGGGGATGTTCTCGTGCCCCGTGACCTCGAGCCGGTACATGACGCGGCTGAGCATGAACGCGTAGAAGCGCAGCAGGAACTCGGGCAGCAGGGTGTAGAGATACGTGGCCACCGCGAAGCTGAGGATGGCCAGCACGAGGAACACCTGGTGCACCGCGACGCCCGCCGTGAAGAGGCCGGCCAGCATGCCCGCGCCCGCCACCATGAAGAGCGCGTTCAGGATGTTGTTGCCGGCGATCACGCGCGAGCGCTCGAACGGGTCGGGGCGCTGCTGCATGAGCGTGTAGAGCGGCACGGTGAAGAAGCCGCCGAAGACCGAGATGCCGAACAGGTCCACCAGGATGCGCGGCGTGCCCGGCAGCGCCAGGAACTCGCGCACGCCGTAGAGCTCGGCCGGCACCACGCTGGGCGCGCCGATGAGGAACAGGTCCAGCGTGAACAGCGTCATGCCCACGGAGCCAAACGGCACGAGGCCCAGCTCCAGGTTCTTGCCGGAGATCTTCTCGGTGAGCATGGAGCCGAGCGCGATGCCCACGCAGAAGAACGATAGGAACAGCGTGACCACGTGCTCGCTCGCGTGCAGCGTGTCGCGTGCGTAGATGGGGAAGATGGACAGCATCACCGCGCCGAACAGCCAGAACCACGACACGCCGAGCACCGACAGGAACACGGCGCGCTGCTGCTTGGTGATGCGCAGGATCTCGATGGTGGGCGTGAACGGGTTCTTGCTGATGCGCACGTCTGGCGAGCCGGGCGCGAGCCGCGGGATCAGGTAGCTGCCCGCGAAGCCCAGCAGCGCCGTGAGCAGCACGCCGATGGCCACCCACAGCGGGCCGTCCTCCACCAGGATGAGCACGCCACCCGCGATGGTGCCGAGCAAGATGGCGAGGAACGTGCCCATCTCCACCAGCGCGTTGCCGGCCACCAGCTCGTCGGCGGCCAGGAGCTGCGGCAGGATGCTGTACTTCACCGGGCCCACGAAGGCAGAGTGCGTCCCCATCAGGAACAGCGCCGCCAGCAGCACCTCCAGATTGCCCTGCAGGAACGCCACCGCCGCCAGCGCCATGATGACGATCTCGGCGCCCTCGCCACACGCAGGATGGGCGTCTTCTCGTAGCGGTCGGCCAGCTGCCCAGCCGTGGCCGAGAACAGGAAGAACGGCAGGATGAACACGCCGGTGGACAGCGTGATCATGAGCTCGGGGCCCATGCCGAAGGCGCTGGCTTGCGTGCTGCTGATCCAGATGATGAGCGCGTTCTTGAACAGGTTGTCGTTGAACGCGCCGAGCAGCTGGGTGGTGAAGAACGCCGCGAAGTCACGGCGCGCGAGGAGCTTGGTCTGCGAGGTGGAGGACATGCGTGGGAGGGCCGGGGACGCGCTCAGGCCGAGAGACGCGCTACGTCGGCCGACGGAATGTAGACGCGATCGACCTCCAACGTGCTCTTCGTTTCGGCGTTGCCCTTCGCGTCGTGGGTGACGTGGTTGCTGGAGAGCGTGAGCGTGCTCGTCTCGCGGCACGTGGGGCACTGCTCGATGCGCACGCTGTACCACATGGGATCGCCCTCGGGGGGCTCGGGGCGTTGCAGCACGCTCCAGTCTTGGCGCTGGTTGAGCGCCTCTGCGATGCCGCCGCCATCACCGTAGTCGAGGCGCCGCTCGACGATCGTCTTGCACCATGTCTTGCAGCGCCCGCAGAAGGTGCCGGTTCCGACGGTGCCGAGTGCCGCGACGGTTCCCACACCGAAGAAGATGAGCGCCTCCAGCACCCACGCGATGCCCAGCGGGATACCGTTGACCACGGAGCCACGCATTGACCAGGTGCCCTCCTCGTAGATGGTCCCGATGATGTCCAGCAGGGCGGGCGGATAGAGCAGGTAGATGGCCTCGAAGTCGCTCATGTCGGCGCGGAACGCCATCATGGCCACCCATGCGATCCAGTGCATCCAGTAGGCGAAGACCAGCGCGCCCAGCACGATGACGTAGCTGAGCGCCGCGTTGTGGAAGTGGCCGGCGCGGAGCCCGCTCACCACGCCCCAGCCGATGCCGAAGGCCGTGCCGCCCGTCAAGAGCGCGTTCAGGTAGATGATGGGGATGTAGGCGATGGCGATCGAGTAGAGCGGCGCCAGCACCAGAGCCCCTGCGAGCGCCGCGGCCACTCCGAACAAGAGCCCGAGGGGGGCGATGGTCTGCGGCGGGGTGTAGTGCGTGGTCGTCGTCATGCGGGCTCCTCCAGCGCGGCAGCCTACCGGATCTAGCGACCCATCTCACGCTCGTGGGCGAGCCAGTCGAGATACACCTCGAGGTTGGTGTAGCCCGCCACGCCCAGCTCCGCGACGGAGAGCGTGGTGGTGGATCCATCGGCGGCCAGGTTGGGGTTCAGCCCGTGGTCGGTCTCCCACGTGTTGGCGATGCCGTCGCCATCCGTGTCGGTGGGTGCCGCCGGGAAGGGGCCCAGCGCCATGAGGTCGTTCTCGGGGTTGGCCACCGTGATGTCGCTGGTGACCACCACGTCGCGCCCGTCCACCACGTTGTCTTCCAGGTAGCCCACCATGCGCTCGTCGAAGCGGTCGCGCGGGAAGGCGCCCACGTTGCTCCGCACGAACGCGAGGAGGTCGTCCACGTCGTGGTAGGTGATGGCCGGGAAGTTCGCGCGCGCGGTGCTGCGCCACGTGGGCAGGCTCGAGTACCAGGGCGTCCCCATGGTGTCGATGGCGTCCGCGAAGTCGTTGTTGTTGTAGATCAGCGGGTAGTCCATGACGCCCGCGCCCACGATGCGGTTGTCGCTCAGGAACAGTGAGCTCACGCCCAGCAGGTCGGGTGGCGGCTCGATCGCGATGAGCCCGAACGAGAGCGCGTCGTTCGGGTCGTCGCGCCGCAGGTTGCCCACCACGTTCAGCTCCCAGAGCACGTCGTGCGCGAAGCCGGGTGCTTCCACGGCCACGTACATGGGGTGACGCGTGCCCCAGTAGACGTTGTTGGACACCTCGACGCGCGACACGGCGGTGTCGGCGATGTTCTCGCGGCCCAGCTCCGGATAGCGGCCGTAGATGCGCACCCACAGGTTGTGGTGGATGCTGAGGTTGGTCATGGGGAAGCCACGCACCGAGTCGCTGTAGTTGGCCAGCATGCCGCCGTACTGCCCGTGGCTGCCGATGGTCTCGGCCAGCATGGTGTGCTGGATGGTGATGTCGCGCGAGAACGCGATCTGGATGGCCTCGTCGGTGGCGTTGCCGATGGACACGTGGTCGATGATGCCGTTCACGGCGTGGTGGAAGCGCACCCCGTCACCGCTTCCGTCTCCGTCGTTCGGGTCCACGCGCACGTGCAGGTGCCGCACGATGAAGTTCTCGGGGTAGGTGGTGGGCTGCGTGCAGCCCGGGCTCTCGCACACGGAGTCGCCCTGCAGCATGAGGCCCGCGACGCTGATGCCGCCGGGCGCGGTCTGCCCCGCGAGCGTGAAGTCGCCGTGCTCGGCCACGATGACGTCCGGGATGTGCCCGCTCACGTCGAACACGATCATGCGCGGGCCCGCCACGTTGATGGCCGCTTGGAGCGAGCCGGCACCACCCGCGTTCAGGTTGGTGACGTGGATGACCTGGCCACCGCGCCCGCCGGTCGCGTCTGCACCGAAGCCTTCGGCGGAGGGGAACGCGCGCAGGGTGCCGTTCATGGGCAGGCTGGTGTCCGTGACCTCCGCGTCGCTCGGCACGTCGCCGTCGGTGGGCGTGTCGCCGTCGCTCGGGGTGGTGGCGTCGCGTGTGCCGTTGTCGCCTGCGCCGCCGTCGCCGGTCGGGTTGCCGTCGCTGCCGCAGCCGGAGGCGACCGCGAGCACGGCTGCCAGGAAGAGCGCGCCTGTGGGGCTCGCGAGTGGGTGTGTGTGCATGGGCCGAGGTCTCCGATGTGGGATGATGAACGTATCACCCACACCCCCCACCCGAACCCCCGCGATCACGGGGGCTGCGGGCTCGCCGTGAGCGGCGAACCTTCAGTGCGGCTCGAACACGAACGGGTAGCGGAAGCTGGCCGCGCCCCCGTCGGGTCCGGTGGCGACCCGCAGCCGGCCGATGATGCCGCTCACGCAGTTGGCGAGCTGTGCGTCGCCCGTTTGGTTCTCGGGCACCGTGACGCCGGAGAAGGCGCCCGAGCCCTCCACCCGGAAGCTCACCACCAGCCTGCCACGGGCCGCCGGGTTCGAGCCCAACGTGCGCTCGTAGCAGCGGCGGATGGCGCCGACGCGCGCGCGGATGGCCTGGGTGACCGGGTTCATGGGCATGCTCGTGGGCCCAGGCAGCGATGTGGGACGGTCCACGCGCACCCGAACGTTGCGCTCCGTGACGGGGTCTCCCTCGGTGGTCGAGAGCGTGGGCGCGGTGGGCGAGAACCTCCCCAGCTCGTCTCCGGTTCCGTCACGCCCCTCCCGTGCGGTCAGGCCCGAGGTGGGTCCCGTGGCCACCGAGCCATCGGCCATGGCGTCCATCAGCTCTTGGCCATCACGCACCGCGGCGCCTCCCGCCAGCGCGTCGCGCAGCGGGCCCACCCCGATGCTCCCCAGCAGCAGCGCGGCCTGGTCACGCGCCTCTTCGCGCGTGAGGCGCGGCGTCCCCTCATCGCTCGCGGTGCTCGGTCCAGCATGTTCCCGCGGGCTCGGCCCTCGCGTCTGATCGCGCGTCGGTGTGGGCGTGGCGTCGGCCACCACGGGCTCTTCGTCTGTCAGCGTGGGCTCCGCGGGCATGTCCGGCGCAGGCGGCTCCGGCGCTTCATACAGCGGTCGGAACGCGAACACGCTCTCGGGCGGCGACAGCTCCACCAGCGGGTCGGCGGCCTCGGCGGCCAGCCCCAGGAAGAAGAACGCCAGCATCACCGCGCTCAACGTGCCACCAAAGCGCCAGTCGATCTCCGCGCGCAGGTCACGGCGCACCACGCGCGGGAGCGGCGCGGCGTGCACCGCAGGGGCCTGCTCGAGGGCGACCAGCAGCCGGCCGTGCCACAACTCCACCACGGCGCTGGCCCAGGGCACAGCGCTATCGAGATCCAGCGGGACCAGCACGACGTCCCCCGCTTGCCGCGCGCGCCCGGTGGCCACGTGCTCCACCAGGGTGCCCGCGTGCCCCGCGAGACGCGCGCGGCCCAGCACTCCGGCCGGCAGCGTCAGCCACCAGCGCCCACCTTCGTTCCGCAGCAGCGTGTGCGTCCCGCCCAGGCGCGGGTCGCACAGCACGAGGTCGTTCTCCTCGGAGCTGCCCACCTGCAGCGTGCCCAGCGCCGGGACCCGCAGCGTGTGCACCACGCGGTCCTCTACCGCGAAGGCGATGCGCGCGCAGACGGCGCTGGCCTGCGTGTGGCGTGACGAAGAGGACGCGGGCGAAGCAACGGTTGCGGTGGGCATGGCGTCCCTGTGACACCACCCGCCGCGCGAAGTTCCCTGCTGCTTCTCGGGCTGCTAGCGTCAGGCATGGAAGCCACTCCCTCCTCGGGCCTCATTCCCCTGCTGGTGGGCCTCGTGTTCCTCTTGGTGTTCGGCGGTGTGGTCGCTCTCGTGGTCTACGCCGGCTGGCGCGGGAAGCAGGAGAAGCTGGCCCTAGCGGGCCGCAAGGCGCGGGCCCGCCCGGGTCGCGCGCGCGTGGTGCAGGCTTCGTCCAAGCAGATCTCGGGTGGCCACAGCGTGATCACGGACATGTACCTGACCCTGTCGGTCGAGACGCCCCGCGGCCCCGTGCAGGCGAAGGCCGTCTGGACGGTGGACCCACTGCGCATGGACCAGCTGCGCGAAGGCTGCGTGGTGGACGTCCTGGTCGACGCAGACGCTCCCCACCGTGTATACCCCGCGGCGTCATGGGCACAGCAGAGCGGAATGGACCCCAATCGGTGGATGACGCGGTGAGCGACTACTTCACCTTCGACCAGCGCGCGTGGCCGCGCGTGCGCATCCACATCGCTGCCGTCGCCGTGCCCGACAGCGCCTTGCTCCGGTCCGTGGCGGTGCTGGGAGAGGTCGCCAAGCGCGGCGAGCGCTACACGCTGCTGTTCGATGCGCGCAACGCCAAGCCGCTCGGCGCGCAACAGCGCAGGCTGCTGGCCGACGCGTCGCTCCCCACGGCGGCGCATGCGGCGCGCAACTGCGCGGGCTCGGCCATCGTGGTCAACAACATGGTCATCGCCGGCATCGTCACCGCGCTCCATTGGCTGAAGCCCACCGACTACCCCGAGAAGGTCTTCTCGTCCGTGGCGGAGGCCGAGGCCTGGCTCGACGAGCGTCAGCGCGCCCCAGCCTGAGCCTGCTGGCACGGAGCTCCGGCCGCGTTTGTAAGCGAGGATGCACACCGGGTAGCATTCGGGGATGTCCACCCGCCCCCGCCGTGCTCCCTCCGCCCCGGTCCTGCTCGCCTTCTTGGCGGCGCTCTCGCCCCTCGCGGCGGGCTGCGGTGATTCCTCTTCCACTGGCATGGACGGAGGCGGCGTGGATGGCGGCGGCCGCGACTCGGGGCCCATCGTTCCTCCGCCGGCCACGTGCACCCCGCCCATCACGCTGGTGGACACCAGCAGCCCCGACCGCGTGGTGGGGGACGGCACGCCGGCTAGCTGCACCCACGCCAACCTGGCTGCTGCGGTGGCGCAGGGCGGCGTCATCACCTTCGACTGTGGCGCGGGCGAGCACACCATCGCCATCCCCACGGCGCTCGACCTGCGGATCGACACGGACACCATCATCGACGGGGGCGGCACCATCACGCTCTCCGGCGGCGACGCGTCGCGCATCTTCGAGTACGACTCCCCGAACTACCGCGTGACCACCACGCGGGTGGTGTTGCAGCGCCTGACCCTCGAGGACGCGCGCGCGCCTGCCACGGACTTCACCCCCCAAGACAGCGGCAACCCCGAGTGCGCCTGGGGCTACAAGGACGGTGAGGGCGGGGCCATCCGCATGCGCGACGGACGCCTGCACGTCATCGACTGCATCTTCCGCAACAACCACGCGGCGCCCACGGGCCCCGACACGGGCGGCGGCGCCATCTATGCGCTCGGCGCCCTCGAGGTCATCGTGGTGGGCAGCTCGTTCGTGGGGAACGAGGGCTCGAACGGCGGCGCCATCGGTCTCTTGCAGACGGACGGCATCTTCTACAACACGTTGTTCCAGGACAACGCTGCCACCGGCGTGGGTCAGAATTTCGGCGGCGCCAGCGGCTGCCCCGAGTTCAACCACGCGGAGCAGGGCGGCGCTGGCGGCAACTCGGGCGCCATCGGCATCGACGGAAACTCGGTGGAGCGCGTGGAGTTCTGTGGCGTGACGTTTCGCGGCAACACGGCCAACGAGCTGGGCACCGTGAGCCGCACGCCCAACTCCCAGCGCGGGCTGAGCACCTTCAACCGCTGCACCTTCGACGGCAACCACGCGGGCGACGGCGGCGGCGCCATCTGGATGCAGGACATGGAGCTCGAGCTCTTCAACTCGGCCATCGTGGGCAACACCAGCGACGGGCTGGGCGCCGGCGTGCGCATCGACCAGGGGCCGCACGGCAGCACCATCCGCGTGGTCAACACCACCTTCCACGGCAACGTGGCCACCAACTCGCTGGGCGGCGGCCTGGTGTTCTCCGGCGAGGGCACCATCCAGAACTGCACGTTCGCGGAGAACGAGGCCGCAGGCGGCGTGGGTTTCTTCGGTGCGGCCATCGTGGCGCACGGCACCGAGTCGCAGGGCCTCGAGATCCTCAACACCATCTTCTGGAACAACATCACCAACCACGAGTGGACACCCATGACCTGCTCGGTGGGCAACCCCGGCACACCGGTGCCGCTGCCAGGCTCGGGCAACCTGCAGTGGCCCACGCTGCGGAACGGGCCAGCCAACAACCCCGACAACGCTTGCACCACCAACATCATGTTCGCGGACGCGATGCTGGGCGCGCTGCAAGACAACGGCGGGCCCACGCCCAGCATGATGCCGGCGGTGGGCAGCGTGGCCATCGGCCTCGGCGCGGACTGCCCCGACACGGACCAGCGCGGCGAGCCGCGGTCCACCACCACGTGCACGGCAGGGGCCGTGGAGCCGTGATCCACGCCGTGGCGCTGCGGCATGCACTTGCCCTGGTGGCTGTGTGCACCGCTGCTGCCGCCCACGCGGGCTGTGCCGCGACCCCTGCGCCGGAGACGCAGGCCGTCACCACCGGGGGCATGCACCGCACGCCCGAAGCGCTGGACCTGCTGTCCCTGCTAGGGCCCAACGCCACGGGCGTGCTGCGTGTGGACGTGCGCGGCGCGCTCTACCACAGCTGGGTGCGCAACCTGCTGGTGGGTGTGATCCTCGCGCGCGGGGAGGGGGCGCAGGCGTTCATGCAGGGGCTCGACCACACCGACGAGCTGGTGGTGGGCTTCTGGGACATCCCCGACGAGGGCAGGGTCCCGCCCATGCTGCTCATGGCGCGCGGCGACTACCGCTCGCTGCCGCTCGAAGACCCCGCGGCGGGCCAAACGGTGGCGCACTACCGACAGCACGAGCTGCGCGCCGAGGACTCACTGCGCGTGACGGTGCGCCTGGGCGACCACACGGTGATCAACGGCGAGCGCGAGCTGGTGGTGGCGGCGCTGGACGTGATCGACGGCGTGTCGTCGGCGTCCGGCCCGCGCGGCGCGCTCATCACGGGGGCCATGGAGCGTGTGGGGCTGCGCGACCACACACTGGCCCTCGCGCTCGCGGCCCGCGTGCTCATGCCGCCGGACGGAACGCCGCTCGCCGACTCGCCGCAGGTGCTGGGCTTCTGGGCGGACATCGCCGAGACGGTCACCACGGAGGGCTTCATCACGTTTGCGGACCAGAGCGCGCCCGCCGTCTTCCTGGCCGTCATCGACAACAGCCTCCAGCTGCTGCGCCAGAGCCCCGAGGTCGCGGCTCTCGACCTGGTCGCTCCACTCGAGCGCATCGAGCTGCGCACCGAGGGCAACGACCTGCTCGCCCGCGCGGTGTTCGGGTCAGAAGACGTGGAGCGCTTCAGCCGTGCGCTCCAGTCCCTGCTGGACGCGCCGGAGTGACGGCGGCCAGCTGCGAGTCGTGGAAGCGCGACAGCAGGACCAGCGCCAGCAAGGCGCCCACCAGCGCCCACATCATGTCGGACTGGGTGTCCCACGCGTAGCCCTGCGTGCCCAAGAACGCCTCGGCGGACTCTCCGCTGGCCTCGGCCACGCCCCACTCGATCAGCTCGTAGAAGGCGCTGAACGCGAGGCAGAGGCTCACGGTGACCACGTTCATCCACGTGCGTCCGTTGACCACCGCGCGTCGCAGCAGGATCTCGCGCGCCAGGATGGCGGGCACGAAGCCCTGCACGAAGTGCCCGAGCTTGTCGTAGTTGTTGCGCGTGGATCCGAAGAGGTCGTCGAAGAAGGGCACCTCGGCGTAGGTGTAGTGCCCTCCCACCATCAGGATCACGCAGTGCACCAGCACCAGCACGTAGAGCAGCGGCGTGAGCGGGAAGCGCTTGCGGGTGGTGACGATCAGCACCACCCCGATGAGCGCGGGCGCCACCTCCAGGAACCACGTGAACTGGTCCTTGGGCGCTATGCCGGACCACACCAAGACGCTGCCGAAAATGGCCAGCCAGAGCCCGTTCTTCGCGTTCATCGTTTCCTGCTTTCGGGAGAGCATAGGCACAACGGCGCGCACGTGCCCGAACCAAGCAGGTGCACTTCGAGGGAACTTCTGAAACCCTGAGGCTGTCTGCTGGGTGCGGACGATGGGCCATGCATCGCCGCGGCTCTGAAAGGTGAGGTCCCGTGAGACACGACGTTGCTGCACTTCGGCCTGCGGTCGCCTTGGGGGTGGGGTTGGTCTTCGTGCTTCTGCTTTCCCTCGCCCCGGTAGAGCGTGCGCGCGCGGGCGCGTGCGCGAGCTTCCGCCACTACACCTCGGGCTTCGCGGCCCCGGCTGGCAGTGCGCTGCCCGCGAACGGTGGTGTGCTGTTCGTGCCCACCGTGGCGGAGGGCGACGGCGCGGGGGCCTCCATGCTGGGTGGCCCGCCACTCGAGTCGCTGCGTCGCGGCACGGGTGTGCTGGCCAGCGCGCGCGTGGAGCTGGCTCCGGGCTGGGTCATCCTGCAGCCCACAGCGCCCATCAGCGGGCGTATCACAGCCATGGCGGGGGCCACCCGCCGGGCGTTTCGCCTGACCCGCGGCGACGCACCCGCCCTCGCATCGGCCCGGAACCCCAGCGTCGAGTACATCCCGCAGCGACAACAGGAGACGCCCATCGGCATTCGGAGCGCGCCCGCTTCCAACACCCTCACTCTCGGCGGCCGGCCGCCCGCGGGCGCCTATGCGGTGATCGTGCGCCAGCCTGCCGCCGACGGACGCGCCGCGCCGCCCAGCGGCTGGGCCATGCGCATCGAGGACGCGCACCAAGTCATCTTCGCTTTCAGCCCAGACGCGGGACGCTGCCAGCCCAACTACCCAGGCTACGTTCTCCCGGCGAACGTGGACGTCGAGGTCTTCTTCGTGGACATCCGCGGCCGCCTGTCGGCACCCGTCGTGACCCGGGTGCGCTAGCGCGCCGCCGGCGGACCGCACTGCGCTACCCTCCCGCTGGTCATGCGTTCTCAGACCACCACCCTCGTTCTCGTGGCCCTCGCGATGCTCGGCGTGTGCGTCGGCGTCTGGCTGCTGCTCACGAGCGGCAAGGACACGGCGTTGGTCGGCACGTGCCCGTCCATGAGCCGCACGCACTTCGCCGTCATCGTGGCGCGCCGCAGCACCACGCACAACGACTACACGCGCCACAACGGCACCCTCGCGATCTTCGACATCGCGACTGGCGCGCTCACAGCGAAGCAGAGCGTGGGCGCCTGGGAAGACGATGCCCACCGCGCCGTGTGCTTCGGCGCCGCAGGCGAAGGGCGGGTGTGGTTCCGCCCCGCAGGCTCCGCTCCCACCTTCGAGGTGCGCGCCATCGACACAGGCGCTGTGGTCACGCCCTTTTCGGCGTTCGTGCAGGCCAACCCACCGCTCGGGGTCGGGGTGCTTGCCCTGGGCTGGGACGGCGACCGCGCGGCGCCCACGGTGTCCACCGCAGATGGTCGCACGCTGTGGCTGGACGCCGCCACGCGCAGCGCATCGCGGTACGAGGGAAACGTGACGATGACGCCTCTGGGCATCCAAGCCGACGCCGCCATCCACTCCCACAGCGTCAGCTACTACCTCGGGGGCCTCCCGGGCCTCGTGCTGGCCGACGGACGCCGCGTCACGCTCGACGGACACCCTCGCTCCGTGATGCGCGTGGACGGCGCGCCGCTGTTCGGCGAGCGTGACTTCTACATGCCCAGCGCGTTGGTGCACCCGGCGAGCGGCAGCATCGAGTGGCCCTCGCCGCCCAGCTTGCTGGTGGTCGAGGAGACGCTGGTGGGCAGCTACACCTACCGCGTGACACGCATTGCACTCGACGGAAGCGTGCTCTTCACCTTCGACCCCGGCGAGGCGCTGCCTGCCGCCACGCGCTACCGCCCCACGCCGTGGACGTCGTCTCCGGACGGCACGCTCTTGCTGCACTTCGGGGAGCTCGGCGTCATCGCCATCGACGCAAGAACGGGCACCGAGCGCTACCGCATGGGCTACGACGGCGAGCCCATGGACCGCCCCTCCTGAGGGCTAGCGCGGCTTGAGCCGAGAGACACAGCCCTCGCAGATGCCGTGCGTGATGGAGCGCTCCGTGACGGACGCGAGGTAGACCTCGAGGGGCCGCCATCCGTCGGCGTCGTCGCCGATGGCCTTGCACCACGCGCACACGCGCAGGAACTCATCGTCGTCGTTGGGCCGCTTGTGCTCGCGCTCGTAGTGCTGCAGCAGCGAGCGGACCTCTTCGTCCCGATCGTGGCGCGCCGTGATGTCGTGCGTGAAGCACACGATCTGCGGCAGGCCGCTCGGGTCCTTGCAGTTGGCAGAGTGCGTCTCCACCCAGCGGAACGAGCCGTCTGCCGTGCGGAGTCGGTACTCCACGGCCTCGGCACCCATCCCGTCCACGTGCTGCTCATGGTTCGCTGCGAGGCGCGCCAAGTCGTCGGGGTGGAACAGGTCATAGGCCGAGCGTCCCACCAGCGCCTCCGGCTCCCAGCCGAAGAGCCGCGCGCACGACGGAGACGCCCAGAGATAAGTCCCATCAGCGGCGTGCACGGACAGGAAGTCGTGCGCCAGCGCTCCCACCAGGGCTTGCACCGCCTGCTCCGCGGACTCGGAGATGGGCGCCGGAAACACGCGGTACTCGAGCCCGAGGTTGGCGCGCAGCTCGGCGCAGCGCTTCTCGAGCGCAATGAGCTCGCGCATGACCTGTTCTCGACTCGGTGACCCCGCGGCCCCCGACCCTTCGTCGCTCATTCCAGTACTCCAGACCGCCCCCGCGTCCACTGTTCCCACCGAGGGGCAGCCGCTGCACCACTTGGTGGACCTGACAGGACTGTACCCCGTTTGGGGAGCGCGAGGGAAGCTCCAGCAGACTCGCGCTAGGGCGCGGCCGCGTGGGTGAAGCGCACGGAGAAGCGTGTGCCCCCCAAGCTCGGAGTGGACATCTCCGTGGGCTGTCCCTGCCGATAGTGGCTGCCCGTGACGGTCCCAATGGCGATGTCGTCGCTACCCATGGCGATCGCCAGCGTGGTCGCGCCAGCACTTCCAGACCTCAGCGTCACGGCGATCTCGTAGGTGTTGCCGGGCACCAGCGCGACGCTGGCAGGTGAGGTGGTCAGGAAGCGCCCCGCGTCGATCACCAGGCTGGCGAACGGCAACGTGGCGATGAGTGAAGACGTGCTCGTCCCGGCATCCAGCTCGTACACGCGAACGACGCTGTCGGCATGAACCGCGTCACCGATGTCGCTCAGCGAACCCGCACGGACGGACACACTCGTCAGCGTGCGTGCGACATCCGGCACGAAGAACGTGGAGTAGGTGGTCGTGGACCAGACCGGGGAGTACTCCGAGTAGGCTTCGCGCGCGATCCACTCTTCGCCCACGAGGCCACATGCTCCAGCGGCGCAGTAGGTTCCGGACGCGGAGCAGTCTGCTTCCACGGCCTCGAAGCCGCTGCCCGACGGGGCACACGTGCTGAGCGTCTCGCCGTCGGAGCACTCCTCTGCTCGCGGCGGGCAGACGCGCGGTCTGCAGGTGGCGATGCCGACGAGCGGACGAGTGCAGAACTGACCTGTGTCCGCGCAGTTCTGCTGCAACGTCCAGCCGCTGCCGGTGTCGTTGCAGCGCTGCAGCTGGAGCTCGTTCGCCGAGCAGCCGAGCGTGGCGGGCTGGCACACGTTGGCGTAGCACGCTCCGTCGTAGCATCGGAACCCCTGCCCGCAGGACTCGGTCAGCGTGGATGTGAAGCCGTTCGGATCGCACGTCACGACCCGCGTCCGGTCACCGCTGCAGAGCGCCTCCCCTGGCTCGCAGGTCCATGGCTCACACTGGATGTCCACGCCATCGTCTCGGCAGGAGCGACCCGTGACGCAGTTGGTCTCGCTGAGCGCGCTCCCATCGAATTCGCACTGTCCGATGGTGTCGTCGTCGAGGCACCAGCGACGGCCGGACTCGCACTCGTCACGGATGCACTCGTTCTGTGCGCAGTAGTACGCCACCGGGCAGTCCACGGTCTGGTTGCAGCGCACGCAGGCTTCCCCGTCGCAGAGAAGACCGAGCCCCACGCATTCGTTGTCCGACTGGCACCGCGGCACGCACCGGTTTGCCCGACATGTCTGGTCTGTGTCGCAGTCGGCCGCGCCGCCGCACTCGCGGCAACGCAACGATGCGGGGTCGCAGACCTCCCCACCCGTGCAGTCGAATGAATTGGCGCACGCAGGATGCGCCACGCAAGCGCCGCCTTCACAGCTGGAGCCGTCGGCGCAGTCCGCGTCGTAGGCGCACTCGCTGCACGCGCCCGCGCGCAAGTAGCAGTGGAGCGAGCCCGTGCAGTCCAGGTCGCTCTGGCACGGAGGCCTCGCGCCGACGTCGGTGGCCACGGAGGCGTCTCTCGTGGCCTGGCTCGTTGAGCAGGCCACGACGAGCGCGCCCAACAGCAGACCGGAAGCACAGAGTTGGGCTGGGCGATGCATGACTTCTCCTCGACGTCGCTGGTGACATGGCTATCGGCCCACGCTCTCGACGCTCGCTGCCTGCGAGTTACCACAGTCGTGGGTCGCCGCCAATCGCGGGATTGTGGCTCTTTTTCGTAATCTTCTCCGAGCCACCCCGTCTAGACTCCTCGTCACACGTCGAAGGAGAGAACGATGACGAACGAATCGAAGTGCCCCGTCTCGAGCGGCGCGCGCAGGCACACGGTCGCGGGTGCAGGGACCAACGCCGCGTGGTGGCCCAACCAGCTCAACCTGAAGATGCTGCAGCAGCACTCCTCGCTCTCGAACCCCATGCCGAACGCGTTCGACTACGCGGCGGAGTTCAAGACGCTGGACCTCGACGCGGTGGTGAAGGACCTGCACGCGCTCATGACCGACTCGCAGCCCTGGTGGCCGGCCGACTACGGCCACTACGGCCCGCTCTTCATCCGCATGGCGTGGCACAGCGCGGGCACGTACCGCATCGCCGACGGCCGCGGCGGTGGCGGCGCGGGAGCGCAGCGCTTCGCCCCGCTCAACAGCTGGCCCGACAACGGCAACCTCGACAAGGCGCGGCGCCTGCTGTGGCCCATCAAGCGCAAGTACGGCCGCAAGCTGTCCTGGGCCGACTTGATGATCCTGGCTGGCAACGTGGCCATCGAGTCCATGGGCCTGCCCACGTTCGGCTTCGCCGGTGGGCGCGAGGACATCTGGGAGCCCGAGGAAGACATCTACTGGGGCCCCGAGGGCAAGTGGCTGGCCGACGAGCGCTACAGCGGAGACCGCGCGCTCGAGAACCCGCTCGCCGCGGTGCAGATGGGCCTCATCTACGTGAACCCGGAGGGGCCCAATGGCACGCCGGACCCGCTCGGCTCCGCGCGCGACATCCGCGAGACCTTCGCGCGCATGGCCATGGACGACGAAGAGACCGTGGCCCTGACCGCCGGTGGTCACACCTTCGGCAAGGCGCACGGCGCGGGCGACCCGAGCATGTACTGCGGTCCCGAGCCCGAAGGCGCCGGCATCGAGGAGCAGGGCCTCGGCTGGAAGAACAGCATGGGCACCGGCCACGGCGCCAACACCATCACCAGCGGCATCGAAGGCGCCTGGACCCCCAACCCCATCCAGTGGGACAACGGCTACTTCGAGACGCTCTTCGGCTACGAGTGGGAGCTGACCAAGAGCCCGGCCGGCGCGCACCAGTGGAAGCCCAAGGGCACCACGGGCGACGGCACGGTCCCAGACGCGCACGACCCGAGCAAGCGGCACGCCCCCATGATGACCACGGCCGACATGGCCATGCGCGTGGACCCGGCCTACGAGAAGATCTCGCGCCGGTTCTTGGCCGACCCCGCCGCGTTCGCGGACGCGTTCGCGCGTGCGTGGTTCAAGCTCACGCACCGCGACATGGGCCCCGTCACCCGCTACCTCGGGCCGCTCGTGCCCAAGGAAGAGCTCATCTGGCAGGACCCGATCCCCGCCGTGGACCACCCGCTGGTGGACGCGAGCGACATCGCGGCGCTCAAGGCCAAGCTGCTGGCTTCGGGGCTCAGCACAGCGCAGCTGGTTCGCACGGCGTGGGCGTCGGCGTTCACCTTCCGTGGCAGCGACAAGCGCGGCGGGGCCAACGGCGCGCGCATTCGCCTGGCGCCGCAGAAGGACTGGGAGGCCAACCAGCCGGCCGAGCTGCAGCAGGTGCTCGCGAAGCTCACGCAGGTGCAGACGGACTTCAACGCTGCGCAGACCGGCGGCAAGAAGGTGTCCCTCGCGGACCTCATCGTGCTGGGCGGCTGCGCGGCCGTGGAGGACGCCGCCAAGAAGGCGGGCCACCCCGTCAGCGTGCGCTTCTCGCCGGGCCGAATGGACGCCTCGCAGGCACAGACCGACGCGGAGTCCTTCGCCCCGCTCGAGCCGGTGGCCGACGGCTTCCGCAACTTCGTGAAGACGGGCCTCGAAGACATGGCGGCCGAGCTGCTGGTGGACAAGGCCCAGCTGCTCACGCTCAGCGCGCCGGAGCTCACCGTGCTCATCGGTGGCCTGCGCGTGCTGGACGCCAACGTGGGCGGCGCCAAGCACGGCGTGTTCACCACGCGCCCCGGCACGCTCACCAACGACTTCTTCGTGAACCTGCTGGACATGAACACCACCTGGCAGCGCTCTGCCACGCCCGGCGTGCTCGAGGGGCGCGACCGCAGCACCGGCGCCGTGAAGTGGACCGGCACGGTGGTGGACCTGGTGTTGGGCTCCAACTCGCAGCTGCGCGCGCTGGCCGAGGTCTACGCCTGTGATGACGCCCAGGCGGACTTCGTGCGCGACTTCGCGGCAGCGTTCGGCAAGGTGATGCACCTGGACCGCTTCGACCTCGGGTGAGCCGCGCTAGCGGAGCACTCCGCTGGCGCGACGGCACCTGCTCACTCGAAGGAGAAGCAGACTGCCGTTCCGCTGGTGGTGTTGTTGCCGCTCCGGCACTCGACGAGGGAACCGATTGGCGTTTGCAGCGGATCGTTGACCACGACCTGGAACTGATGGTCGTCGTACGCTGAGCCTACTGTCAGGGTGAACTCGGCGGACACGAGCTCGAACTCCCCGGGCAGCAGTGAGCGCGTGGTCGAGACGGTGGTGAAGTACGCCATGGCGGGCGACACACCTCCGTAGAAAGCGACCGGCACGCCGGCGGGCGCGGATGACCAGCCTGCGTTGTAGATCTCCACGTAGACGCGCATCGTGGCGGTGCAGGCCGAGAGATCCACGGACAGGTTGCGCGGCCGGAGGTCCGGTTGGTTCGTGGCGCCAGGCTGCACGTTGAGGCGGAAGTTGTTCAGCGCGCCGATCGTCCAGTTCCGGGTCTCGAAGGTGGGCACCCGACCCGACTCCGTGATGTTGGTGACGTGGTACGAGTGCTGATTCCAGATGCGCCGCGTGCCGATCCAGCCTTCACCCGGGCCGCGGAGCACGCGCACACCCGGGGTGCTCGTGTCCCTGCCGGCCGCCACCTCATCCGCGGTGCACTGGTCCCCGGCCACTGCGGTGCAGGTCGCCATCGTGGTTGCGTTGTTCGTGTTGCTGGCCAGCACGATCTCGGCGTGACCGTTGTCGTCGACGTCGGCGATCACGGGGTACTCCCACAGCGTCGCGCTGGTGTTGCAGCGGCAGTACAGCGTCTCTCCCGTGTCGCCTTCCATCACGCGGAGCCAGACCTGGTCGTTGTACACCACCTCGGCTGCGCCATCGCCGTCGAAGTCGAAGATGCTCGAGCCGGTCTTGCGGGACGAGTCGTCGTTGGTGGCACGATGCCAGAGCTCGCTCATGCGCGCGGCCGGTGTCGCCTGGGCGAGGTCCACGTCGAAGACCACGTAGTTGTAGGCGCCGGCCAGGGCCACCTCGGGACTGGCGTCGCTCGCGTCGAAGTTCCCGATGGTGGGGGGGCCGCCGCCCGCCACGCGGCACACCTGCTGACCGCCGATGGTCTGACAGCTGCCTGCGTCGGTGTCGCCAGAGGGTGGCGTCTCGCGGTTGACGTCGATGGGCCCCGCCAGGATCGCGCCAGTGGCCGCGTTGCGGACCACGAGCCAATGGTCACCCTGATACGCCTGACCACTCGGTGTGGTGCTGCCGTTCAGCCAGGAGGACTCGGCCACCACGAGCTCGGGGGCGCCGTCTCCGTCGAAGTCCGCGAGGGCCGGGTAGCCGTCGTTCCGACAGTTCACACTGTTGGTGCAGTTGCGGTAGTCCCAGAGGGGGGTGAGGCCTGTGGTTGCGTCGAAGTCGAACACCACGTTGCCACCCACCAGCTCGAGCTCCGGGTCACCGTCCACGTTGGCCGCCGTGGTGTAGTCGCACGGGTCATGCGAGTCGCGAACCGTGGCGCCGACGTTGCCGATGCCGTCGCACGTCTCGTGGTCGACGTACGAGCCGTCTGCGCCGTTGACCACCGTGTAGCGCACGAAGACCTCGACCGTCCCGTCGCCGTCGAGGTCCGCGATGCTCGGCCCTGCCTGACCACAACGAACGTTGGTGTCGGACGCGATCCACTTGATCGCGCCCGTGTCCTCGAAGGCGATCAGCGGGCCGGTGGTCGCGCCGTTCGCCGAGCAGGCCACGATCTCCGGACGCCCATCGCCATCGATGTCGGCGATGGCCACCTGGCCGCCGGGGGCCACGTACTGCATGGGGTCCGTGGCGCTCCAGATGTCGTCCCCGGTCGTGCCGTCCACCACGCGCAGGATGCCGTTCTGGGTGTAGCTGCCATCCACGTAGCTGATGAAGACGACGTCCGGGTTGTCCCGCTCATCGATCACGCCGTCGGTGTTGTCGTCCGTGATGTTCGCGACCATCGGCGTCATCATGACTTGGTCCGACGTGGGTGCTTGCAACGAGACGCCAGCGCTGGTCGGCCACTGCCAGACCACCTCGGGAACGACGCTCGAGCCCATGGGCGTGAGCTGACAGGTCTCGCCGCCAGGTTGGGGAAGGCAGGTGCCCCCGTTCACGCTGGGCTCGCAGTACTGGCCGTCTGGGCAGTCGATGAAGTCGGTGCACGAGGTGACCGGGGTGAAGCACGCACCCGATGCACACACCTGCGTGGACCCGCAGCAGATCTCGGCGCCCTCTGCGTTGGAGCAGCGCACCTCCGTGGGCTCGCAGGCGATGTGACAGACCGCGCCGATGCATGTCTCGTCGGTGCCGCAGCAGCGATCACCGCAGGCCGCGCTGAAGGCGCAGCAGACCGTGTTCGGGTCGCAGAACTCGTTGCTCGTGCAGCAGTCGTCGCCACAGGCGAGGCTCGCCCCGGTGCAGGTGCCGCCGTCGTCGCCACCCCCGTCGCGCCCGCTGTCTTCGCCGCCGCCATCGGTCCCGATGTCGTCCCCGCCTGCGTCGCGGCGGGGCACACCGCTCTCGCAGCTACACCCGGGTAGGGTCATCAGACATGCCAGCGAGGCGAGGGCGAAGAGCGTTTTCATGGGGTCCAAGATGCCATGGGTGGCTGGGCGTCGCCATGGGGGTGACGCGCGCGCGAAAGTCGTGATCGCTCTCGGCCGTCACGCCACTACGCTCTCGAAGACTCATGCACCCCTTCGTGACCGCGGCACTCAGTGTCTTGCTCCTCGCGGCGTGCCACGCCCCGGTGGTGGGTGCGCCGCACATCAGCGTCGCACCCACCGAGCGGTGGCGCCCTCACTGGACCATTGTCGGGCACTTCGTGGCCGACCTGGGCGCTTCGCTCCTGGTGCGGCACGCCCGCACCTCCGAGGACGTGACCTTCACGCTGTACAGCGCGAACACCGGCGCGCGCGAGCACGACCTGCCGTGGCTGGCCACTGCGCTGCCTCGCTGGGAGCGCACGTACACGCACCGCTTCACCTTCGCCGGGCCGTGGGTCTCGGTCATCGAGGGCGAGCCGCGCACCGAGACCACGGTCCGCGCGCTCGAGACCGGCGCCATCGCGTGGCGGCAGCCGTGGCCGTCCACCATCCAGCTCTTCGAGGGCGATGACGAGCCGCTCGCGTTCGTGATCGACAGCGCGCAGCCGAGAGTGGGCGTGGTCGCTGTGGCGTCCGGAGTCTGGCGCTGGTCCGCGCCGAAGAGCGCACGCCACGTGACGCTCGTGGCGGTGACCCCGCGCTGGGCGCTCACGTTCGAGAGCGACACGGACGACCCCGAAGTCCCGGGCACGCTGGTGGCGCGGGCCGTGATCGACGGCGCCACCGGCTGGACCGACCGCCTGCCCAACCCGCCCCACGCGCCCATTCGCGTGGAGGCCGATGCGCGCTTCACGGTGGTGGCCCAAGGGGCCGCCTTCGAGGTGCACGCCACCGAAGACGGCCGGCGGCTGAGCCGCGCGGAGCTCGACCAACGCATCGACGACCTGGCCGTCGCGCAGGGGGTGGTTGGCGTCGTCTCGTTCGAGCGGCTGTTCGCGTTCCGCGCCGAGGACGCGACGCTCTCGTGGCGCGACGACGCCCGAGTCGACTGCGTGCACGCCACGGGGGACACGTTCGTGACCGTCGCGAGCCAGGCTGAGTGGCACGAGCGCGACCCCCGCACGGGCGCCCCGCTGTTCGCGCTCGGGGGAGGCCGTTGCGACTGGGAGTTCTCGGCGTGGTCACCCGGCCCGGGGTCCCTAGTGCTGCGTGTCCCCGGCGAGGTCGCCGCGTTCCTGCCGAGTTCGGAACCGTACTCCGCGGCCACCCTGCGTGTGCACGGGCAGCTCACCCTCGAGGGCGTGCCCGTCGCCGGCATCCGCGTGACGCTGGGCGCGCAAGCGACCGCGACCAACGCGCAGGGGCACTTCGAGTTCGCGTTGCGCACTCGCGGGCGGTTCACGCTCGGCTTCGATGCGGAGGCGCTGGCCGAGCACGCTCCCGGGCGATGTCTCGACGCGTTCCACGCTTCGCACCGCTTCGAGCACGATGGAACCGGAGGCGACCGCCGGGCGGATCTGGTGGTGGTCACGTACGAGCCGAACGAACTCACGGGCTGCTCGCCGATGTGAGCCCTCGTCAGCGCCCTCGTGGGCGTGATATCCGATGGGCCCATGAGTGACGCTTGGACTCGTTTCCACGACAGCGTGACGGGCGCCGTGTCTTCGCGCGACAGCCTCGAACAGTTCGACTTGGGCGCGCTCGCCTCCCTCGATGCGGCGGGGCGTGAGCAGGCCGAGGCCTTGCTGGCGTCTCGCCTCGACCACGACGACCCGCGTGTGGTCGCCGCGCTCGCGCAGCTGAGCACGCCGAGCGCGAGCGTCTTGCTGCGAGGCCTCGCCGACCGGCCCGAGGCCTCCTTCATGCGCATCGCCGCGGTGGCGCTGCTCCGCGACGCCGCCGCGATGGCAGACGTGCTCACGCGGACCGGCCGTGACGACCTGCGCATCGCGGCCGCCGTCGCTGCAGCCTCGCTCCCATCCCACGCCGAACTCGATGCTGGGCTGCTGGCCGCCGCGCGCGCTTGCCATGAGCCCACCGCGCGGCACGCGCTCGTGGACGCGGCCCTGACACGGCGCGGTCGCGGCCCCTCGCTGCGCACCCCGCCGGATGCATCGTTCTGGGTGCTGCCGCTGGTGGCGTCGGCGGTGCCGGCCGTGCGCGCGTGGGGGCTCGCCCGCCTCGAAGCCGGTGGGCCGCCCGTTGCACGCCAAGACCCTCGCTACGACCGCTTGCGTGACGCGCTCGGGGACCCTGCAGCCCCTCTCGACGAAGTGCTCACTCCGCTCGCGTCCGACGCAGACGACCGCGCCTGGGCCATCGACGCGCTCGTCTGGCGCCTGGGCAAGGGAGACGCCCGCGCGCCGGCGGCCATGGTCCGGCTGGGTGCGCACGCGGCGCGGCCGGCGCTGGAAGCCGTGGCCCAGAACGCGAGCGGTGACCTCGCCGCGGAGGTCGCGCGCGCGCTCGGGGCGCTCTGAGGTAGGCTCCCCCATGGCGAACGAGGGACTCGAGTACAAGGACGCTGCGTTGCGCGCAGCCCACTGTTGGTTCGGCGTGGACCGTGTGGCGCGCGACGCGGCCACCACGGCATGGAAGCGGCGCGCTCGCTTGCGGCAAGCGCAGTGGCGGGCCGCACGAGGCTTCCCGATGGGCACGCACCCGCACGGCGGCGGCCCGGACGCGAGTGCGGTCGGGAGCCGGCTCGAGCTCGCCTTCGCACGGCAGTCCGGCGTGAACTTCCTCACCACGGGTGCGCTGGCTGCGGTGCGCCAGCGGCTCGCCGCCCCGGAGCGGTTTCAGATGCTCAAAGAGGACCGCCTCTGGGCCGACCTGCTCTCGTCCATGCCCATGTGCTTCAACCTGTTCGGCGACCTGGCGGGGGATGCGGCCGCAGCACAGCGAGCGGTTCGCGCGTGGTGGCCCGACGCGCCCAGCGGTCCCGTGCAGGTCCGCTTCGAGCACTCACCGGGGCGCCGCGACCCCGCGTTCCTCGGCAACCAGAGCGCGTTCGACGTGGCGTTCGAGATCGACGCGGGCGCTGACACGCGCGCCATCGTGGGGGTGGAGACCAAGTACCACGAGCACGCCGCCAAGGAGGCACCACCCAAGCCCGTGGCGCTCGGGCGCTACGTGGAGGTCACGGAGCGCAGCGGGGTGTTCGTGGACGGCTGGCGAGAGCACATCCTCGGCACCGACCTCCAGCAGATCTGGCTGGACCACCTCTTGGTCCTGTCCATGCTGCAGCACCCCTCGCAGCGCTGGCGCTGGGGCCGCTTCGTGCTGGTGTATCCGGCCGACAACCCGAGCTTCGTGTCCGCCGCCGCGCGCTATGCGGCCCTGTTGGCCAACCGCTCCACGTTCGCCGCGACCACGATCGAGGCGCTGCTCGCCACTCGAGGCGCGCTCAGTGGCGAGGGTGTCTCGGCCTTTCGCGAGAGGTATCTGGGATGACGAACGTCACGCTCGCGGGGAGCCCTCGGTGACGCGGCGCGACCGAGCTTGACGGACGTACTCGCAGGCGGTCCCCTCACACCATGGCCAGCACACCCTTCGGGCTCGAGAAGACCTACGTCCACCTCACCGCCGATGGCGGAGCCACGCCCATCCCCGTCACGCCGGACTTCTGGGCCAGCATCGCCACGCG
Organism: Sandaracinaceae bacterium; assembly: GCA_016706685.1. Taxonomy (NCBI): domain Bacteria; kingdom Pseudomonadati; phylum Myxococcota; order Polyangiales; family Sandaracinaceae; species Sandaracinaceae bacterium. Next base: position 326,177 of record JADJJE010000005.1, on the reverse strand, counting down.
CTACGACCTCGACGAAGGCTTCCTCGTCACGCGCATGCCCATGACGGAAGACTGGCCGCACTGGGAGATGCACCCCGAGGGCGAGGAGGTCGTCATCTTGCTCTCCGGCGCCGTGGACCTCCTGCTGGACGGCGGCACACGCCAATGGACGGTGGAGCTGCGCCCCGAGACCAACACGTGGATCAACCCGCGCGGCGTCTGGCACCGCGGACTGGTGCGTGAGCCGAGCGAGTTGATGTTCATCACCGCAGGGCGCGGCACGCAGCATCGCGCGGCGTGACGCTGCCCGGCCGGACACATGCACACGCCTAGAGGGCTTGCCCCTTCGCAGCATCGAGGGCCTTCCGCAGCTTGGCCGTGGCCACCAGCTGGTACGACTCCCGCACCAGCAGCGCGATCTCCGCCCAGTCGGGGCTCGTGTCGAGCACCACACCAACCCAGCCCTTGGGCCCCACGTACGGCGGGCGAAAGAAGCGCTCAGGGTCGGCCTCCAGCAACGTGAGCTGCCCCTCCAGCGACTGCGGCAGCCACACCGCCAAGTGAGGCGAGCCGTGGTGGTGGTTGTCCAGCATGGCGAACACCTTGTCCTTGCCCGCGAACCACGTTGGCTCCCCGTGCGAGATCTTCTCGTTGGTTTCGGGGAGCGCCATGCAGATCGCGCGGAGCTTCGCGATGGCGGCGTCGTCGGTGCGCTTGGGCATGGCCCTACACTCGGACGCCAGCCACACGCTCGTCAACGCCCTCGCGCCCGTGCGGCTACAACGAGTTCCCGCTCTTCGCCGAGTGGCGTGCGTGGGGCTGGTCGCGCAACCACTACGACCGTGTCGTCCATCTGGCCCACGGCCTGCTCATCGTGGTGCCCGTGCACGAGGTGCTGCGGCACGTGCTCACGCCCGGCGAGAGTCCGCGGCTCGGGCTGTTGATCCGCTACCTTGCCGTGTCGGAGATCATGGGCACCAGCATGGTCTACGAGCTGATCGAGTGGGTGTACGCGGTGAGCTCCAGCACGGACGCCGGGCCCATGTTCCTGGGCGCCCAGGGCGACGCGTGGGACGCGCACAAGGACATGGCGCTGGCCACGGGTGGGGCGGTGTTCGCCGTGACGGTGGGTGCCCTGCGCGAGCGGGACATTCGCGCGGCGTGAGCGAACCTTCGGCTGGTCGCGGTGTCTTACCCGAATCATGTCTGTGGACTGGCGAGAATCACCGACCGAGGCGTGGCGCCGAGCGACCCGGCGCGCGGGGTGGCGTCGCGCGAAGGCCATGCTCGCAGCAGCCTCGGCGTATGCGGCGACCCTTGCTGCCATCGTCGGCGGCTGGGAACTCTACCAGGAGCTCAGATACGTTCTCAGGGGACCACTCGAGCTGTTCCTGGTCTTCGCGATCTTCCTGCTCGTCTTCGGACCACCTGCCCTCGCTGCCCGCGCCGCATACATGCGCGTCATGAACAGCACTCCGACAGTGAGCAGCGCTCCTCCGCCGCACCGCCCGACCACGTTCTGAGGCGTGCTCCAACGACAGTCGCGACGGAAGAAGAAAGCCCCTTGAAGCAAGGCTTCAAGGGGCTGGGTGGGTCATCTCGGACTTGAACCGAAAACCAACGGATTAAGAATCCGCTGCTCTACCGATTGAGCTAATGACCCGGAGGGGAGTGGCACACCCGGTAGGAGTCGAACCTACGACCTGCGGATTCGAAGTCCGACGCTCTATCCAGCTGAGCTACGGGTGCATCGCGTGCAGAGTCTTTGGTCCGCCCTCTCGGGGGAGCCGCAGCTTCGTTTCGCGAAGCAAGACAAGTTATTTCAAGGGGACGAAGGGGCCGAGCGAACTCGGAGAATCTGGGGTGAGTGACGGGGCTTGAACCCGCGACCACCGGAGCCACAATCCAGTGCTCTACCACTGAGCTACACCCACCAGAGGAGGTTGGCGCGGACTATAGCGGCGGAACGCGGGTTGGCAAGTCCTATCCCGATGGTTCTGCATCGGTGCGCGCAGGCGCTCCGCGAGGGGTCACGAGGCGCCCTTGCTGGTACCGCCGACGCGCCCACTCGGCCATCGCGATGCCTGCCGACACGGCGATCGGGTAGCTGTGGTTGATGCCGTACATGGGGATGGCCACCACCTGACGGGCGGCGGCCAGGATCTCGGGCGCGCAGCCGTCGTCCTCGTTGCCGAACACCAGCACCGCGTCTTCGGGCAGGTCGGCGTCCCACAGGCCCACGCTGGACGCGTCCTTCTCGAACGCGACCAGCGGCCACTGCTCGCGCGCGGCGTGCGCCAGGAACGCCTCGGTGCTGGGCAGCTCCACGATGTTCTCGTAGCGCTGCATGCCCATCGCGGCGCGCGGGTACCACGGCTCGCTGCCGATCAGCACGATCTCGCGCGCCAGGAACGAGTGCGCGGTGCGGATGATGGCGCCGATGTTGAACGGGTTCTTGGCGCGGTCCACGGCCACGCGGAAGGGGTGCCGGATCTCCTCCAGCATCTCGCGAATCTCGTCGCGCGGCATGTCGAACGGGGGCACGTGCGCCATGGGGTCTCCTCACTCCGGGCTGGTGTGCCGCTCCAGGATGGCGATCTTCTGCCAGATCTTGCGCTGCAGGCCGATGGTCATCTGCTCGAGGTCGGTGACCGCCTCGAGCGACTGGTCGTCCTCGAAGCCCTCGCAGTAGAGCGCGGCGATCTTGCCGATGAGGCTGAGCATCTCGGTGCAGTAGTCGAGGTAGCGGCTCATCTCGAAGGCCGTCAGGCGCCGCACCGGCGAGCTCTCGGTGGTCTCGTAGGTGGCCTCGAGCGCGTCGGGGTTCTTGGTCAGCTGGTGCACGTCTACCAGGTGCCCGAGCGTGCGCAGCTGCTGCACCGCGGCGAAGACCTTGGCCCGCTTGGCGCGGCGCTCCACCGAGAACAGGAAGAAGATGGCGGCGCCCAGCAGCACCACGTCGTTCACGGCGGCCTCGCTCACCTGGACGAACTCGGCCAGCCCGAAGCGCGCGTTGGGGTCGCCGTTCTTCAAAGCGGCCACCACCGCGAACAGGCTGCCGCCCAGGATGAGCGCCACCACGGCCACGCTCAGCGCGCGCAGCTTGTGGTTGGGGCGGGCGATCCACTCGCTGCGCTCCTTGGCGTCCGAGGCCAGCTGCACCAGCTCTTTGCTCAGGCGCGAGAGGCCGCTGTCCGGGAAGCGCTCGTGCACGCGGCGGGCGAGCAGCTCCGCGGTGCTCACGAGCTTGAGCGGGTCGAGGCGGGACAGTTCGGTCATGGCTCGCGGAGGGTAGCACTGAGCGCGAGGTCCGGCGGCCGCCACCCCTGCGCCGGCGGGGGAGGGTGCTGCCCGCGCGGAGCGGGAGCGCTGCATGCCTGAATTCTGGGCGATTGACGCGCACCGGGCGCCGCTACGAGCTGGCACGTGGCGTGAAGAGGGTGCTGCCCATGCTCGCCACCGCACACGCAGGCTGCCTCATTGGCATCGACGCCCACCCCGTCCAGGTGGAGGTGCAGGTGGGCACGGGCCTGCCCGGCTTCGACATCGTGGGGCTGCCCGAGCGTGGTGTGCGCGAGAGCCGGGTGCGCGTGAAGTCCGCGCTGCAGGCCTTCGGCTTCAAGCTGCCGCCGCGCCAGCTGGTGCTGAACCTGGCACCCGGGGACCTGCGCAAGACGGGCGCGGGCTACGACCTGGCCATCGCCGTGGCGGTGCAGGCCGCGTGCGAGACGGTGGACCCGAGCGCGCTGGTGGGCACGCTGTTGCTGGGGGAGCTGTCGCTCTCGGGTGCGCTGCGGCCGGTGCGCGGCGTGCTCAGCCAGCTGCGCGGGGCGCGTGAGCGCGGCATGCGGCGCGCGGTGGTGCCCATCGCCAACGCAGCCGAGGCGTCGCTCGCCACGGGCATCGAGGTGTACGTGGCCGAGTGCCTGAGCGAGGTGGTGCGCTTCCTGAACGGGCAAGACGGCCTGCCCAAGGCCACGGCGCGCACTGCCGTGGAGGGCAGCCCCAGCGCCACGGACATGTCCGACGTGCGCGGCCAGGCGGGCGCGCGGCGTGCGCTCGAGATCGCGGCGGCGGGAGCCCACAACCTCTTGCTGCTGGGCCCTCCCGGTGGCGGCAAGACCATGCTGGCGCGGCGCCTGGTGACGCTCCTGCCCGAGCCCACACCGGAAGAGGCCATGGAGATCGCCACCGTGGCCAGCGCCGCCGGCATCTACGCGGGCGCCACGCGCGCGGCGGTGCGCAGGCCGTTTCGCGCGCCACACCACACCGCCAGCGCGGCGGCGCTCATCGGCGGCGGCGACCCGATTCAGCCCGGCGAGGTGACGTTGGCGCACGGCGGCGTGCTCTTCTTGGACGAGCTGCCCGAGTTTCGGCGTGACGTGGTGGAGACGCTGCGCACCACCATGGAGTCCGGCGAGGTGAGCATCGCGCGGGCGCGCTGCCGCGTGTCCATGCCGGCCGACCCGCTGGTGGTGGCGGCCATGAACCCGTGCCCCTGCGGCTTTGCCGGGGACACCGAGCGCATCTGCGCGTGCACGCCCGAGCAGGTGGCCCGCTACCGCGCGCGCGTCTCGGGCCCGCTGCTGGACCGCTTCGACATGCACGTGGAGGTGCCGCGCGTGCGCGCCAAGGACCTGCGCGAGGCCCAGATCGGCGAGGGCTCGGCCGCCATTCGCGCGCGTGTGATCGAGGCGCGCCGGCACGTGCTGCCGCGCCAGGTGGACCTGCCCACCCTGCACCGCGTGACCGACGCGAGCAGCCTGCAGCTGCTGGACCGCGCGGTGGAGAAGCTGGGGCTCTCGGCCCGCGGCTACGTGAAGGCGCTGCGCGTGGCCCACACCATCGCGCGCCTCGAGGGCCGTGACGTGGTGGGCACCGCGCACGTGGCCGAGGCGGTGCAGTACCGGCGCTTGGACCGCCGCGAGAGCGCCTGAGCGGCGCGCCCGTTCTTCGCCGACTGCTGCGCGGCGGCGATGAATCGATTCGGCGTGTCCGCACAGGGCGGCGCGCTCGTCAACACCGGAGCAACGACAGATGACCCTCAAAGACAAACTCAAGGCCTTGGATCAAGCACTTCGTGACGTGGAGAAGCAGTTCGGCAAGGGCTCGCTCATGCGGCTGGGCGAGCGCCCGGCGGTGAGCGTGCCCAGCATCTCCACGGGCTGCCCCTCGCTCGACGTGGCGCTCGGCGTGGGTGGCTACCCGCGCGGGCGCGTGGTGGAGATCTACGGCCCCGAGGCCAGCGGCAAGACCACCCTCACGCTGCACGCCATCGCGGAGTGCCAGCGCGGCGGCGGCGTGGCGGCCTTCATCGACGCCGAGCACGCGCTCGACACCAACTACGCGCGCGCCCTGGGCGTGGACGTGGACGCCCTGCTCGTGAGCCAGCCCGACAACGGCGAGCAGGCGCTCAACATCGCCGAGACGCTGGTGCGCAGCGGCGCGGTCGACCTCCTGGTGGTGGACTCGGTGGCGGCGCTGGTGCCGCAGGCCGAGATCGAGGGCGACATGGGCCAGAACCACGTGGGCCTGCAGGCGCGCCTCATGAGCCAGGCGCTGCGCAAGATCACGGGCGTGTGCCACTCCACCGAGACCACGATCATCTTCATCAACCAGCTGCGCATGAAGATCGGCGTGATGTTCGGCTCGCCCGAGACCACCACGGGCGGCAACGCGCTCAAGTACTACTCGAGTGTGCGCCTGGACGTGCGCCGCATCGCCGCGCTCAAGACGGGCGACGAGGTCATCGGCAACCGCACGCGCGTGAAGGTGGTGAAGAACAAGCTCGCGCCGCCCTTCCGCAACGTGGAGTTCGACATCCGCTACGGCACCGGCATCGACGCGGTGGGCGACCTGCTGGACACGGGCGCGACGCTCGGCCTGGTGGAGAAGAACGGCGCCTACTTCTCGTTCGAGGGCACGTCGCTGGGCCAGGGTCGCGAGAAGGCGCGCGTGTCGCTGATCGAGTCGGCGCCGCTCAGCACGCGGCTGCGCGCCGCGGTGGCGCAGCACGGGACGCCGCTGTCGGTGTCCACGCCCGCGAGCCCCAGCGAGATCGAGGCGCTGGGTGTGGCGAAGGTGGACCCCAAGGCCGACCCGAAGGGCAAGAAGGCCGCGTAGCCACGCGCTCGCCCGCCGGCACCGCCGGCCACCCGCCGCCCATGCAAGACTGACGCGTGGTGCCCGGGTGGTCGGCTCAGCCGAAGTCGTCGCAGCGCCACTCGAGGCCCACGCGCTCGACCCGCGGTGCGCCGTCCCGCGCCGCCGTGCGCATGACCAGGCGCACCTCCACCACACCACCGGTGGGCAGCGACAGGTCCACGGGCACCTCGCCGCCCGGCAGCAGCAGCACCTGCTCGAAGCTGACCGCCGCGAGCCCGGCGGCGGTCGTGGCGTGTCGCAGCCAGACCTCCACGCTCGAGTCCGCGCCTGCCAGCCAGCTCACGTGCAAGCGGTCCCAGCGCGTCAGCTCGTTGCCGCAGCCCATGAACACGTGGCTCGCCGTGCCCTCCGGCGCGGCCACCCCCAAGAGCCGCCCGCCGCTCAAGTCTCCCTGCGCGTGCGGCAGCGTGCCCAGGTCCACGCTGGCCATGGGCGCCCCCGTGGTGGCGTTCAGCGCGCTGGCTCGCCCGCGCGACACCCCGAAGGACTCTTGGCTGCTCACCAGCCAGATGCGGCCCGCAGCATCAGCCGCTGCGCCCAGCGTCTCGATCGGCCCGCCCAGGTCTACGGTCTGCATCACGCGCAGCGGGTCGAGCGCCAGTCGGGACGCGCGCCCGTCGGTGTGCGCAACCCACGCACCACCTGCCGTGATGGCCACGCTGCGCGGGCTGGGCAGGGTCTCGAGGCGCCGGAAGGTGCGCGCCGCCGGGTCGTGCAGGGTCACCTGGTCGCACGAGAAGCCGCTCATCAGCAGGCGCCCATCGGCGTCGGCGGCCAGCCCATAGAGCAAGTAGCAGGCGAGAGGCACGGCCTCTACGGTGAGCTCCCCCACGCGCCCGCGCGGCAGCGTCAGCAGGTAGCCGTCGCGCGAGATGGCGTAGAGGTTGCCGAACGCGTCGAACGTGGCCTCGTAGGGCTGAAAGCCGGGGGTCTCCACACGCTCGCGCAGCTCGCCGGTCTCGCCGTCCAGGTGCAGGAACGCTTCGCCGTGGTGCAGGCCCACCCACACGTCGCCGCCCGACTCCACTCCGTCGAAGTTGGTAAGGCTTCCGTCCAGCGCGATGGCGCGGCCCACCTCGTTCACGCCGCCGATGGGCACGGTGAACAGCACGCACTCATCATTTGGCAGGGCCACCAGCGGGTCCGTGGATGTCTCGATGGTGCCCGACATGTCGCGATCCACGCAGCGGTCGAGGTCGGTCGTGATCTTGCGCAGCGTGGAGATGCCGCCGAACTCGCGGTTCACCACGAAGACGTCGCCGCGCCAGTCGACGGCCACCCGGGTGGGCTCGCTGCCGCCGCTCTCGTAGAGCGCCACGGCCTCGGCGCTCTGCACGTCGATGCGCGTGACGGTGTTGTCGTTGGTGTTGGGCACGAACAGGGACTCGGACGCGAGCGGGGTGCGCGCGAGCGTGAGCCAGCCCTCGCGGGTGAGCGCCGTGCCAGCGCTCGCCTCGCCCTCGAACGGGGCCTCGCCTTCGCCCCACACGCCGCCCACACAGCGCGCGTCGCAGCCTCCACACGGGCTGCGCACGCCGTCGTCCACCCGCCCATCGCAGTCCTGGTCGCTGCCGTCGCAGACCTCCGGCACTGGGAGCGTGGCGTTGCGGCACGCGCCCCAGAAGCCGCTGGTGCACACGCTGGTGCCCGCGCGGCACAGGCCCACGTCCTCGGTGACGGCGTCTGCGGGGAAGCACCCCGTGGTGGCCAGCACCACGCACGGGCAGCCGGTGGCCAGCGGGTTGGCCTCGCAGTCGGGCGGCGGGACGGCCTCGCAGTCGGTGTTGCGCGCGGCGTTCCGGTCGTCGCAGTCGGGGCGCCCGCAGTGCCGGCCAAAGCCGTCCAAGTCTTGGTCGATGCAGCGCGACGAGCCGCAGCCCGGCACGAGCCCCGCCACGCCGAGCACGGCCAGCAGCGTGAGTCGGCGAACATGCGCAGCCCACAGCGTGTGTGCGCGAGGGAGCAAAGGTGGCGCACGCCGCTCGCGGCTCGGTTCGATGCCTCCTGCTTGCCAGAACGCGGGCGGCACGTCCAATCCTGATCTCCGTGGAGTCTGCATCGGTGCGCGTCCTGGCACTCCCGGAACGTGCCGTGGTGATGCGTCCATTCGCCTCTAGCGCGTCGGCTCTTCGTCGTCTGGCGATCGGTCGCGGAACGGCTCGCCCTGCGTGGGGGAAGCCTCGCTGGGTGCGCTCTCCTCGGGTGGCGCATCGACGGCCGCAGAGGTCGCTGCGGCGGGACCCTCGGCCAACGTCTCACTCGGTGACGGCACCGACTCCGCTGCGGGCCCGTCGGTGGTGGGCAAGCTCGTCTGCGCTTCTGGCATCGCCGTGGGGGGCGCTGGGATTCCAGCGGCGCGGTGCGCGTGGCCGAAGTGCCGATGGCGCGGGGGAGCGCCCTCCGGGCGGAACAGCCCGCCGTCCTTGAAGCTGCCCCAGCCCCAGCGCGCCCACTTCACCAGCGACACCGCCAGCCACAGCGCCCACACGAACATGAGCGCGCGGAACACCCACACGGGTAGCGTCAGCAGCGTGGCCGTGGGCAGCTCGCCCTCGCTGCGGTCCACGAAGAAGCGCAGGTGCTGGTCCCAGCACTCCGGCCCCTGAATGCTCATCTGCGGGTCGCCCAACAGACCGGCCTGCACCGCCCAGACCATCAGCCCGAACGTCATCAGCGTGTACCCGATGATGAACAGCTGCCGCAGCGCGAACCACGCGGGGCTCGCGACGTCCGTCGACTTGCGCGACTCGAGCACGAAGAACCAGCCCACAACGAAGAGCGCCCCCACCGGGTGGATCTGTGTGAGCCCCACCAGCAACAGCGCCCAGTCGTGCGGGCGTGGCGGCAGGTCGCGGCGCCGCGAGAGCCCGAAGGCCAGCACCAGCACCAGCGCCAGGTACGGCCAGAACAACACGGCAGGGCCCCAGCCCGAGCCGCTCACCCACAAGAACCAGCGGTCCGCGCCGCCCTCCACGATCAGCTCGGCGTTCACCACGGTGTGGTCCAGCGTGATGCGCGGCGTCTCGTAGGCCGTGTCCCAGCCGCGGCTCTCCTGCCACGTGAGCACCACGGTGTGGGACCCGGGCTGGAGCGCGATGACCACCTCGTCGCCCTCGCGCTGGAGCGGCCGGGTGACCTGGTCCACGGTGAGCGCGCGCACGTCGGTGGCGCTCGGCACGGTGAGGCGCAGCGAGGTGCTCACGCTGGTGCGCACGCTCAGCTCGAGGGTGCTGGATGACAGCCGTACACCCGGACGAACCGTGAGCATGGCGCGGTCCACCGTGATGGACTGCCCGGGCGCTGCCCCGGGGCGCGTCATGGTCAGCACCAGGGTCTCGCCCGGCCACGGCTGGAAGCGCGGCTCCCAGCTGGTGCCCGACGCGCTCTCGGTGGCGGACAGGCCCGCGCTCTCGCAGTGCCAGAGGGCGCTGCAGGCCAGTATCCACACCTCGGAGAGGCGGCCTTCACGCGGGGCCGCCAGCGACACGGTCTCCGCGGGCTCGAGCGTGGAGGTCCAGCTCAGCTCGGTGGCGTTCTGACCCAGCGTCACCAACACCAGGCCACCTTCCACCGTGACGCGCGAGTCCGTCACCGACTCACCGGGCAGCAGCGGGATGCGCGCCACGGCCGGCGCGTTCGCTGGCGAGCGGCGGCGCACGGTGGACGTCAGCGTCCAGCGCACCCCGATGTCGAGGCGCCGCTCGATCTCGAGCCACGTCGGCAGGTCCGCACGAATCGCGGCATCAGCACCAGGCTGGGTGACCAACAGGCGGCGCAGCTGGATGGACTCGGGGGCGCTCGTCTCGGCGGACAGGCCGTCCACCTCCCAGCCCTCGGCCGACACGCTGAGCGTGCGCGGCACACGACCGAACGCGAGCGTGATGGCGTCGCGCCCCGCGAGCGGGCCCTCCATGCGCAGCACGTGCACGCCTTCGGGGACGCGCGCGTGCAGGAAGCCGCTCGGCAGGCGCACCACGGCGTTGGTGGCCCGGCCGTCGAGCGTGACCAGCGAGGGAGCCCAGGTGCCGCTCGGGCCAGGCAGCGGATAGGACGCGTTGGCGGCCGCGCTCACCTCGAGCTCGGCGATCAGCGTGTCGCCCTCGATGCGAATGGTGAGGCGGTTGGCGTCGGCGCAGCGCTCGCACGGGGGCGGTTGCGTGAGGCGCGTGCGCAGCTCGCCCAGCAGCTCGGGGGAGGGCGTCTGGGCACGCGCGGGGGTCGCCCATGCGCTCGCGCCCAGCATGAGCAGCACCGCCACGGCTGCCACGGCGCCTACGGTTGCCGGCGTGGGCGAGGCTTCACTCACGGGGCTTTCGGGTGCGTTCGGGGCTCCTTCGTCACTCGGCGTGCTGGGCGCCTGCGGTCGCAGACGCACCACCAAGGCCAACAGCGCGAGCGCCAGCACCGCCCGCAGGAGCGCGACCAACCGCGTGAGCCAGGGCGGGCTCAGCATCAGGTCGATGCGGTGCTCGCGCGACACGGGGCCGTCGAACGCCAGCGTGTAGCTGCTCCAGCTCCAGGTGGGCACGCCGAAGCCGGTCTGCACCACGGCGCTCGGGTCCAGCCACATCGAATTCGAACCGTAGTCCATGCGTCCGGAGGGCGAGGAAGACCCGCTGCCCCCGAGGAGGTCGTCGATGCCACGGCTTCGGCTGTGTTCCTCGCTTCGGAATTCGATCTCTGCCGCGGGGGCTTCGCTAGGGGCCACCGCAGCGGGTGCAAACGAGTCCGCGCCCGATCCCCCCGACTCGCGTTCATCCAAGTCCCACACCTCGCCACCCGCGGACGACGCATAGCCCTGCGCGGGCGCCAGCTGCGGGTAGAGCGCGTTCTTCACTTCCGAGCCCGCGAACAACACCACCATCACAACGGCCGCCACCATCACGGCCAGGTAGCCCCAGCGCAGCCAGCGCTCGAAGCGGCGGCCGTCGAGCGCGCGATGCACCGCCAAGAACACCGCCAGCGTCAGCCATATCCAGCGGGGCGCCTCATCGATGTGCAGCGCCAGGCCCACGCCCACGAACGCCACTGCGCCGGCCTGCCAGCCGAGGACGCGCCCCACGGCGGCGGTGATCAGCAGCAGCGCGAAGAACCCCAGCAGCGTCCAGCGCTCCACCCACGTGCCCGGCGCGCGGTCCACGCTGCCTGCGTGGATCAGCTCCCAGCCCGGCGGCAGGTTCAGCGTGGTGGTGGACGACTGCGCGTCCTCGGACCAGCCCACCGCCGGCAGCGACGCGTGGCCAGACTCCACGCGCCACTCGGCGGTGAGCGCTGACTGCGTGGCGCGCAGCTCCACACCAGGGCGTCCGTCCTCGGTGGCCAGCGTGATCAGCTGGTCGCTGCCCGCCAGGCTCACGCGGCCGAGCGTGCCCTCACTCAGCTCGAGCCGATGCGCGCTGTGCATCTGGAACGACACGTGGTCCTGCACCGAATAGCCCGTGCCGTTCACGTCCAGCCACGCCGTGCGACTCACCTCGAGCTCGTTGGGCGGGGGCGTGGGCTCTCCGCGGCGCGTGGTGCTCAGCGTGAACGTGCTCTCGCTCCCCACCAGGTAGGCCGAGTAGCTGCGCCAGTCGTCCGGCAGCGAGGTGCGCGCCGGGTCGATGCCGTCCGCGCCGCTGATCTCCACTTGGCGGAAGCTCTCGTTGGGCACCCACACCCAGACCTCTTGCGCGGGCCACGGCAGCTCGAGCGCTGGGCGCCGATAGGTGGTCTCGGGGTTGGCCACCAGCGCGGTCACCATCACCGTGAACTCCCCCGCGCGCAGCTGCAGGCTGAGCTCGCCGCTGGCCATCAGGCGCACCGGAAGGTCGGCGGTCACCTCGATGGGCACGGCGCCGTCTGGGAGTATGTCGCCCAGGGCCAGCTCGCGCGCGCGCCCCGCAGCACGCACCACGATGCGCGTGGTGAGCGTGACGGGTGAGCCGTCGTCCAGGCGCCGATGCACCTCGAGCGTCACGCGGTCCTCGCCCAGCGTCTCGCTCTCGCGCGCGCGCAGCCACACCTCGCCGTTGGTGCCGCGGTTCGCCACGCTGCTCACGCCGTCTTCCACCAGCAGCACGCGCGCCACCTCGCTCGGCACGCTCAAGGTCTCGGGCGGCGTGGTCCAGCTGAAGCGGCCCTCGATGCGGTGCTCGCCCGCGTCCACCCACACCAGCGACTGACCACCCTCGGTCAGCACCACCGCCGGGCGCCCGTCCAAGCGCACGTCCACGGGCTGGATGCGCTCGCTGCCCGGGAGCGCAAAGGCGTGCCGCCGGTCGCTCGAGCCCAGCAGCGTGAACGTGGCGCCACCCTCGCCCACCTCGATGCGCAGCTCACCGGGCCACACGCAGATGGGGTCGCGCGTGCGGTCCGAGTCGGTCGCGGCCGTGGCCAGGGTGCAGCCGTAGAGCGGGGCGTCGGCCAGCACCCAGGGCACCCAGGGGGTCAGCACCTCGGGTACGGGCACCGGGGGCTGCTGAGCGCTGGCCGCGCTGACCCCCAGCACGGAGAGAGACAGCCCGAGGGCGACCAACGAGAGTGAGCGGCGCATGCGCAGGATGGTACACCCTGCGGCGCCCGCGCCTTGGGTTTGAGGCGAAGACGCTTCCCAGCTCGTCGGCGCTGCGGTACTTCGCCTCCATGCGTTGTCACCTCATGAGTCTGCTTGCGTCCGGGTTGGTGATCTCCTGTGGCTCTCAGCAGCCAGGAGCGCAGGCGGAAGGACGCGACGACTCCCTGACGCAGGCCGACCCATCCACGGTCCTGGTTCACGGCAATATGGGGGTGATGGAGGTCACGCTAACGGGTGAGCCCGTGCGCCGGTTGCTGTCCGCACCCGTACAGGCGGCCGTTCGCCACGGCGAGGACGTCTTCGCGATCACGGGCGGCCAGCACGAGGCCCTCGGGGACGAGGATGATGTGATCACCGAGACGGCGCTGGTGCGCGTGTCGCTCCGTGACGGGAGCGCCCAGCGCGTGGCGCTGCTCGATCCCGTGCCGGGGCTCGACTGTGAGCAAGCACAGGTGCACTTGCTGCCGCTCACCGTGCAGAGCGCCTTCGACTTCCGCATGAACGCGTCGGGCGACGCGCTCTGCGTGAGGCGTCAAGACCGCAACGCGAACATGATGGACGTGGCCGTGCATCAACGGGTGTGGCTCGCCGACGGACGCGTCGAGTCCCGTGTCCTCCAGTGCGGTGAGCCGCGGGAAGAGCCTTTCGACTGTGGCGCGCTGCCCCGGCGCCCGGCTCCGCCGCCGGTGCGCGGTCATCGGGTGGAGGAAGGGCACATCGTGGCACCCGATGGAACCCGCCGGCCCATCGCGGGTGGCTTCGAGGAGGAACAGAGCTCGCCGTCAGGGAGCTGGGTGCTGCTGTCCGCGGTGGCCGAAGAGGGTGACTACATCCACCGCGCCCTGCTCCTGCTGGACCGACGCGGCGGCAGCGTTCACCCCTTGGGCCCCTCGTCGGACGGGGCCGCGCTGACGGACGCCGCCCTCGCGGACACGGCGTCGCTGCTGGGCGGGATGACCGTCCCCGGCGAGGCCTTCATCCGCTTCGTGAGCTGGGGCGGCGTCGAGTACCTGGTGGCGGACCAATTCCTGGTCACGCCGGGCGGTGGCACCGCGAACCTCATGGGCACGCCCATCCTGTAGCGCTCCTGTCCCCGCGCCCTGCCAGCGCTCACATGGCCGTGGCCGCGCCGCTTTCGTTCGCCCTCCGCACCTGGGTCGCGATGGCGTCCGCTGCAGGGGCCTTGCGCGCGTCGGCCAAGATGGCGTCGGCGCCGCCTCGCTTGGTCACCGCCTGTGCGAGCGCGGCCAGCCCCTCGTCCACCGTGACGCGCGGCGCGTAGCCCAGGTGCTCCCGGGCCGGCGACACGTCGAACGACGTGCTGCGACCGCGGTGGATGACGTCGTTCAGGCTCAGCCCACCCACCCCCAGCCGCGCCTTCAGCGAAGCAAACCCAACGCCGGACCCGGTGCGTGGCGCCGGCAGCCCCAGCGCCTGGCAGAGCCCCGCGTAGAAGTCGCGCGCCAGCGTCATCTCGTCATCGGTCACGTGGTAGAGCGAGCCCGCAGCCCCCGCGCGCTGGGCGGAGAGCAGCACCGCCTCCGCCAGGTTGTCCACGTGGCAGGTGGCCACCAGGTTCTCGCCGCGGCCCACCAAGCGCACCCCGCCCGCGCGGGCTTCCCGCACCAGGCGCGGCAGCAGCCAGCGGTCGTCTGGCCCCCACACCGTGGCCGCGCGCAGCACCACGGTGGACATCTTCGCGTCGCCGAGGCCAATGACCAGCTCTTCGGCTTCGAGCTCGGCGCGAGCGTGCGCGGCCCGCGGCCGGTGGCCCAGGGCCTTGTCTTCGTTCCAGTTCACGCGGTCGTGGTTGGCCAGGGTCACGTCCACGCAGCCCACGTGCACGAAGCGCTTCACGCCCGCGTGGCGCGCCGCCTTGAGCGCGTTCTCGGTGCCGGCCACGTTGATCCAGCCCAGCACCTCGAGGCCCGCGTCGTGCGCGCACTCGCGCGCGGCGTGCACCGCCACGTCGCAGCCGGCGGCCGCTTTGGCCATGGCTTCGGGGTCGCCCAGGTCGCCAGCAAACCAGCGCACGTGGGCGCCGTCGATGGGCAGCGGCCCGCGCGTGAGGGCGTGCACGTCCACGCCCTCGGCCTCGAGCCGCCGCAGCACCGCCTGGCCGACCTGTCCGGTGGCCCCCGTCAAGAACACGCGCATCCCGTGCTCCTACCGCCTTCGGGGCACGCGTAGCAAGTGTCATGCTCGCTGTTGACACGGGGGATCCTTTTGCTAGGGTCCCGGCCGCGGAGAGCTGTCCGAGCGGTCAAAGGAGCTTGATTCGAAATCAAGTGTACCGGGAACGGTACCAAGGGTTCGAATCCCTTGCTCTCCTCCAAGGTCTGGTGTGGTTGGTCTTTGAACTTCTGAGTTTCGCCCGCGCGTCCTGCGCGCAGGTGGACTGATCAAGCCTGAGAGAGGCTCACGCCTCTCACCCTGGAGAGGTGACCGAGCGGTCGAAGGTGCACGACTGGAAATCGTGTGTGCCCGCGAGGGCACCGGGGGTTCGAATCCCTTCCTCTCCGCCAGGTCCGCGACGCCACCTTCGTTATAAGGGTGTGCCCGCGGCAACCTTCGTGCTACTTGGGTGTTCGTCTTCGGACACCCTCTATGGTCCTGCCAACGCTGGCCCGTGAACCCCGCCAGGCCCGGAAGGGAGCAACGGTAGCGGTCACCAGCGTGTGGTGGGGCCACTTTTAATTCCGGGGTCGGAGTCCGTGACCGGGTCTGGCGGTTTCGGGCTGGGTGCCCTAGGGTCCGGCGGGTCATGTCCGAAGATCTCGTCGTCGATGCGCGCATTACGCTGCCTGGAGCTAGTCTCTCCTGGACGGCGGCCCGTGCGAGCGGTCCCGGCGGGCAGAACGTGAACAAGGTCTCCACCAAGGTGGAGCTGCGGCTCGATCTGGACGCGGCAGAGCTGCCTGGGCCAGTGCGGCTGCGGCTCGAGGGGCTGGCGGGCCAGCGGCTAGGGCAAGATGGGTCCATCCGGATCGTGAGCGACGTGACGCGCAGCCAGCAGCGCAACCTGGAGGACGCGCGCGAACGCCTCCGGCAGCTGGTGGTGTCGGCGCTGCACGTGCCCAAGCGGCGCAGGCCCACCAAGCCCAGCAAGGGCGCGGTGCGCCGCCGGCTCGAGGGCAAGAGCCAGCGCTCGGAGGTGAAGCGGGGGCGCGGCAAGGTGCAGGGCGGGGAAGACTAGCCGACGCGGGTTGGGCCGGTGTCGCCCGGTGGCCAGCTGCCACGACGGGGCGACGGCCTTCCACCCCCGGCCGGTTTCCTGCTATCCCCGCTCTCGCGACCCCTCGCAGCCCCCCCGACCATGAGCCCCACCGACGAAGACTTCATGCGCGCCGCCATGGCGCAGGCCACGCTGGCCGCCCAGCAGGGGGAGGTCCCCGTGGGGGCGGTGGCCGTGCGCGCGGGCGAGATCATCGCGGTGGGTCGCAACCTGCGCGAGCGCAGCCAAGACCCCACGGCGCACGCGGAGCTCATCGCGCTGCGGGCGGCGGCGGCGCGGCTCGGCACGTTTCGGCTGGACGACGTGTGCATGTACGTGACCCTCGAGCCCTGCCCCATGTGCGCGGGCGCCATGGTCAACGGGCGGGTGCAGCGCGTGGTCTGGGGGGCCGACGACCCGAAGGCGGGCGCCACCCGCACGCTCTACCAACTGGGCGACGACCCGCGCCTGAACCACCGCTTCGAGGGCGTGGGGGGAGTGCTGGCCAGCGAGTGCGCCGAGCAGCTCTCGGCCTTCTTTCGTGCGCTGCGGGCCCAGCAGCGCGGCGACCGGCCGGCCCAACGCTGAATCCCGCGGGGAATCTCGCCGCAGGCTCCGCACAAGGATTGACACACGGGGGGGGCGGGGCTAAGAACCGGTCCCTGTCGGCCGGTCTCCGGACGGCACGGCATTGAAAAGTTTCTTTGGAGAGGTGGCCGAGTGGTCGAAGGCAATCGCTTGCTAAGCGGTCGTACCCGTTAAACGGTACCAAGGGTTCGAATCCCTTCCTCTCCACCAAGTGCGCTAGAGGCGCCAACTTTCCTTGACCGGCGAGTTTTGGCGACTAGAGTGCGCGCCTCGCTGGACGCGTGGCTCAATGGATAGAGCACCGGTCTACGGAACCGGGGGTTGGAGGTTCGAGTCCTCCCGCGTCCGCCAGCAAAGCCCTTGCGCTACCCGCGCCGGGGCTTTTTTCTTTGTTTTTCGACGGCGGCCCTCAGGGGCCGCCGTCGCTGCTTCGACGGGGGCGTGGGTCGGAGCGGGCGTCGCTGCTTGGGCGGGGGCGGTGAAGACCTGCCGAAAAGCAGCAGTCGGGGGTGGCGAGTGCCAAAAAGTTCCCCAATCCCCCTTGCCCAAGCGACGCAAGATGCGTATCAGAGGCATCCCGCGCAGGCTGCTGGGTCATGGGCCCTCTGCCGCGCACAACGACTCAACCGAGGTGACTCCGCGATGAAGATCCGACCCCTACAGGATCGCGTGCTCCTAGAGCGCGTGGAAGAAGAGAAGAAGACCAAGGGAGGCATCATCATCCCCGACACCGCCAAGGAGAAGCCCATCGAGGCGAAGATCGTGGCGGTTGGGAATGGTGCCGTGGGCGACGACGGCAAGGTCCGCCCCCTGACCGTGAAGAAGGGCGACCGCGTCCTCTTCGGCAAGTACTCGGGCACCGAAGTGAAGCTCGACGGACACGACTACATCATCATGCGCGAGTCCGACATTCTCGCGATTCTCGACTGAGGAGAGACTGAATCATGGCTGCCAAGCAGATCCTATTTGATGCAAACGCGCAGAAGCGCATCCTCGCCGGCGTCGACGCTCTCGCCAACGCGGTGAAGGTCACCCTCGGCCCCAAGGGCCGCAACGTCCTGCTCGAGAAGAGCTTCGGCGCGCCCCGCGTCACCAAGGACGGCGTCTCCGTCGCCAAGGAAATCGAGCTCCGCGACAAGTTCGAGAACATGGGCGCGCAGATGGTCAAGGAGGTCGCCTCCAAGACCAACGACGTCGCCGGTGACGGCACCACCACCGCCACGGTCCTGGCGCAGTCCATCTACCGTGAGGGCGCGCGCATGGTCGCCGCCGGCCACAACCCCATGGACATCAAGCGCGGCATCGACGCCGCCGTGGTCGCCGTGGTCGCCGAGATCGCCCGCATCACCAAGAAGGTGAACGGCACCGAGGGGATCATCCAGGTCGGCACCATCTCCGCCAACGGCAACGAAGAGGTCGGCCAGATGCTGGCCAAGGCCATGGCGAAGGTCGGCGAAGAGGGCGTCATCACCATCGAAGAGGCCAAGGGGCTCGAGTCCGAGCTCGAGGTCGTCGAGGGCATGCAGTTCGACCGCGGCTACCTGTCGCCGTACTTCGTGACCAACCAGGAGAAGATGCAAGTCATCCTGGAGGACGCCTACATCCTCATCCACGAGAAGAAGATCTCCAGCATGAAGGACTTGATCCCCGTGCTCGAGGCCGTGGCGCGCAGCCAGAAGCCGCTCGTCATCATCGCCGAGGACATCGAGGGCGAGGCCCTGGCCGCGCTCGTGGTGAACAAGCTGCGTGGCGCGCTGAACGTGGCCGCCGTCAAGGCGCCGGGCTTCGGTGACCGCCGCAAGGCCATGCTGCAGGACATCGCGGTGCTCACGGGCGCCGAGGTCATCAGCGAGGACCTGGGCATGCAGCTCGAGAACGTGACGCTGAGCTCGCTCGGTCACGCCAAGACCATCACGATGGACAAGGACAACACCACCATCGTGGGCGGTAAGGGCAAGAAGGCCGACATCACCGGTCGCGTGGAGCAGATCCGCCGCGAGATCGAGAACACCACCAGCGACTACGACCGCGAGAAGCTCCAGGAGCGTCTGGCGAAGCTGGCGGGTGGCGTGGCCGTCATCAAGGTCGGCGCCGCGAGCGAGATCGAGATGAAGGAGAAGAAGGACCTGGTCGAGGACGCGCTCAACGCGACCCGCGCCGCGGTCGAAGAGGGCGTCGTGCCCGGTGGTGGCGTTGCCCTCATCCGCGCGCAGTCGGCTCTCGACAAGCTGGACCTCTCGCCCGAGCAGATGATCGGCGTCGCCATCATTCGCCGCGCCATCGAGGAGCCCCTCCGCCAGATCGCCGCGAACGCGGGCCACGAGGCCTCGGTCGTGGTGAACGAGGTCCGCAAGTCGAAGGGCGGCCACGGCTTCAACGCCCGCACCGAGCAGTACGAGGACCTCTTGAAGGCGGGCGTCATCGACCCGGCCAAGGTCGTCCGCACCGCGCTGCAGAACGCTGGCTCGGTCGCCGGCCTCATGCTCACCACGCAGGCCCTCATCGCCGAGGAGCCCTCGAAGGACGACGGCGGCGGCGCCGGCGGCGGTGGCGGCGGCATGGGCGGCATGGGCGGCATGGGCGGCATGGGCGGCATGGGCTTCTGAGCCCCGCTCGGCATCCGTGCTGAAACGAAGCAGCCCTCGGCGGAGACGCCGGGGGCTTTTTCGTGGCTCGCGCAAGGGCTACTCGGTGGGTTCCATCGGGGCCGGGCGCTGCCAGTGGTTTGCGCCGCGTTGCACCTCGAGGGTGCCGCCGAGCTCTTCGGTGTCGCTCGGCTCGAGGATGGGCGAGTACCAGAGCTCGGCCACGATGCGCTCGGCGGTGACGTCGAGCAGGCCGTACCCGTGGCGCACCAAGTCCACGAACGCGAACTGCGGGTTGGCGGCGCGCGCGCCGCGGTCGATCGCGTTCACCAGCGTCTGTGAGCCGTTGACCGACTCGTCCACGTTGCCGCGGCTGACGCTGCCGGGCATCAGCTCCACGCCGATGGAGCCAGCGCCGGTGGTGGCGCTGTACGGGGTGGCACCCGGGCGCGGGTCCGGCAGGTCGCTGGCCAACGTGATGTGGGCGTCGCCGCTGATGAACAAGTTGTCGTCATGGCCGCCGTCCGCCAGGAAGCCGAACAGCTGCGCGCGCGAGGCCTCGAAAGCGTCCCAGGTGGAGCCGCCCAGGAGCGCCAGCGAGCCCTCGATGGGCGCCACGATCTTCTGGGAGCCGATGACCCGCCAGGCCGAGTCCGAAGCGCTGATCTGGCTGGTGAGCCACGCATACTGGGTGGCGCCCAGGATACTGGCCTCGTCGCTGCCGGGCACCAGGCTCTCCTCGCGGAAGAGCAGCACGTCGGTGATCAAGAGGTCCAGCAGGCTTCCGAAGCGCACGCGGCGGTAGGCGATCTCGGGGGCGTCCACGCTCACCGGAGGCGTGATGGCGTTCCACTCGCGGAAGGCCTGCACCCCGCCGCCGAAGTCGGCTTCGCGCTGCTCGAGGTCGTGGTTGTCCCAGATCATCACCCAGGGGAGCGAGGCCCGCGCGGCGCGCAGGTTCGGGTCTGTCAGGTAGTACGCGTGACGCCCGCGCCAGCCGGCCACGTCGTCGGGCACCACGGGCTCGGGCATGGGCACGCGCACGCGCTCCTCGTCGTCCACGAAGTCGTAGAGGTAGTCGCCCAGGTGCACCAGCGCGTCCACGTCGGTGCGCTCGGCGATGCGCCCGTAGGCGTTGAAGTAGCCCGAGTAGATGCTGCTGCACGACACCACCGCCAGGCGCACGCGCTCGGCGCCCGGCTCGGGCGTGGTGCGTGTGCGGCCCAGCTCGGAGCGCTCGCCGTCGGCGCTGGTGAAGCGGTAGTAGTAGGTGGTGCCGGGCGCGAGGCCGTCCACGCGCACCTGCACGGTGTGGTCGGCGCCCGGGCGTGGCGCTCACGCTGCCCTCGGCCACCAACGGCGAGAAGTCGGGCGTGGTCGCCACCTCGTAGTCCACGCTCTCGGCGCTGGCTGCGTCGGCGGGTGTGACGCGCGTCCACAGGTACACGTGGTCGGCGCCGGGGTCACCGGACGCCACGCCGTGGGCAAAGGGCCCGCAGGCCGGCACCAGGCCCAGGCGCTCGTCCACTTGCGCCGCGTCGGGGGAAACCAGGATGCGCTGCACCAGGGTGCCGGCGCCGTTGTGCAGCGTCAGCTCCGTCTCCGTGAGCACCGCCGGCGCCCGGAAGTGCACCAGCCCCTCGGTGTCGACTTCGGGGTGCAGGAGCGGGAAGCCGCGCAGCGTGTAGGGCCCCCGGTCGGGGTTCACGGCCGGCAGCGTGAGCGCCTGGCACATGCTGGCCTGGGTCACGGGGATCACGCGCTCCTCGCAGCCCGAGGTGCTGAAGGGCGAGGCGACCACGGCGAGGGCGGCCAGCGCGGCGGGCAGACGCACCTGAAAGTTCATCATGCCGCGAGGTTGCGTGCCGGCTGCCACACGGCGGTGGCGGCTGCGTGACGATCCCGTTGCCGAGCCGGCGCTCAGCCCAGGCTCACCGGGCGCTCGCTCGGGGCGCCGGTCTTCGCCGTGAGGCGTGCCCCCTCCGGCGTGCGCTGGCTGGTGGTGCGCACCCCGCTGCGACCCGCGGCCAAGAGCGCTGCCTCCACACCGGCGGTGAGCGCCACGATGTCGAGGTCGTCCATCTCGGGCCAGCCGGTGATGTCCAGCACCACGTGCCCGGTGCCGTGCTGAGTCACCGTGAGCGTGCCCTTGTCTACGGTCTTCGAGTAGAGCGTGCCCGCGCGGCGCACCAGGGCCTCGTCCGACGAGTTGGTCATGAGGATGCGCCAGACCGTGCGCAGCACCGTGCCGAAGCCCGCTACCACCACCTCGCGCACGAACGCCGCCGGAGTGCGCCCTGCCGCCTGCGCTACCGCGCGCGTGACGGCCGTGGCGGTGGACGCGCGGCACCAGCCCAGCAGCGAGAGCGCGTCGTATTCGTCGCGCTGCTCCAGCGTCACGGCGTTCAGCCCGCGCTCGAAGACGGTGTCGCCCACCAGGCGCTTCATGACGCGACGTTGCTCCAACAGCACCGCGCCGAAGACCTTCGCCTCCTGCGTCACGACCCGCACCCCGTCACGTGGCAGCGGGGAGCGCACGACAACAACCCACACATCGCGCGCGAGTGTCGCGCGAAACCGGGCGCCTGCCCAGCCCTGGCGAATGCTGGACTTCGACCTGCGTGTGGGCTTCCATCACTCTGGAACGCCCCCCTGTGAACGTCTGCCCCTGACTGCGAGGCTCGCCGTGCCCGATATTACTTCCGTCGAACCGAGCCGCCCCGCGCAGGACCCAACGCGCCTCTTCGAGGCCCAGCGCCGAGCGTACCGCAGCACGGGCAGCCCGGACTACGCGCTGCGGCGTGACCGCCTGCAGCGACTGCTGCGGGTCATCGAAGACAACGAGGAGGCGCTCGTGGACGCGATGCGCCTCGACTTCGGGCACCGGTCCCCGGTCGAGTCGCGCATGCTCGACATCGCGCTCACCATGGGCGACATCCGGCAGGACATCCGCCGGCTGAAGGGCTGGATGTCGCCCCGGCGCGTGGCCACGCCCCTCCACATGCGCCCGGCACGCTCGCGCATCATCCCGCAGCCGCTCGGCGTGGTGGGGGTCATCGGTCCGTGGAACTTCCCCGTCTACACCGCCATCCCGCCCGTGGCGGCGGCCATCGCGGCCGGCAACCGCGTCATGCTCAAGCCCAGCGAGCTCACCCCGCGCACCAGCGCGCTGCTGGCAGACGCCATCTCGAAGGTGTTCGCCGAGGACGAACTGGCCGTGGTCATCGGCGGCATCGACGTGGCCCGCGCCTTCTCGAGCCTGCCCTTCGATCACCTGTTCTTCACCGGCTCCACGGCGGTGGGCCGCGAGGTGGCCAAGGCGGCCGCCCTGAACCTCACGCCCGTCACCCTGGAGCTGGGCGGAAAGTCGCCGTGCGTGGTCACGCCCTCGGCCGACGTGGCGCTGGCCGCGACGAAGATTGTGTATGGGAAGCTGATCAACGCGGGGCAGGCGTGCATCGCGCCGGACTACGTGCTCCTGCCGCGCGGCAGCGAGCAAGCCTTCGCGCAGGCGGCGCAGGCGGCCGCCGCGAAGCACTACCCCACGCTGGCCGACAACCCCGACTTCACCGCGGTGTTCTCGGCCGGGCACTACGCTCGTCTCGAGGCGCTGGTGCGAGACGCCGAAGAGCAGGGTGCGCAGGTCACGCGCGTGAACCCCGCCAACGAGGCGCTCGACCCCGAGAAGCGCAAGATGCCCCTCACGCTGATCGCGGGCGCCACGGGCGCCATGCGGGTCATGCAGAGCGAGGTCTTCGGGCCGCTGCTGCCGGTGGTGAGCTACGACGAGCTGAGCGACGCGATCGCCTTCGTGAACGAGCGCGACCGGCCGCTGGCGCTCTATGCGTTCGGGAAGGCGGCGGACTGTGACCGCGTCCTACGAGAGACCGTGTCCGGGGGCGCGACCGTGAACGACGTGCTGTGGCACGTGGCGAACGAGAAGCTGCCCTTCGGTGGCGTGGGTCCGAGCGGGATGGGCGCGTACCACGGGCAGGCCGGCTTCGACACCTTCTCGCACCACAAGTCCGTGCTGTACCAGCCGGCGTTCAACGCCATCCCGCTGTTCTATCCGCCCTATGGCAAGACCATGGCCTTCATCGTGAACGTGCTGAAGAAGTTCATCTGACGGCTGCCTGCGCGGGATGTACTGTCTAGGGATGCGCACCGTCCCCACCTTCTGCCGTATCTGCGAGGCATCCTGCGGGCTCTTGGCCGATGTGGAGGGCGAGCGCGTGGTCGCGCTGCGACCCGACCCCGACCACGTGTCCTCGAAGGGCTTCGTGTGCATCAAGGGCATCCGCTACCTGGACGTGCACGACTCGCCGGACCGTGTGAAGACGCCCCTGCGACGCGTCCCCGGCACCGAGCGCTTCGAGCCCATCTCGTGGGAGACGGCGTTCCGGGAAATCGGCGAGCGCACGCGCGCCATCCGCGAGCGTCACGGCAAGCACGCCGTGGCCACCTTCCTGGGCAACCCGGCGGCGTTCAGCGTGGCGCACGCCATGTTCGCGGCGGCCTTCAGCAAGGGCCTCGGCACGCGCAACGCGTACGGGTCGTCCACGCAAGACTGCTCCAACAAGTTCGCGGTGGCCGAGCGCATGTACGGCTCGGCCATCCACCAGCCGGTGCCCGACCTGCAGCGCACGGACATGGTCATCCTGATCGGCACCAACCCGGCCATCAGCCAGATGAGCTTCGTGCACGCGCCCAACGCGGTGGACACCCTGCAGGGCATCGAGGCGCGCGGCGGGCGCGTGGTGCACGTGAACCCGCGCCGCACCGAGACGGCCGAGCGCGTGGGCCAGCAGGTGTTCATTCGCCCCGACACCGACGTGTTCTTCCTGCTGTCGTTCCTGCAGGTGCTCTTCGCCAACCATGATCCCGGCGAGGTGCCCCACGTGCGCGGGCAGCGCGTGCTGCGCGAGCTGGCGGCGGCCTACACGCCGGAGCGCACCGAGCCGGTGACGCGCGTGCCGGCCACCGTGCTGCGCGAGCTGGTAGCCGCGTTCGTGAACGCCAAGGGGGCAAGCGTCTACGCGTCCACGGGCCTCAACATGGGGCAGAGCGGCTCGGTGGCGTTCTGGCTGGTCAGCGCCATCAACGTGCTCAGCGGCAACCTGGACCGCGAGGGCGGCGCCATCGTGCCGCACGGCATGTTCCCGCTCGCCACGCTGGCCCATCACTCGGGCTTCGGGCGGGGTCATCAGCGCTCGCGCGTGGGCGGCTTCGAGGCCGTGCTGGACCAGCTGCCGGGCGCCATCCTGCCCGACGAGATCCTCACGCCGGGCGCCGATCAAGTGCGCGCGCTCTTCGTGACGGCCGGCAACCCCGTGCTCAGCTGCGCCAACGAGGCGCGCATGCGCGAGGCGCTCACGCAGCTGGAGCTGCTGGTGTGCATCGACCTGTTCCGCAACGAGACGGGCCAGCTGGCGCACTACGTGCTGCCGGGGCTGTCGTTCTTGGAGCGCAGCGACATCCCGCTGGGGGCGCAGGGCTTCATGAGCGAGCCCTACGTGCAGCACACGCCCGCCGTGGTGGAGCCCGACGGCGAGCAGCGCCACGAGTGGTGGATCTTCCGCGAGCTGGCGCACGCCATCGGCGTGCCGCTCATGGGGCTGCGCGCGAGCCAGGCGTGGGGCGCCTTCGATCGCACGTTGCGGCGGCTGCCGGTGCTGGGCCAGAAGCTGGCCTTCCACCCGGACCAGCTCTACGCGGGCATGATCGCGGCCACCGGGCAGACCACGCTGGGCGGCGTGCAGCAGCACCCGCACGGGCGCCCGCTGCGCCGCAAGCCGCCGGGCGACTTCCTGCCGGGGCGCTTGCTCACGGCGGACAAGCGCGTGGACCTGGCCCCGACCGACCTGGTCGCCGCGGCGCGCACGCTCGAGGCGCGCTTCGAGCAGGAGCTGGGCACGCTGTCCGAGCTGCGTCTCATCACCAAGCGCGAGCGCAACTCGCACAACTCGTGGATGCACAACGTGGAGGGCCTGGTGCGCGGCAAGCGCGCGCGCAACTACCTCTACATGCGGGCCGATGACGCGGCCACGCGGGGCCTCACCGACGGCGCGCTGGCCTGCGTGGAGGCCAACGGCAGGCAGCTCCGCGTGCACGTGCGCATCACCGACGACCTGGCTCCATGCGTGGTGGCGCTGCCGCACGGCTGGGGCCACGCCCGCGCCGAGGGCCTGCGCATCGCGCGCGCCACCGAGGGCGTGAACGCCAACTGGATCGCGGCCGACGGCCCCGACTCGGTGGAGCGCATCAGCGGCATGTCGCGCCTGACCGGCTTCCCGGTGCGCGTGAGCCCGGCGCTCGAGGTGGCGGCAGGCGCCTCCGCCACGGCCTGAACCCGCAGGCCCCATGCACAGGCCTCACAGGCTGGGGGGCGACCGCGGCGTTGCTGCGGCGAGCACCCCTTTGGTGGCACACTGAGCGCGATGAAACGCGCACTCGTACTCAGCAGCGGCGGCTCGCGGGGTCAGTTCCACGTCGGCGCGGTCAAGCACCTGATGGGTGACCTGCGGCAGCACTACGACATCTTCGCGGGCGTCAGCGTGGGGGCGCTCATCGCGGGGTTCCTCGCGCAGTACCCGAAGGGCGCCGAGGACGAAGCCGCCGACGGGCTGGTGGACCTGTTCACGCCGCTGAGCAGCAAGCACCTGTACCGCCCGTGGCGCATGGGCCTGATGAGCGGCTTCTGGAAGTCTTCGCTCTATGACGCGAGCCCTCTGCGTGAGCTGCTGCGCACCGCAGTGGACGTGCAGCGCGTGCGCGAGAACGGGAAGCAGCTGCTCTTTGGCGCCACGTCGCTCACCACAGGGGCCTACCGGTTGTTCTCGCAGGAGGACGAGCCCTTCCACGACTTGCTGTATGCGTCGGCGGCATTCCCGGTGGCCTTCGACCCCATCGAGATCGCGGGCGAGGTGTGGACCGACGGCGGCATCCGGGCGGTCACGCCGCTGGGCGCCGCCATCCGCGCGGGGGCCGACGCCGTGGACATGGTCCTGCTCACGCCCACGCAGCCGCACCCGCGCTTCGACCCCACCGCGTCGGCCATCGAGGTGGGCCTGCGCTGCCTCGACATCATGCTGGACGAGATCGTGGACAACGACGCCAAGATGGCCGCCATGATGAACCGCCTCATCGCCGAGGGCGGCTCGCTGCCGGGCAAGCGCCACGTGGAGATCCGCATCATCCGCCCGGACACGGAGCTGCCGGTGGTGAGCCACGTGTTCGATCCGCTTCACGCGGGGAGCATCCAGCGGCTGGGCTACGAGACCGCCAAGGCCGCGCTCGGCAGCTGAGCGCGCAGCTCACGCTCCGTCGTGCGCTACTCCCCCGAGAACCTGCGCAGCTCAGGGGTCAGACACTCCACCAAGCGGGCCCGCGTGGCCTGCACGCGTGCGCTCTTGCGCAGCGCCTCGGGGCTCAAGAGCCAGAGCCCGATGGACGTCTTCTCCACGGCACCCACGCGCGTGAGCTTCGGGTGCGCGTCGCCCACGAAGCAGGGCAGGCGCCCCTCGCCGAGGCCGGCCGCGATGCACTCGGCCATGGCCGAGTCGGTGGTGACGGCGATGGCGGAACGCGCGCCCGCCACGGGTGTGCTCTGGTCCCGCTCCGCGAGCCGGCCCGCGTAGAGCAGACGCTCGTCCTTGCGGCGGCCGGCCCTGCGGCGGTAGGTGGCCCAGCCCATCACGGAGAGGCGCGTGCCCACCAGCTCGGGCGGCGGCTCGGCGGTGGGCCGCAGCGCCAGGTCGGCGTCGCCCCGCTCGAGCGCGCGCGTGTCCGGCGTGGCGTCCAGCTCGAGGGTGAGCTCCGGGCACTGCTCGCTCAGGCGCGTGAGCGCGGGTAGGATGGACGCCACCAGCGAAGGCACCGTGGTCAGCCGCACGCGCCCACGCGGAACACCTTCCCGGCTCTCGAGCGCGCGCTGCACGCCCAGCAGCTCGTCTTCCACGCGAGCCGCGTGCTCGGCGATGACCTGGCCGGTCTCGGTGGGCGCGTACTCGCCTCCGAGGCGGTGGAAGAGCGCGAGGCCCGCGTGCTCTTCGGCGCGTTGCAGTCGGCGGAACGCGGTGGAGTGGTGCACCCCCAGCGCGTCGGCGGCCTGTTGCAGCCCCGCGCCCCGCGACAGCGCCAAGACCAGCGCGAGGTCCTCCCAGTCGAGGTTTGCATTCATGCAAACAAACTGTGCACACACGCTCGTGGACTTGCAACATCGCAATGAGCACCATGGGGTCATTCGAAGGAGCTGACCCATGACCACCACCACCATTCGCAAGGCCCGCGAGCGCGGCATGGCCAACCACGGCTGGCTGAAGAGCGCCCACACCTTCTCGTTCGCCGACTACTACGACCCGCAGCACATGGGCTTCGGTGTGCTGCGCGTGCTCAACGACGACCGCGTGGACGCCGGCGAGGGCTTCCCGCGCCACCCGCATCGCGACATGGAGATCGTGAGCTACGTGGTGGAGGGCGCGCTCGGCCACAAGGACACGCTCGGCACCGGTTCGGTCATTCGCCCCGGCGAGATCCAACGCATGACGGCCGGCCGCGGCATCGCGCACAGCGAGATGAACGCGTCGCAGGAGGAGGACGTGCGCTTCCTCCAGATCTGGTTCCTGCCGGCCGAGCGCAACACCGCGCCGGGCTACCAGCAGCAAGACTTCCCCTATGACCCGGCGCGCCCCATCGACCTGATGGTCACGCCCACCGGCGAAGGCGGCACCGTGAGCATCGGGCAGGACGTCCGCATCTTCCGCGTGCGCTTCGACGCCGCGGGCCATGCCGAGCACACGCTGCCGGCGGGGCGCGCGGCCTGGGTGCAGATCGTGCGTGGCACCTTGCGCGTGGACGGCGAGGCGCTGAGCGAAGGCGACGGCCTGGCCATCCACGACGAGGAGGCGGTCCGCACCCTCCGCGTGGAGGGTGACGCTGGCGCGGAAGCGCTTTTCCTGGAGCTGCCGAAAGTGAGCCATGCTTGAGGCCATGAGCGCTCCACCCCTCACTCTCGCCCTCTTCACCGGCAGCCTGCGTCCCGACGGAGTGAGCGCGGCCGCGGCCCACTCGGTCAAGTCGGTGCTGCCCGGGCACCTGCAGGCGGTGGATGTCGCCTTCGGGGGCTTCCCGCTCTACGACCCCCGCCTGCACCTGGGGCCGCTCGGCTCGCCCGACGGGGCCGACCTGCCCGAGCCCGTGCGCAGCGCCTACCGCGTGGTGCGCGACGCGGCGGGCGTCATCATCGTCACCCCCGAGTACAACTACGGCATCCCGGGCCCGCTCAAGAACGCGCTCGACTGGCTCTCGCGGCCGGGCTTCAAGAGCGTCTTCGCGGGCAAGCGCGTGGCGGTGCTGTCGGTGTCGCCCAGCCCCACCGGCGGCGTGCGCGCCCAGGGGGCGCTCAAGACGGTGCTCGGCGGCATGGTGGCGCAGGTGTTCCCGTTCCCCGAGGTGGCGCTGGCCGGGCCGTTTGCTGCCCGCGGCGACCACGGTGGCCTGGCCGAGGCGGCGGCGCGCGAGCGGGTGGCGGCGCTGGTCAACGCCTTCGTGGCCTCCCTGTAGCGCCCGCAGGCCAGCTCGCCCCGAGGCTCAGGCGCAGGCTCCCTCCAACCAAGCCGTGCTCCATGTACACACGCGTCTCGAGCGTCAGGAGCACGCGCGGGTGCGGGTGCGCGCCGAGGAGCACGCCCAGGCCCCCCGCGCGCAGGCGACTGGGCGTGGTGTAGGGCACGTCCTCGTTCACCGTGTACCCAGCAGCGTCGCGCAGCCACGTGTGGTTGAAGATCACCTGAGGCCCGACGCGCACCGGGCCCGCTCGGACGACGAGCCCCACGGACGCGTCCAGGCTCACGGCCACGCCGGGCAGTCGAACGGGCTCCGGCCCGAACCAGCCTGCGTCGAGGAAGGGCTCTTCGAACTTGAGCACGGGCTTGCCGGCCCCGACCCCGAGGGCCAGGCGCAGCCCCACCGCACGCGGCCCGAACACGGTCCAGGACGACTGCAGCACCGCCTCGCGCCGCGACAGCGCGATGCGGTACTGCGCGCCGTCGACGGTGCTGCGGCGCGCGATGACGCTCGTCAGCGCGAACGCCGTCCCCACCGTGAACTCGTGACGCGGCCTCGGTGCGCGGGGGCGTTCCGAGGTCGGCGTCGTGGAAGGAGTCGGCGGAGTGGGAGCGGGCTCCTCGGCCTCTGCCGGGCACGCCACACAGTCGACTTCGTCGGGCGGATCGGGTGGGTCGGGCAGTCCCAGCCATTGCGCGTGAACCAGGGCCGGGGCACCCGCCGTGGACCACAGCAAGAACGCCAGCACAGCGAACCGGAGCGTGCGCTGGACACCACGCCATGGGGCACCGCGTGGATGCGCTGGGACTGTGACGGCCTCTCGAGTCATCGACGTGCCTCCCCGCGTGCATCGGGCGCGCGCAGGTCAGGCACTCTGCAACCGGCGTGCCGTCAGCGCGTGCCTGCAGGAGGCCAGCGCGTGCTAGCCGGAAGCGGCCGTGAACGGGCGGGACGCCCCCGGCCCGCGTCCGCGACGAGGCACAGCGTGCGCGCGAGGCACACCCCTGTGCCTCAGCGGCACGACGCGGGAGCGGCGCTCACTGCGCTGCTGCTACGCGCCGTGCCTCGGGAGACGGGAACTCAGGGGACGCGCGTGAGCGTGGTGCCCGCGAGCGCACCCCGACGGCCGGCGCACGGCTCGTAGAGCAGCTCGAGGTTCACTTCGCCGCAGGCGTTGGCGTAGTTGAGGCGGTACTGACCGGCCTCGGTCTCCGTGCAACGCAGCGCAGCGGGGTTGGCGCGCGTGTCGGTGACCTGCAGCACGCCGTCCACGATGCGCGCCCGCATGGTGACGCTGGCCGTGACGGGCTCGCCGAAGCTGACGGTGGCGGTCGCGCCCCGCGCCACGATGCGCCCGGGCTGACCCGCCACGGGACCCGCCGCGCCCGGAGCGGTGAACGTCCACGTGCCGTTGAAGCTGCACGCGGCCTCGGCCGCTTGGGACTGCGCGCTCGACGCCCCCAGGAAGAGGTGGGTACCCACCGCCAGCGCGGCAGCGCAGGCGACGACACATGCTGAACGGAGTTTCATGACCCGCACCGTCGCGCCGAACCCGCCACCCTGTCAAGTCCACCCCCAGAGCGAGGCCGCGCCCCTTGACGTGCGCCCCGCTGCGGGTAGGGTGCCGCCTGTTTTCTTGGAGCAAAGACCAGTGGCGCGTTTTATCGATGAGCTGAAGCGGACCCATTCCTGCGGAGCCCTCCGCGACACGGACATCAACAACGAGGCCGTGCTGTTCGGCTGGGTCCAGAACCGCCGCGACCACGGCGGGTGCATCTTCATCGACCTGCGCGACCGCGACGGCATCACGCAGGTGGTCTTCGACCCCGAGCGCACGCCGGCGGAGGCCTTCAAGCAGGCCGAGCGCGCCCGCAGCGAGTGGGTCCTGGGCATCCGCGGCATGGTCAACGACCGCGGCCAGAAGGACGACGGCACCAGCCTGCGCAACACGCGCCTGGCCACGGGTGACGTGGAGCTCATCGCGCAGGAGGTCACCGTCTTCAACAAGGCCGAGACCCCTCCCTTCGAGATCGAAGACAACATCAAGACCAACGAGGACAAGCGCCTCGAGTACCGCTACCTGGACCTCCGCCGGCCCAAGCTGCAGCGCAACCTCATGATGCGCTCGAAGCTCAACCACGAGACGCGCAGCTACTTCCACGAGAACGCCTTCCTCGAGGTGGAGACGCCCTTCCTGGTGAAGTACACGCCGGGCGGCGCGCGCAACTTCCTGGTGCCCTCGCGCCTCTACCCCTCGCACTTCTACGCGCTGGCCGAGAGCCCGCAGCTCTTCAAGCAGATGCTCATGGTGGCGGGCTTCGAGCGCTACTTCCAGATCGTGCGCTGCTTCCGCGACGAGGACCTGCGCATCGACCGGCAGCCCGAGTTCACGCAGATCGACGTGGAGATGTCGTTCATCAACCAGGACGACCTCTTCAAGATGATCGAGGGCCTGGTCTTCCGTCTGTGGAAGGAAGTGCTGGGCATCGACCTGCTGGAGCGCTACCCGAGCGGCGCCTTCCCGCGCCTCAACTTCGCGGAGTCCATGCGGCGCTTCGGCAACGACAAGCCGGACATGCGCTTCGGCCTCGAGCACCATGACCTCACCGAGCTGGTGGTGGCGCACAAGGGTGGCGGCATCTCCATGCTGGAGCCCATGGCGCAGAAGTTCGCGGACGGCACCTACCGCAAGGACCTGCCCGAGGAGATCTGCAAGGCGCTGGTGGTGCCGAACGGCCACAACTTCTCGCGCAAGGACCTCGAGAGCCTCGAGAAGTACGTGAACGGCATGGGCGCCAAGGGCCTGGCCCGCGCCAAGGTGGAGGGCGCCGACGGTGCGTGGGTGCAGAGCCCGCTCGCCAAGATGGTCACCGACGAGTTCCGCCTGGCCGTGAACGCCGCGGTGGGCGCCCAGGACGGGGACCTCATCCTCTTCCAGTTCGGCAACGAGGCGCGCGTGCACGCCGTGATGGCCAACCTGCGCCTCCACCTGGGCAAGCTGCTCAAGCTCATCCCCGAGACGGGCAGCGCCGGCCACTGGAACCTGCTGTGGGTGGTGGACCCGCCGCTCTTCGAGCGCGAAGAGGGGGGCTGGGCCGCCGCGCACCACGTCTTCACGCGCCCGCACGACGAGTGCGTGGAGCTGCTGGAGACCGACCCCGGCAACGTGCTCTGCCACCGCTACGACTGCGTGCTCAACGGCTTCGAGATCGGCGGCGGCTCCATCCGCCTGCACGACCCCGAAGTGCAGAAGAAGGTCTTCGCCGTCATCGGCTTGTCGCAGGAGGAGGCCCAGGAGAAGTTCGGCTTCCTCCTCGACGCGCTCACCTACGGCGCTCCCCCGCACGGCGGCATCGCCGTGGGCATGGACCGCATCGCCATGCTGGCCGCCGAGACCGAGTCCATCCGCGACGTCATCGCCTTCCCGAAGACGCAGCGCGCCAACTGCCTGCTCACCAAGGCCCCCACGCTGGTCACCCCCGAGCAGCTGCTCGAGGTGCACTTGAAGACCATCGAGCCGAGCTGAAGCTCGTTCCGTGGGACGAGGTCGAGGCCCGGATCAACGGCGTCCTCGGATTCGAGAACAATCGCTACATGTAAACTGTTTGTACACACGCCAGGTTCATGCGGACTATGGGCTCGATGGGGAAAACGCAGTCTGGTGGTGCTGTTCGAGGCGTGATAGGTTGATAGCCGGTTGAGAATGTCACCGCTGCCACCTCCCGTCCCCCATTGGATGTCTACCATGCAGATCTTGCGTTCGTGGTTCGTCGTCTTCGCAGTGTTCGCCGCGTTCAGTCTCTCTTCTCTCGCGTGCGGGAGCCCCGATCCCCGTCGTGACGGCGGCCTCGACGAGGACGGCAGCACGGGCATGCCCGACGGCGGCGGTGGCAACACCGATGGCGGCGGCAACACCGATGGCGGCGGCAACACCGATGGCGGCGGCAACGTCCCCGATAGCGGCCTCCCTCCGGACTGTCGGACCGCCTGCTCGCAGAACGACTGCGGTGAGGTCCCGAACTGCGCGGGGGGCGTGCTCCAGTGCGCTAGCATGTGCGACACGGGTCTGACATGTAACCCGGCGACGAGCCGCTGCGAGTGCGAGGCGCTGACGGCCGCCGAGGCGTGCCCTGGACATTGCGGTGCGGTCACGAACGGGTGCGGAGGCATCTTGCAGTGCGACTCGACCAACGGCGGCGTCACCTGCGACGCGGACGAGACGTGTTCTGGCGCGAACAGCACCTGCGCTCCGGTGGGCCCCGGCCCATGCACGCCCATCACCTCGTGCGGGGGAAACACCTGCGGCATGATCCCCGATAGCTGCGGCATGTCCCTCGACTGCTGGCCCCAGGGCATGAGCGCCTGCCCTGCGGGCCAGGGCTGCGTCAACCCCACGCCGGGCGACCCCAGTAGCGGTCCGCTCGCTTGCCGCCAGGGCACCATCGCGTGCAACGGCTCGCTCTGCCCCAGCGTGCCGACCACATGCGACACGACCTCGCCCACGCGCCTGACGGGCACGGTGCGCACGCCGGGGCGCCCTGCTTCGACCGGCTTCATCAACCGAGTCCCCGTCCCCAACGCCATCGTCTACATCCCGGCGGATCCAGGCACCCCGCTGCCCGCGATCTTCGAGGGCGCGGAGGCCGGCAACCCGCTCGCCTGCGGGCGCTGCACGGATGAACGCTTCGTGGCGGACGGCCAGAGCGTGCTCGCGTCGGGCATCACCGACCACGCCGGCAACTTCACGTTGGAGGGGCGCATCCCGGTGGGCGTGGCCTTCAAGATGGTCATCAAGGTCGGTAAGTGGAGGCGCGTCGTCGATGTGCCGGCCGGCCAGACGACCGCATGCGCGAGCCGCGCGCTCGACCTCCAGTACACCCTGCTGAACGCGAGACACAACCCGGCGCAGGGCGATCACCTGCCGCACATCGCCGTGAGCACGGGCGAGGTGGACGCGATGGAGTGCGTGCTGCGCAACATCGGCGTCGCCGACGATCAGTTCACGATCGCGAGCGGCGCGGGCCGAGTCCACCTCTATCGAGGCGAGGGAGACCGCGGCGGTGCGCGCATGCCCACGTGCACCGGCACGTCCACCACGTCGAACACCACCTGCACGGGCAGGTACTACGACGTGGGCATGAGCACCGTCCGCAGCTGCACGTCTTCCAGCAACTATGGCTGCAACAACAACATGCCGGGCTGCGTGCGGCGCAACCAGGTCACGGCGTGCAACGCGACGATCAACCACGTACCCAATGCAGGTTGTGCCTCCGGTGCCAGCGGGTGCTCCTGGAGCGGCACCAACAGCGTGAGCGCCACCGAGCTCTACGGCAACGGGGGCGACGACAACAACGTTGGGCGGGCCAATGACTACGACATGGTCATCTTCGACTGCGAAGGCGAGTACGTGGACTTCAGCGGCCGGCGCGACACACGCATCCGAGAGTACGTGGCCAATGGCGGTCGCATGTTTGCGAGCCACTTCGCCTACACGTGGATCGAAGGCAACGGCACCCTCGATGACTCCGCAGAATGGGGACACAGTGGCTCGGCGGACACTGGCACGGGGCGGCTGTCGCTCCCTGTCGGCGCCGGGGTGAACGAGCGTGCTGGCGCCAACCCCGTCAAGAGCCTGGTGTTCCGTGATTGGCTCGACACGCTCGGCGCCCTGACATGGACCGGCACATCCCCGCGGTTCCCCATCTATCAGCCGCGTGACCGCGCGGGTCTCACCGTAGGCGCGAGCACGGACGAGTGGGTCTACCGCAACGCTGGCGATCCTTCCACTTCCAGAGTGCAGCAGCTCTCGTTCAACACGCCCTATGGCGCGAGCGAGACCACGGCGTGCGGACGTGTCGCGTACACGGGGTTCCACGTGGCGCAAGATGACGACAACAACGAGCTCAACCTCAACGACGCGGACGACTACTTCCCGTACGTCTGCCCGATTGGGCCGCTGCGCCCGCAGGAGCTGTCGCTGGTGTTCATGCTCTTCGACCTGAACGCCTGCGTCTCGGACGGAGACCCGCCCATGCCGCCCGTCTGCACCCCGCTGACGACAACGGAGCTGTGCCCCGGCGTGAACGACGCCTGTGGCTATCTCTCGGACGGCTGCGGCGGTCTGGTGGACTGCGGAGGCTGCGCTAGCGGAAACTACTGCAACGGCACGGTCTGCACGCCCGCCACTTGCACACCCCAGTCGTGCTCACAGCAAGGCTACGCCTGCGGCCAGTTCCCGGACGGCTGCGGCGGCATCGCCG
Source organism: Sandaracinaceae bacterium (assembly GCA_016706685.1). Taxonomy (NCBI): domain Bacteria; kingdom Pseudomonadati; phylum Myxococcota; order Polyangiales; family Sandaracinaceae; species Sandaracinaceae bacterium. The sequence goes on along the minus strand of JADJJE010000005.1, from coordinate 291,266 downwards.
ACGGCGCCATGACGGACACCTGCGGAACCTGCCCCCCCGGCCAGAACTGCGGCCCGAACGGTCAGTGCACGGGGGATGTGTGCATCCCGAACGAAGACCCCTGCGACAGCCGCTCCTGCGGCAACGCGAGCGACGGCTGCGGCCAGACAGAGGAGTGCGGCTTCTGTGCGCCGAACGAGTTCTGTACCGCGAGCGGCATCTGTATCGGCTTCGAATGACCGGGTGGTAATAAGGCGTTCGCGGAGGCACTGGCCGTCGCCTTCGCGCGCGGGCGGGGCGAGACCTCGCTGAACCACACCTGCTCTCCGCTCGCGAAGAACTCCATGCCGAACAGGGCCCATAGATGGGATGAAGCGCCGCCGTTCCTCGCAGGTGGCACACTGAAAGCTGCGACGCGGAGCCGCGAAAGGAGACGCTGCTCGAGGCCTCGACGGAGAGTGAGTGGGTCGCGCGATGTCTCGAGCGGGTTGGCCACGAGGTGGTCATCGCCGACCCTGGATTCGCGCCGATGTATGCCACTCGAAGCCGGAAGGTGAAGACCGACCGACGCGATGCACGGTGCCTCGCGGAGGCCTGCCAGCTGGGCGCGTACCGGGCGGCGCATCGGACATCGGACGCGAGCCGTCACCTGCGCGACCTGGTGCTGACGCGCAAGCTCCAAGTCCGCATGCGGAGCCAGACCATCGTCACGCTGCGGTCCCTCCTGAGGCGAGAAGGGTTTCGCCTTCGGAGCGGCGCTGTCTCATCCTTCCGGACACTCCACGCCACGATGGACGACACCAGCCGCTTCTCGTCCGCCCGTGCCGTTCGCGCGTACCTGGGCCTGGTCCCCAGAGCGAGCGGTAAAGCGAGCCCACTCAGCCAGAGGGGGGGGCGAAAAGGGGGCGGCCAAGGTGTGTGGGGGGGGGGGGTGGCGGCGGGACGCGCGCTGGTGCGACCCAGGTGCAGGGTGCGGCAGAGGCCGCCCCGCGGGTGGGCCCCCCCCGGGTGGGACCAGGCCACCAGGCGGTCGAAGCGCTCGCGGTCATGCGGATGTGCGACCCGGCGTGAGTGCGGCGCCTTGGGCGGGTTAGACCCCCTCGGCGGTCGCCCGCAGGCTAGCATGCACAAGGTCTTGATGGCCTACCAGCGCGCCATCTCGGTCCGTGGACGCCCCCCCCCCCCCCCCCCCCCCCCCCCCCCCCCCCCCCCGTCCACCCCCCCCCCCCTCCCCCCCCCCCCGCCCCCCCCCCGGGCCCCCCTTCCGAGCGCCCCATTCGCGCCGTCGCACCGAAGCGCTGCCGTCGCCGCCGCAGGCCCCGCAGGTCGACCACAAAGCCGAAGCGGGCGCTCGTGACGCGGCCCCCCCGCCCCCCGGTTGCGCCGCCCCCCCGCCCCCCCGGCGCCCCCCCCCCCGGGGGCGCCGGGCGCCGGGGGGCGGCGCCCCGGGGGCCGCGGCGGGCCCCCCCGGGCCCCCCCCGCGCCGGGCCCCCCCGGGCCGGCGGGCGGGCCCGCCCAAGCGGGCGGGCGGCGGGGGGGGGGCGGCCCCGGGGGCCCCGCCGCCCCCCGCCCCCCCCCCCGGTCCGGTTGCGGGCCCCCCGCCCCCCCCCCCGCCGCCGCGGGGCCGCGGGGCCCCCCCCCCCCCCCGCCCGCCCCCCCCGGGGGGGGGGGCCCCCCGGCCCCGGGGCCGCCGGGGGCCCCCCCCCCCCCCCCGGGGGGCCCGCCCCCGGGGGGCCCCCGGGGGGGGCCCCCCCCCCCCGCGGGGGGGGGGGGCGCCGGGGGGCCCGCCCCCCCCCGGGGCCCCCCCCCCCCCCCCCCCCCCCCCCGGGCCCTATAGCGTCATCTCGGCCAGCACGAACTTGCTGCACACCCGCGTGCTGGTGTGCTCCAGCACCTGGACGTTGCTGCCCACGATGCTGGTGAAGCTCCGCAAGCGCGTGCGCTCCACCAGCACGAAGACGCGCTTGCCGCGGTTCTGCTCCACCCAGCGGGTGAGCGGCGCGGTGTCGAGGTCCACGAAGGTGTGGACCCGGTTGCCGGTGTAGAAGTTCTCGGCCTTCCAGTTCATCTGGAACGCGAGCAGCGGCTCTTCCGGGCCCTCGCGCAGCTCGTAGTACTGCGTCATGAGCGGCTTGAGTCCCCAGTGGTCGCTCAGGTCCGAGAAGTAGACGTTGACCGTCCAGGCGGCGAAGACCACGGAGAAGCCCACCAGCAGGCGCGCGCCCCAGGCACGCAGCTGGGGCAGCGCGGTGGCCCCCAGCAGCACGGTGCCCACGATGCCGAAGGCGGTCAGGATGGGCCGGTAGTCGAACTGCGTGGGCCAGGGCCGGTTGTAGTTGTAGACGTAGAGATGGATGAGGCGCTCGTAGCCGTGCGGGCGCTGCTGCGTGACCCAGCTCAGGTCGCGCGCCACGAAGGCCAGCAGACACGCGCCGCCCACGCAGGCCACGGTGAGCGGCCAGGCCAGGCGGCCGAGCTCGCGCGGTGGCGTGGCCGGGTCGCGCTGCCGCAGCAGCCAGAACGCGCCGGCCGCGCAGGCGAGGCCCAGCACCATCAGCCCCGCCATCAACGGCGTCTGCCCATGCTGCGCCAGCACCCAGTCGGTGCCCTCATGGCCCCGCGGAATGATGCCGCGCACGTCGCCCATCATGCCTGCGAAGCCCACCACGAAGAACAGCGGCCCGGCTCCGGCCAGCAGCGCCGTGGCAAAGCGGACGCGCGCGGGGCGGGTGTCCTCGCCGCACATGGCGTCCAGCATGAGCCCCACCAGGATCATGGCGGGCGGCACGGCCGGGAAGATGTAGTGGTGGAAGCGCGTGGCCATGGCGCTGAACAGTACGAACGCCGCGAAGAACCACAGCGCCAGCAGCATCAGGAACTGCCGCTGGTGATAGGCGCGCCCGTCGCTGGCCAGCACGGCCGCGCGCTCGCGCCGCCGGAACCACATGAAGGCCACCACCGCGAACGGCACGAGCCCGATGTACGGGAAGGTCCCGAAGCCCAGCTGCAGCACGTAGTAGCCGAAGCTGCCGGGCGACGTCTCGTCCATGTGCACACCGCGCGCGAGGCGGTTGATGTGGTCGTGGATCAGCAGCTGCTGCGTGAACGCCGGCCCGTGCCGCATGTACATGGCCACGTACCAGGGCAGGCCCGTGACGGCGAGCGTGAGCGTGCCGGGAAGCACCTTGAGGCGCCCCTCGAGCAGCATGTCCCAGCGCGCCGACGAGATGAGGTACAGCAGGGCGACCAGGCCCGGTAACGCGAAGCCGGGGATGCCCTTGCCCATGAAGGCGAGGCCACAGAAGTAGTAGAAGCCGTACATGCACAGCGCCTGGGCGCGGCGCTCGCGGCTGAGCAGGAACACCAGGCCGGCGAGGCCCACCAGCCACAGCGCGCCCTCCACGATGGGCTGCGAGAAGAGGCTGTTGTAGACCGCCGTCTGGTCGGCGATGTCCGGGTTGCCGGGGATGCCGTCATTGCCCGCCGAGCCGTAGAAGAACTCGTCCTTGTGCCAGGCGAAGCCGCGCGAGAACCACGTGACGTTGCGCGTGATGAGGTACATGGCCTGCGGCAGCACCGTGACCAGCAGCAGCCCCATGATGATGTGCTGGAACGACGCCTCGAGCGGGCCCAGGCGATAGCGCGTGACCTCGCGCTCGGCGGGCTCCGCCAGCGCCAGCGCCAGGAGGCACACGGCGATGGTCATGTTGCCCACCATGGACATGTCCGTGATGGCCTGGTGCGCCAGGAAGAAGTAGTGCGGCGCGGTGGCCATCGCTAGCGCCGCGAAGGCCCCGGCGCGCGCGCTGAAGAGGCGCTTCACCGTGCCGTACACCACCATGAGCGCCGCGATGGAGAGCATCACGATGGGCAGGCGCACGGCCCACTCGGGGTGCAGCGGGTTGGCGTCCGGCAGGTAATCCACGCCGAGCGCGCCCATGGCCAGCGCCTCCATCCAGAAGATCAGGATGGGCTTCGACATGAACCACTTCTCGTGGGCCCACCACGTGCTGATCCAGTCGTCGCGCGCCAGGATCTCGCGGGCCACCTCGCCGTAGTGCGTCTCCCACGGGTCCCACAGCGCGTGCATACCGAGCGTGGGCAGGTAGACCAGGCCCACGGCCACGAACACGCCCAGGCCCGGGCGCGTGACGGCGGCGGGCAGCAGCAGCAGCAGCGCCAGCGTGATGGCCACCGTCAGGTAGGCCACGTCCAGCGGGATGCCCAGCAGGTCGCGCGTGTCCACGTGGAAGGTGTCCACGCCGAACACCAGCGCGCAGGCCACCACCACGGCCAGGCTCACCGGGAGCATGACGCTCGGCCGGCGGAACCACAGCTCGCCCTCGGGGTGACCCAGGGCCGAAGCCGCGAAGGGCACGCTGGTGGTGGAGCGCGCGAAGAAGCCGAGGCCCGTCATGAGGCCGAGCGCGGCCGTGAGCGTGGCGAACATGCCCAGCAGCACGCCGTGGGGGGCGCGCTCGCTGTTGGACATGAGCAGGAACATGGCCGTGACGCCCAGCGCGAAGGCGCCCCAGCCCAGCTTGCGCGGACGGGAGCCCGACAGCGGCGTGGACGGGGCACTGCCAGCCGCCACGGGCTCGGGCTGAGACCCGGTGGTGGGCTCGGACGGGGGAGGACTCGAAGTTGGGTTGCTCTCAGTCACGCAAGGCCGGGCGCGGCCCCGGGGCCGCCATGAGCGTCATTCGCGCGCGGAGCATAGTCGGCATGCCCAGCGCTTGCACCCCCGCACTGCCGTCTCCGTTAGTGGAGCGCCGAGGTCTCGTCGAGGTCCAGCCCCTTGGTCTCGGGCAGCAGCGCCCAGACCAGCGCGGTGGTGATGAGCGGGAAGATGGCGGTCCACACCACCACCGGGCCATAGGCCCCCACGCGGCTGGCGGCCTCGCCCACCAGCACGGGCGCGAACACGTAGGACGCGCGCCCCAGGATGTTGTTGCACCAAGCGAACGCCGACCCACGCAGCTCCGTGGGGAAGAGCTCCGTGGTGTAGGCGTTCAAGATGGGCAGGTAGGAGCTGACGCTGAACACGGCGAAGATCAGCGCCACCGTCAGCAGGCGCAGGTCGCTCAGCGTGTACGCGAAGTAGATGGCCACCGAGCCCGTGGCGAAGATCACCGTGGCGCCCCAGCGCCGGCCGATCTTGTCGATCAGGTAGCCCGCCGCGAAGTTCATGGGCATGGCCACCAGCGCCGCTTGCGCGATGGCGTTGCCAGCCTGCTGCTCGGTCAGGTGGATCTCCCCCATGGCGTAGAGCTTCCAGAAGCTGATGCCACACTGCGCGGCGATGTAGGCGAAGAACCACACGCTGGCCAGACGGATGACGGCGCCCCGGTAGGGCGTGTGCCAGATGTGCATGAGCGGGGTCTTGGTGTCCGCCGCGCCCGTGGCCGCGAAGCGCGAGGTCTCCTGCATTCCGCGCCGCAGGTAGGCGAGCGCCAACAAGGGCACGATCCCCACGAAATAGACCGACCGCCAGCCGAAGGGGGCCGTCACCAGGAGGGGCACTACTCCAGCGCAGACGATGGACCCGAGGGCACTGAACGCCTGGATGATGCCGATGACGGAACCGCGCCGCTCCGCCGGGAATTCCTCGGCGGCCACCACCATGGCGAGCGCCCACTCGGCCAGCAGGAACACCTTGGCCAGCAGCTGACTGAGCCCGAAGTCCCACACGCTGACGGCCAGCCCGCTGGTGATGGTGAAGAGCGTGTAGCCCGCGATGGTGACGGCCAGCAGCCGCCGCCGGCCGAAGCGGTCGGCCGCGCGCACCAGGAAGAACGCCAAGATGGCGCCGATGTTGGTGATTCCCAGCAGCAGCCCCATGCCAGCCCGGTCGAGGTCGAACTCCACGCCCAGGTGCGGGAGCAGCTGGGTGATGGCGAAGAAGTCGTAGCCCTCGAAGAACGTGGCCACGCTCAGGAAGATGAGGAGTCGACGCTGGTAGGGGGTGAAGGCAGCCACGGCGCGCCCAGTGAGCCATGGTTGCTGGCGCGAGCGAAAGCAGAAGTTTAGGCTCGCCGGCATGGGCCTCCGCGCGCGCCTGGTCGAAGGCTTCCTGAAACACCGCACCCGGCTCGCCCGGGTGGTGGCCGTGGTGGGCATCCTGGTCATCGCGGCCCAGTTCCTCCCCGTCGTCCCCCGCGAGGTGGAGCTGCGCTATGACCTGGGCCCCGCGCACGCCTCGGTGCGGGGCCTCGAGCTGGTCTACCAGGCCGGGGACGAAGACCTGGCCAGCGCCCGCTTCGGCTTCGGCGAGGAGGGGCCCCGCCTGGTGGAGCACCGCGTGGAGCTCGCGCCCGGCCACTACGACGTTCGCGCCACCCTGGACACGTCCCAGGGAAACCTGCGCTTCATTCGCCACTTCGAGGCGCCGGCGGACGGGGTGGTGCGGATCGAGCTGTTCGACCTGGCCCTCGCGGGGTCCAAGCCTGCTGGCCGCGGGGTGTCCGAGGTACCGTGTCACTCCGCCCCTCTGAATCCGACTGCATGTCAGACGTCCCTTCCTTGGCACCCCCACTCGGCGGTGTTAGTTTGGCACTCCGTTCCGTTTAGTGCGGACGGCGCCGTGTTCCCCCCCTAGACAACACCGTGCGGCTCAACGACATCGTCCAGAAAGTTAAGGTCTATCAGCCGGGCGCAGACACCGCCCTGATTGAGAAGGCCTATGTTTTCGCGGCGAAGTGTCACGACGGCCAGACGCGCAAGTCCGGTGACCCCTACTTCGTCCACCCGGTTTCGGTGGCCGGCATCATCACGGAGATGAAGCTGGACGTGTCCAGCATCTGCGCGGCTTTGCTGCACGACGTGGTGGAGGACTGCGGCATCACCGACGCCCAGATCAAGCACGAGTTCGGGGACGAGATCGCCTTCCTGGTGGACGGCGTCACCAAGCTCGGAAACATCAACTTCGCCTCCAAGGAGGACCTGCAAGCCGAGAGCTTCCGCAAGATGGTCGTGGCCATGGCGCGCGACATCCGCGTGCTGGTGGTGAAGCTGGCCGACCGGCTCGACAACATGCGCACGCTCGAGCACATGAAGCCGGACTCGCAGGAGCGCATCGCCCGCGAGACGCTCGAGATCTACGCGGCCCTCGCGGCCCGCCTGGGTATCCAGTGGCTGCGCATCGAGCTGGAAGACCTGGCGTTCCGCTACCTGCACCCGGTGGACTACGCGCGCCTCAACGAGCAGGTGTCGGTCGTGGGGAAGGACCACGACAAGCTCATCACCGAGGTGGTCACGCGCCTGCGCAAGATGCTGCTCACGCGTGGCTTCGCGGTGGACGTCACGGGGCGCCGCAAGAACCTCTACTCCATCTGGCGCAAGATGAAGCGGCAGGACTGCGAGTTCGAGCAGGTGCAGGACTTCATCGCGTTCCGCGTGCTCGTGGAGAACGTGTCCGACTGCTACGCGGCGCTCGGCGTGGTCCACTCGGAGTGGACCCCCGTGCCGGGGCGCTTCAAGGACTACGTGGCGCTGCCCAAGCCCAACATGTACCAGTCACTGCACACCACGGTGATGGGGCCGGGCAACCACCGCGTGGAGGTGCAGATCCGCACCCACGAGATGCACCGCACGGCCGAGCTCGGCATCGCGGCGCACTGGCAGTACAAGAGCAACACCGGCGGCCTCGACGCACGGGACGCGGCGCGCTTCGCCTGGCTCCGCCAGCTCATGGAGTTCCAGAAGGACGTGGCGGACCCGGCCGAGTTCTACGACTCGGTGCGCGGTGACCTCTTCCCCGAGGATGTCTACGTCTTCACGCCACAGGGGGACGTGAAGACCTTCCCGCGCGGCGCCACGGCGCTCGACTTCGCCTATGGCGTGCACACGGACCTCGGGCACCACTGCCACAGCGTGCGCGTGAACGGGGCCATCGCGCCCTTCCGGCACAAGCTGCGCAACGGCGACGTGGTGTCCATCGAGACCCGCAAGGACCAGCACCCCAGCAAGGACTGGCTGGACCACGTGGTCACCAGCAAGGCGCGCGCGCGCATCCGGCAGTACCTGCGTGAGCGTGAGCGTGAGCGCAGCATCCGGCTGGGGCGCGAGCTGCTGGAGCGCGAGGTGCACAAGCGCGACCTCTCGTTCCAGAAGTTCCTGAAGGGCCCGCAGCTCAAGAAGACGCTCGACCACTTCAAGATGCAGTCGGTGGACGAGCTGTTCGCCAGCGTGGGCTACGGGCGCGTGTCGGTGGCCAACGCCGTCGAGATCATCGCCCCGGAGGAGTCCTCCGAGGAGCGCAAGAGCCTCGAGCCGGGTCTGCTCGAGAAGACCATGCGGCGCATCCAGCCCAAGACCAACGACGAGGGCATCCTCATCGAGGGCATGGACGGCATCCTGGTGCGCTTCGCCAAGTGCTGTAACCCGGTGGCCGGCGACAACGTCACGGGTTGGATCACGCGCGGGCGTGGCGTCACGGTGCATCGGCGCGAGTGCCCGAAGGCCATGGAGCTGGACGCCGCCCGCAAGGTCAACGTGGCCTGGTCCAGCAACGCGCGCATGGACCTGCCCGTGGACATTCGTGTCACCACCAACGACCGGCAGGGCATCCTGGCGCTGGTCTCCGGCGTGTTCACGGACCACAAGCTCAGCATCCGGGAGGCCAACTGCCGCTCGGAGACGGACCGCGCGGTCAACGTTTTTCATGTGCACGTCACTGACGTAAAGCAGCTACGGACCGTGATGCGTGATATTGAGAAGCTCACGGGCGTCATGGCCGTGGAGCGAATCTAGGCCTGTCCCGCGGAGAGAGTGGTTGGTGTCCATCAGCGTCGACAGATTGCTGGAGAGCGTTGATACGTTGGACGAGTTCGATCTGGAAGAGATCGAGCCGACGCGTGTGATGTCGTCGTTCGAGGACGGCTTCTTCTTCGCAGACCGCTTCAAGATCGACGAAGTGCTGGGCAGCGGCGGCATGGGCACGGTCTATGACGCGCGGGACATGCAGACCGGCCACCGAGTGGCGCTCAAGGTCCTGAAGAAGACCAAGTCGTCGGGCGAGTCCGAGGATCGCTTCCGCCGCGAGGCCGAGATCCTGGCCTCCATCGACCACCCGGGCATCGTAGGCATCCATGGGTTCGGGGCGGCCCCCGACGGGACCCTCTGGCTGGCCATGGAGTACCTCGAGGGCGTCACGCTGCGCGAGAAGGTGTCGCGCGACGGGCCCATGGACCCGGCCGAGCTCTGCCCCATCATCACGGCGGCCGCGGCCGCGCTGAGCGAGACGCACGCGCGTGGTGTGGTGCACCGCGACCTCAAGCCGGACAACATCTTCCTCACGTCGTCCACCCCGCCCGAGGTGAAGATCCTGGACTTCGGGCTGTCGCTCACGCTCACCAGCAAGAAGCTCACGGCCACCGGCACCATCATCGGGACGCCGCGCTACATGGCCCCCGAGCAGATCAAGAGCGCCCACGCCGCAGGGCCCCAGGCCGACGTCTACGCGCTGGGGGTCATCGCCTACGAGTGCTTGGCGGGGCAGTCGCCGTTCGTGGCCAGCGACCACGGCCAGCTCTTGGGCGCCATCCTGACCGGGCGCACCCAGCCCCTCGCGGCGCTCAAGCCGGACTACCCCGAGGCGCTCGACGCCTGCCTGAAGAAGGCCATCTCGCCAGACGTGGCGGTGCGCTACGCCACCCCCGAGGCCTTCGCCATCGACTTCGCCGACGCGGCCTCCATCCACATGGCGCTCAGCGCCATCCCCGCGCCCAGGGCCGTGCGGGGCAAGCCCACGGTGCGCGTGGCGTCTCCCGCCGCCGAGCGCGAGGACGCCACCACCCGCACCTCGCAGCCAAGGTTTTCCTCGGTGGAGGGGTACAAGCCCGCGGTGAAGCAGGAAGCACCTGCGAAGACCGAGCAACCGCTGCACGTCCCCACCTGGATGATTCCCCTCGTGATCCTCGGGGGAGCGGCCATCATGGCGGTGGGCGCTGCCATCGCGTACTGGTGGATGCGCTGAATATCCGCGCGGGCGACCGCGTCCAGCCTGATAGGCTTCCGGTCAGTCGAGAGTTCGAGAACAGGAAAGTGGGCAAGATGGTTGGGAACGTGAGCAAGCCAAAGAGTGGCGCCGTCTTCTGCACGGCCTTGGCGCTGGCCTCGTTGGTCAGTGGGGTGTCGGACTCGGCCCTCGCACAGCAGTCCATGTTCGGGAACGCGTCGCTGCGGTCCGGCTTCTTGCCCGACCCGCACACGCTCAACGGTCAGAGCGGCGGCAACGTGGACGCCAGTGGGGTGAACGCAGCCTGCCGAGGCTTCATCTCGCCTCACCCCAGCCACGTGGTCACGCTGACCAGCGCCTTCCGGTGGATGCGGGTGTTCGTGGAGTCGGCCGGCGACACCACCATCATGATCCAGACTCCGCAGAACACCGTGCTCTGCAATGACGACACCTACGGTCTGAACCCCGCCGTGGAGCAAGCCTGGCAGCCCGGGACGTACCGCATCTGGGTGGGGGCCTACCAGCAGAGCTCGGCCGCGCCCTACACGCTCCGGTTCACCGAGATCGCCAGCGTGATGCCGGGGTCCACTGGCACCGCCGTCGGACCGCAGCCCATGCCCATCCAGCCCGGGCCCAACCCGCAGACCGGTCCCACCACGCAGCCCAGCGGCGGGCTCACCATGACGGTGGACGCCATGCAGGGGAACGGCACCCCCGGCTGGATCGACGCGCGCCTGCGCCCGGACCCCGCCGTGCTGGAGGGCGCTGCGGGCGGCACCATCCAGGCTCAGGCCGCTGCCGAGCCGGCCTGCCGCGGCTTCGTGCAGTCCATCCCGGACCACATCCTCTATGTGCAAGGTCGCGCTCGCTACCTGCGCCTCTACGTGGAGGCCGGCGAGGACACCACCATGGTCATCCGCACGCCGGACGGTCGCTGGCTGTGCGACGACGACGGCGGCGGCAACCTGCAGCCCATGCTCGAGCAAGAGAACTGGGCGCCCGGTCAGTACCTGGTGTGGATCGGCACCTACAGCGCTCGCGGGACGGGCACCGTGCCGTACCGCCTGATGGCCACGCGCGAGCCGCTGCCCAGCGCGGCGCCCACGCCCCCGCCGCCACGGGGTCGCGGCCGCGGTCGCTAGGCCCGCGTGGTAAGTCGACACGCGTAGCGCCGACCGTTAGTGTCGAGGGCGAGCATGGCGTCCGAACACCCGACCAAGCGAGGGCTGACCCGTGAGGTTCTGGCGGAGACGCTGGCCCTCCCGGGCAATGGCCTGTTCGAGCCCGACGCCACTCTGCGTCCCCTCGGGCTGCGCCACTCGGACCGCCCCGTCGGAGGTCCTCGCCACAAGTCGAGCCGCATCCCGTTCGAGGGCACCGGGGCCACGCTGCGCGTGCGGGAGCCGCTGGCCGAGGGCGGCATGGGGCTCATCTCGCTGGGGGAGCAGGGCGCGCTGCGCCGTGAGGTGGCCGTCAAGACGCTCAAGCCCGAGCTGCGCGACCCCGATCTGATCGACCGGCTGCTGACCGAGGCCCGCATCACGGGCGTGGTGGAGCACCCCAACATCGTCCCCATCTATGCCCTGCAGGCGGACGACGAGGGCGTGCCGCTGATGGTGATGAAGCGCATCCACGGCGTGTCGTGGCGCGCCATGCTGCGGAACGACGAGCACCCGGGCTTCCCCGCGGACGCGCAGGACCGCCTGGCATGGCACCTGCGGGTGCTGATGGACGTGTGCGACGCCGTTCACTACGCGCACAGCCGCGGGATCCTGCACCTGGACCTGAAGCCCGACAACGTGATGATCGGTGGCTTCCGCGACGTGTACCTGGTGGACTGGGGCGTGGCCGTCAGCACGCGCGAGCAGCACCGCGGCTGGCTGCCCATGGCCGACGAGGTCTCGGAGGTGGTGGGCACGCCCAGCTACATGGCGCCCGAGATGGTGGACCGGCAGAGCGCCGTGCTGGACGAGCGCACGGACGTGTACCTGCTGGGGTCCGTGCTGCACGAGATCCTGACGGGGCGCCCGCCGCACCAGGCCGAGAACGTGCACGAGATCCTGTATGCGGCCTACGAGTCGCGCCCGCCGCGGTTCGACAGCGACGTGCCGGCGGAGCTGGCGGCCATCGCCACGCGCGCCATGGACCCGCGCGCGGAGCGGCGCTTCGAGAGCGCGGAGGCCTTCCGCTCGGCGGTGGTGGCCTTCCTCGAGCACCGCTCCTCGGCGGCGCTGGCCGAAGACGCCATGCTCATCCTGGGGCGCCTGCGCGTGACCGTGGCGCGCGAGCGGCTGCGGCAGGAGGCCTTCGACAACGTGCGCGCACAGGTGGACGCAGCGCTGCAGCGCGAGGTCATGCGCGAGTTCGTGGAGTGCCGCTTCGGCTTCTCACGGGCGCTCAAGGAGTGGCCCGCGAACGAGCGCGCGCGGGCCGGCCTGGTGGAGGCGCTGTTGCTCATGGCGGAGCACCAGCTGTCGCGCGGAGACTCCACGGCCGCGTCGGCCACGCTGCGCGAGGTGGAGGCGCCCACGCCGGCCGAGCAGGAGCTCATCCGGGCCCTCGAAGAGAAGGTAGCGCTGCGCCTCGAGCGTCAGGCTCGCCTCGAGCAAATTGGCTACGACCAGGACCCGAAGTACGGGCGTCGCGACCGCGCGCTGTTCGTGCTCGTGGTCTCCTTCGTGCTGGGTGTGATCCCCATCGGCGGCTTCTTCGGCATGCGCATGGGCTGGTACGAGTACGCCACGTGGCACTCGTTCGCGTTCACGGGTGGCCTCACCGCGATGCTGCTGGTCGGCGGTGTGGTGTTCCGGCGGCGCATGATGCCCAACCGCGCCGGGCGGCGCTTCGTGGCGGCCATGGTGGTGCTGTGCGTGCTCACGCTGCTCAACCGGGTGGTGGCGCTCACGCTCGGGCACACGGAGTTCCGCGACGTGGCGTTCGACCTGTTCCTGTTCGGGACGGGCGCGGCCATGATCGGGACGCTGACCGACCGGCGCTTCTTGGCGCTAGCCGTGGCGTTCACCATCTGTGGGCTGCTCACGGCGATGTTCCCCAGCTACGGGCTCTTGTTGATTGGCATCGCCGCGTGGCTGGGGCCCGGCTGGACGGCGTGGTCGTGGCTGAAGAGCGCCGCCAAAGACGACGACGCGGATGACCTGCCCCGGCGCGTCAACGCGTCCGAACCAACGGGCAAGACGCGCAACACGCGGCGCCTCCCATAGCGCGTGCGCACACAGCAGGATCGCCACGGCTGCCCCCCTGTGGCACCGTTGGGGCTGCGTGATCCGCCTGCACTACAGCAACCGCACGGAGGCCTTGCTCGCCCGCTTCGTAGAGCAGCTCCGCGCGCAGCGCGCGTCCACGCACCCGCTCGAGCCGGTGCAGGTGATCGTGCCCAACCGGAACATGGAGGCCTACCTCGAGCGCGGGGTGGCCGAGGCGCTGGGCGTGTCTGCGAACCTGCGCTTCGCGCGCCTCGAGCGCTTCATGGGGGCCTGGCTCGAGCGGGCGCTGCCCGACGTGCGCATCATGGACCGCACGGCCTACGAGAGCCTGCTGCTGGCGCTGCTGCACGATGAAGCGCGGCTGGGTGTGCCCGCGCTGCGTGAGGTGCGCGAGTACATCGAGGCGGGCGGAGACGCGGACGCGCGCGACGTGCGGCGCGTGCAGCTGGCGCGGCGCCTGGGGCAGCTGTTCGAGGCCTACGGCTTCACACGCCCGGAGCTGCTGGACGCGTTCATGGCGGGTGAGCTGGGCACGCACGACCCCGACCTGCTGGGCACGGCGCGCTTCCAGGCGGCGCTGCTCCACGAGATCACGGCTGCCCATGCCCCGCGCCCGGTGTTCGCCCCGCGCGCCCACTACGTGCCGCTGGCCTCGGCGCTCCGGGCGCTCGAGACCCTGCCGGAGGTGCTGAGCCCCGTGGCCGAGGGGCTGCTGTTTCCCGAGAGCGAGCGCGCCGCGCGTCCCACGCTGCACGTGTTCGGCGTGAGCTACGTGGCGCGCGTGTTCCAGTGGCTGTACGGCGCCCTCGGCGAAGTGGCGGACCTGGACCTCTACGTGGTGAACCCCTGCATGGAGTTCTGGGAGGACGTGCCCAGCGAGTCCGAGCTGCGCGCGGCCCGCCGCCTGCCAGAGCGGGCTGCACCGCGCGTGCTGGATCCGACCCACGCGGGCGCTGACGCGGGCGACGAGCGGCTGGCGCTTCACCAGGCCGACGAGCCGCCCCTGCTGGTGGCCTTCGGGCGGCCGGGCCGCGAGCACGTGCACCTGCTCAACGAGCTGACCCAGGCGGACTTCGAGCCGTGCTTCGTGGACCCCTGCGCCAGCGCCGTGCGCGCGGGGCGCGTCCCCAGCGTGCTCGAGCACCTGCAGCGCGACATCCTGCTGCGAGCGCCCGTCGAGGCCGCGCCCGGCACAAGCCGTGTCGAGCGAGACGCGTCGGTGCGCTTCCACGCCTGCCCCAGCGTGCGCCGTGAGGTGGAGGTGGTGGCCGAGCAGATCTGGCGCGCCGTTCGCGACGCTAGCGGTGGGGACGCGCCGCTGGGGTTCCACGAGATCGCCGTGCTGCTACCCAGCGACGCGCGCGACGAGTACCTGCCGCACGTGGAGGCCGTGTTCTCGGAGGCCCATGGCATCCCGCACTGCGTGGTGGACCTCGACCTGGCGAGCACCAGCCGCGTGGCGGACGCGTGCCTGGCCCTGGTGGAGCTGCCGCTCGGGCGCTTCGCGCGGCCCGAGGTGCTGGCCCTGATCACGCACCCCAACCTGCTGGCCAACATGCCCGAGGCGTCCATCGACGACGTGCGGCAGCTGGTGAGCGAGCTGGGCGTGTTCTACGGGCTCGACCGCGAGGAGCTGGCCGGGACCTACGTGGACGAGGACCGCCTCAACTGGGAGCAGGGGCTGCTGCGCGTGGCGCTGGGAGAGCTGATGAGCGACTCGCGTCGCCCAGACGACGTGGGGCTCGCCCTCGGTGACTCGCACTACCTGCCCGTGAGCACCGACCCGAGCTGGGCACGCACGTTCTCGTTGCTGCTACGCGGGCTCATCGCCGACGTGCGCTTTGCGCGCAGCGCGCCCCGACCGCTGCGGGAGTGGTCGCAGTTCTTCGCGGGGATGTGGGAGGGCTACGTGGTGCCCGGGAGCGACCCCGAGCAGAGCGAGCTGCGCAGCTGCCTCGCGGCCGCGAACTCCCTGGTGGAGCGCGACGTGGCCGGGCTGCCCGTGTCCTACCGGGTGGCGTCCATGTTGGTGACCGAGGCGCTGGGGAGCCTGGGCGCGGCGCGCGGCGACTACCTGGCGGACGGCGTGGTGGTGTCGTCGTTCCTGCCCATGCGCGCCATTCCCTTCCGGCAGACCTTCGTGCTGGGGCTGGGCGAGGGCTCCTTCCCGGCGCGCGACACGCGGGACACGATGGACCTGCGCCTCGAGCGGCGCCGCCTCGGAGACGTGCGCGCGAGCGAGCGCGACAAGTACATGTTCCTCGAGGTGCTGCTCAGCGCGCGCGACGCGTTGTCCATCTCGTGGGTGGCGCGGGACCCGTACACGGGCGATGAGATCCCGCCGTCGCCGGTGGTGGGGCTCTTGGTGGACAACCTGCGTCGCTCGTACCTGAGCGCGGAGGAGGGCGCGGCGCTCATCGAGACGCACGCGCTCTTCCGACACGAGCCCCTCGACCCCCGGAGCCCCTTCGCCGAGGCGCACGTGGAGGCCTGGCTGCGTCACCTGGGCCGGCTCGCACGGGCAAGCCTGCGAAGCCGTGACGCAGCGCAGGGCGACCCAGGCGACCGGCCGCCGGAGCTCGCGCGGGCCATCGCGGCGCTGCACGGCACGCTGCCCGAGGAAGACCTCGCGCGCCTGCAGCGTGAGCTGCGCACCATCTCCCTCACCGAGGGCTGGCGTGCGGATGGCACCGCGGACACCGCGAGCGCTGGCGCAGCGCCGCGGGCGAGCGTGACGGCGGGGGCAGACCGGGGAGGACGAAGACGACCTCCCGCTCGAGACGCTGTACCTCTCGCGCGCCCACCTCGCGCGCTTCCTCGAAGACCCTCAGAGTGGCTGGGCCGAGGCGCTGCTGGGGGTCACGCGCGCGGACGACGAAGAGGCCGAAGAGAGCCTCGAGGACGAGCCCTTCGAGCCGAGCGGGCTCACCAAGGTGGTGGCGCTGCGCCAGGCCTTCTGGGAGGGCAGCGCCCCGGGCAGCACCCTTCCCGGCGCCTACGAGCGCACGGTGGCGCGGCTGCAGGCGCGAGGGGAGTGGCCCGTGGCGTCGCTCGCCAGTGCGCGCCGCGAGCCGGACCTCGCGCTGCTCGACGAGTGGCGGGCGGGGCTCGCCTCCCTCGCGCTGCCTGGGGAGCGGCCACAGCGCGTGCGGCTCGGCGATGCCCTCGAAGACGGCGACGTGGAGCGCTTGATGCCGAGCTTGGCGCTCACGCTCGCCGACCCGCGGCCCGGCCATCGGACGCGGCTGCGCGTCATGTTGCGCGGGCGCACGGAGGCATTGCTGGAACATCCGGGGCAGCGCGCCTCGCTGGTGCTGGAGCCCGTCGCGCGGCCTTCGGTGGCGCGTGCGCGCGCGCGGCGCGAGGAGCGCTCTGGCCTGCGGGGCTTCCTGGACCACTTGCTGCTGAGCGCTTCGGGCGAAGAGGTGGACCGGCACGCGGTGCAGGTGCTCTATCCCGAGGAGCCGCGGCCCATCGCGGTGGCCCTCGCCGGGCTGTCCTCCGAGGCGGCGCGCGAGTACCTGAGCGCGCTGGTGACCGACCTGCTCACCGGGCCGCATGCGTACTACGCCCCACCCACGCCGCTGCTCGAGGCGCTGCCCGAGTGGGGCACGCGCAGCGCCGAGGCGTGGCAAGCGGCCCTCACGCGGACCCGGCAAGAGGCATTCGGGCGCTCGTACGGCAGCGTCCCGCACGCGGAGGAGTACCCGCTTCCGTCGGTGGCCGAGCTGCACGCCATGTACACACGGCGCTATGGGCTCTATGTCCAGCTGCGCGGCGGGGTGGCCGCATGAGCGTGCTGCGCCGCTTCTCGCGCCCAGACGTGCTCGACGAGATCCCGCTGGCGTCGCACGCGTGGATCGAGGCGTCGGCGGGCACCGGCAAGACCTTCACGCTCGAGCACCTGATCGTGGACCTGATCGTGCGCGCCGGCGCGCGCCTCGACGAGATCCTGGTGCTGACCTTCACCGAGAAGGCCACGCTCGAGATGCGCGAGCGCGTGCGGGCCACGTTGGTGGCGCTGGTGCACGCGGGGCCGAGCGATCCGCGCGTGGATCCGCTCGACCCGAGCGGCACCGCCAACGTCTGGGCGCTGGACGAGGCCGCGCTCGCGCGCCTCAGCGAGGCCGTGGCCGGCTTCGAGGCTGCCAGCATCCACACCATCCACGGGTACTGCCAGCGGGTGCTCAAGGAGCACGCGTTCCGCAGCCGTGGTCTCTTCGAGCAGGTGCTCACCGACACCCGCGCGCACTTTCGTCGCGCCGTGCGGGCCGTGATGCGCGAGGCGCTGCGCCCCGGGGACCCCGCACACGCCGTGCTCCGCGCCGCCCTGCAGGGGCAGACGCCCTCGCAGCTCACCCGCACCCTCGAGCAGTGGGCGTCCGAGCCCGGCTTGCTCATGCCGCCCGCGTCGCTCGAGCACGTACATGCCGCGGCCGCTGTGTGCGCGCCCGCGCCGCGCCTGCACGCGCTCCTGGCCGCCGTGCGCGAGGACGGAGCACGCACCAAGGGGCCGCTGGCGGAGCACCTCGAGGCGCTGCACGCGTGCGCCGTGGAGGTGCTGGGCACCAGAGACCTGATGGAGGCTGCGGCGCACATCGCCAGCTGGTCGAGCCGCCCGCAGGGCAGCAAGCCAGCCCCGCAGTGGATCATGGAGCGCGCGGAGAAGAACCCCGCCCTCCTGCGCGCGCTCGCCCCCTTCGAGGCGCTCCTCGGCAGCGTGCCGCACTTTCCCATGTTGGTAGTGCAGACCCTGCTGCCGCGCGTGCTGCAGAAGGCGCAGGCGTCGAAGCAGGCCCGCGGTGAGATGGACTTCGACGACCTGCTCACGCGCGTCCGGGATGCCGTCGCCGGAGAGGCGGGGGAGCCGCTGGTCGCCGCCCTGCGCGCGCAGCATCGCTTCGCCATCGTGGACGAGTTCCAGGACACGGACGCCACGCAGTGGGAAATCTTCCGGCGGCTGTTCTTCGACGGCAACGAGCGGCCGGCGGACGTGCCGCTCGCGCGGCGCCGCGCGCTCTACCTGATCGGCGACCCCAAGCAGGCCATCTACGCCTTCCGCGGCGCCGACGTGCACACGTACCTGAAGGCGCGCGAGTCGCTCGCTCCGTACAGCCGCCGTGTGGTGCTGACCCAGAATTTTCGCAGCACGCCGGGCGTCATCGGGGCGTACAACGCCATCTTCGCGCGCGGCTTCTTCGCCGGGCCCATTCGCTACGACGCGCCCGTCACGTGTGGGAACCCCGGGCTCACCGCGGAGCACCTCGACGGCCGGCCTGCGGCGCCGCTGGTGCTGCTGCGGCCACTCGATGCGAGCGCGGACAAGCTGAGCGCGGACGGCGCCCGCGACGTGCTGGCGGGGGCCATCGCGGAGGAGATCGCGCGCTTGTTGGGAGAGAGTCACGCCGCGCTCGCGGTCGGCCGGGAGGGTGCCCTGCGGCGCCTCGAGCCGAGCGACATCTACGTGCTGGGGCGCAACGGGAAGGACCTCGACGGCGTCCACGACCGGCTTGCCGCGCGCGGCATCCCCTGCGCCTACTTCAAGCGGCACGGGCTCTTTGCCACGCGCGAGGCCGAGGACCTGCTCATGGTGCTGCGCGCCGTGGCGGACCCGAGCGAGCGCAGCCACCGCCTCAAGGCCTGGCTCACGCCGTTCTTCGGGCTGCAGCTCGCGGAGCTGCGCGGGGACGAGTCGCTGCACGACGACCACCCGCTGGTGGCGCGCCTGGTGCGGCTGCGCGAGCGCTGCGAGGTGCGGGACTATGCGGGCTTCGCGCGTGAGCTTCTGCACACGAGCGGCCTCGCGCGCCGGGAGCTGTTCGTGGAGGAGAGCGCCCGCAGGCTCACCAACTACCAGCACCTCGTGGACATCCTGTTGGAGCGCGCGCACGGCCGGCGTCGCACGGTGGACGAGCTGGTGGTGGACTTCCAGCAGCTGGTGCAGGGGCAAGGTGGGCCCGAGGTGGGCGACGACATCGAGCGGGTCGCGACGGAAGGCTCGGCGGTGCAGCTGCTCACCATGCACAAGTCGAAGGGTCTCGAGGCCGAGGTGGTGTTCGTGCTGGGCGGCCTCGGCAGCTCGGAGCGCCCGGGCAGCGAGCCACGCGTGCGGCACGTGCGCGGGACGCGCGAGGCGTGGATGCGTCCGCTCCCCGCTGCCGTGGCGGACGACGTCACGCGCGAGCAGAGCGAAGAAGACGAGCGCCTGTTCTACGTGGCGCTGACGCGTGCGCGCTCCCGCTTGTACCTGCCGTTCTTCGGCGGCGATGCGGCTCCCGGAACGGGCTACGCGCTGCGTCCGAGCGCCGCTTACTACCGGGTGCAGGAGGCGCTCGGTGGCCTGGTGGGGCAGGTGCCCAGCGCGCGCCCGCTGTGGATCGAGCTGCGCGACGTCGGCACTAGCGGTGATCTGCCGGGGGCCCACGAGTCGCGCCAGACGCCCCCGGCATCGGTGCTCGTGGAGGTGCCCGCGAGCCCACCGCCCTTGCCGCCGGCGCCGCTCGAAGCGCAGCTCTTCGTCGACCTGCGCCGGCGTCACCGCGGGCCACTGGCCACTTCGTACTCACGCCTCGCGGGGCGGCGCGCCCGGACCCTCACGGAGGGCGCCCCCAACGAGGAGCCCAAGGCCGACGTCCACGACGCCCCGTCGCTGTCGGTGCCGATTGCCCCACGCGAGGCCGCGCAAGCAGGCGAGGGGGGCGAGCTCCTGCGCGCCGCTGCTCCACTGCCGGGCGGCGCAGCCACGGGCATCTTCCTGCACGAGGCCCTCGAGCGCGTGGACCTCCACTACCTGGCCGGCGTGAGCGACCCCGCCGAGGTGTTGACGCCGGAGCCACGCGGCGCCGAGCTGCGCGCGCTGTTGGGGGGGTGCGCCGCCCGCAACGGCGTGAGCGCAGGGCACGTGGACGCTGCCGCGCAGGTGCTCTTCCACGCCGTCCGAACGCCGCTGCCCACGCGGGATGGGGGCGCGCTGCCGCTCGTGAGCGCCACGCGCGTGGTTCGCGAGATGAGCTTCCAGTTTCCCATCCCGGAGGTGCACCACCCCAGCCTCGTCAGCCCGTCCAGACGGCAGACCCCCGAGGGTGCGGCGCCCTTCCGCGTGGAGCGCGGCATCGTGCGCGGTGTGGTGGACGTGGTCTTCGAGCACGACTCCGCCATCTACTTCCTCGACTGGAAGAGCGACCGCGTGGAGGGCGATCCGACCCAGCTGCGCGCACACGTCGCGACCCACTACGACCTTCAGATCAAGCTCTACACCCTGGGCGTCCTGCGCCTGCTCGACGTGTGGGACGAGGCGGCCTACGAGCGCGTGTTCGGCGGCCACCTCTATGCTTTCCTGCGCCCCATGGCGCTGGGCCAGCCGGGGGTGGTGTTCGAGCGGCCCACGTTCGCCGACGTGCAGCGCTGGGAGCGCGAGCTGCTGGGCATGTCGTTTGGCGGGACGCCGGACAGCCTCGCCGGAGGCGCGCGATGACGCTGCACCCCGGTGGCGCTGGGCGGGCGCGTTGGGCAGATGCGCAGGGGGCTCCGCCCGCGTTCGACGTAACGCTGCTCGCCGTGGCGAGCGCGCTCGACCAGGACACAGCGCTGGCGCTGCGCGCACACGAGCTCGCGTCGATCGCTCCTGTGGTCACGGGGATGGAGCGCCGGGACGTCGCCTTGCTGGCGCTGGCGCTGCTGGTGAGCGTGGCGCGTGGATCCACACGACTCGGCGTCCGCGGCAGCGGCGCGGCGGAGCTGGTGACCATCTTGCGCGAAGCTGGCGATGCGCTGGGCAGCGACCAGCGAGCGCGGGTGACGGCGCTGGCCCAGCGCCTCGGCGACCCGGCAGCACTCGGGGCGCTCGCTCCGCTGCTGGTCGCGGCGGGCGAGACCGGCCCCATCGTGGCGTTCGGCGAGCACCTCTATCCCCAGCGCTTGTTCGAGACGGAGGGGCGCATCGCGAGCGCTGTGGTCGAGCGCCTGCAACCCGCAATCGGTGTGGGCACCATGCCCCCGATGGCGAGCGCCTGCCCACGGACGGCAGAAAGCTAGAGCGCGCCCTGCGCGATGTCCTCGCGGCCCCGCCCTTCGCAGGGGAGCGCCCCGTGCGGCTCTCGCGCGAGCAAGAGGGGGCGGTGCGCGTGGCGGCGCAGGCCCGTTTGGCGCTCGTCTCCGGTGGCCCCGGGACGGGCAAGACCAGCATCGTGGTGAGCCTGCTGCGCGTGCTGGTGCGGCTGGGCTACGACGCCGAGGCCGACGTTGCGCTCGCCGCCCCCACGGGCAAGGCGGCCGACCGCATGCGCGCCTCGGTGGCCCGCGCGCTGCGTGCCCTGCGTGCGCCCACCTTCGACGACGCGGCGCTCCTCCGGGCGCCGCCGCACAGCCAGACGTTGCACCGCCTGCTCGGGTACTCGCCGCGCAGCGGACGCTATCGCGCGCACGAGCGCAGCCCGCTCGGCGCGCGCGTGGTCGTGGTGGACGAGGCCTCCATGATCGACGCCATGATGATGGACCGGCTGCTGCGCGCGCTCGGGCCGGACACGCGCCTCGTGCTGCTGGGCGACGCCGACCAGCTCCCCTCGGTGGACGCTGGCGCCGTCTTTCGGGACCTCTGCGCGCTTCCCTCCGATGGGGTGGTGCGGCTGACCCACAGCTACCGCATGGACGCGAACGACCCGGCGGGGCGCAACATCCTGAAAGTGGCGCAGGGCGTGCATCGCGGGCGCCTCACCACGCTGCTGCGCGAGCCCGCGCCTCACGAACCAACCGCCTCGGACAGCATCACGCCCGTGCCGCGGGCCGCCGCGCTGCGCTTCTCGGGCTGCGAATGGGTGGAGGCTCCCGATGCGGCCACACGCGCCGAGCTGCTGGGCCGCTGGGACGATGTCTATCTGCGGCCGCTCACCGACGCAGCGCGCGCGCTCGGGTCCGAGCTGGTGCTCACGGGGGGGCGGCCTCCAGCCAGCATGATTCCAGTGCTCGAGTCCCTCTTCACGCGCCTCGAGCGGGCGAAGCTGCTGGCGCTCACGCGCGCTGGCTCGCTCGGGGTGGAGCGCGTGAACCAGCACTTCCACGTGCTGCGCTCCCGCGATGCGCGCGCCCGCTTCGTGGTGGGCGAGCCCGTCATGGTGCACCACAACGACTACGTGCGCGGCCTGTTCAACGGCGACGCAGGCGTGGTGCTCACAGGGCGCTTCGACTTCGAGCGGGGGCTGCGCCGGCTGGTGCTCTTCCGGCGCGACGACGGGTTTGTCGGCTTCCCGCTCTCGGCCATCGAGGACGGGCTCGAGCTCGCTTACGCCATCACCGTGCACAAGGCGCAGGGCTCCGAGTACGACGCCATTGGTGTGCTGCTGCCCGACGTGGAGACGCCGCTGCTCACGCGAGAGATCCTCTACACCGCCATCACGCGCGCTCGCCGCAGCGTCACGCTGGTGGGGCCACGCTGGGCGATCGAGGCAGCCGTCACGCGCCGCGTCACGCGCTCGAGCGGGCTCTTGGCGCGCGTCGAAGCGGACCTCGCAGCTCGCTGACCGCCAACGCAAAACGCCCACCCGGCTGAGCCGAGTGGGCGCCTTCTCGGAGCGCGTACCCGTCAGAGGCGGTACGGGAAGTTCACGTTGAAGCTGGCCTGCCGGAAGGCCGGAACGCGCGCGCCGCGCACGGCGTTGGCGATGCACGAGTTGCCCGCGAAGGCGCCCCCCGTGACGTTGGCGGAGCTGACGCGGCCGTTGCTGGAGAAGGTGACAGCGACGGTTGCCGTCCCGGTGGCGCCATTGCCGCAGGCACGCACGGCAGCCGCACGGCCACCCAGGGCACTGGAGACGGCCGAACGCGACGGCGTGTCGGGGAGATCGGCCGTGTCTTCCTGCATGGGAGCCACGGCCATCCCGAGCAGGTCGTCGATGCTGGCCGACATGGAGCTCTGCATGGGGGTCGCGGCCTCGGGGATGGGCGCCGAGCCCGTCGAGGAGCTCCCCGTGGTGGACGCCATGTCCGAGGTGCCCGTGGGGCGCGTGGCGCTCCCGGTGGAGCCGGGGCGACGGGTGGACGACCCCGTGGAGCCCGTGGAGCCGGTCTCTGCGGTGGGGGTGGCCGTCTCCGTGGGCGTGGTGCCTGGGGCGGGCGTGGTGCCTGCCGCCGGAACCGTGCCCGCGGTGTCACTCGCAGCCGGAACCGTACCTGCGGTCTCGCCAGGCGTGGGCGTGGGCGTGGCCGCGGGCTGCGTGACGACTTGGACGGCGGGGGGACGCGTGACCACGAAGCCAACGCCGCCGAGCACTGCGATGACCACGACGGCAGCGGCGATCAGCACCACCTTGTTGCTGCTGCCGCCCTGCTGCGCGGCCGCCTGCACGGGCACCGGCTCCGCTGCGACGGGCGCGAGGATGGGTGCGCCGAGGGCCGAGCCCAGCGACGGGCCCACGCCGATGGCCAGGAGGTCGTCCACCGGCGAGCCGGCGCTCTTGAGCGGCGAATGCTGCGGCGCGGAGGACGTGGCGCTGGCGAGCGCGCGGATGTCGATGAGGCCGGAGCCTTCACCCATGGCCATGCCGGAGGACGCGGGGAAGCCGCCACCACCGCCGAGACCGCCGCCACCACCGAGGGGTGACGAGCTGGCGCTCTTGAGCGGGCTCCCGCCCTTCGGAGCGCTGTCGCCACCGGTGGCCAGCGCCTGGAGGTTGCTGAGCGAAAACAGCACCGAGTTTTCGTTGCGCTGGCCGGTCATGGCCTCGCCCGCCGACACGCGTGGGCCCGGCTTCGACGCCACCACGTCATCGCCACCGCCGCCGCCGAAGAGGTTGCCGCCGCCGCTGCTCGCGAACAGATCGTTCGCCCCGCCGCTGCCGCCGCCGCTGGCGAAGAGGCCACCACCGCTGCTGGCGCTCGCGGCGAATGGGTCGGCGCCCGCCGAGCCGCCGTCGCTCTCGTCGGCCACGTGGCTGTCACCGCCGGCGTCTGCGCTACCGAGCGCGGCCATCAGCTCGGGCACTTCATTGAGCGCCTTCCAGCCGTCGAAGCCTTCCTTCCAGACGTACGACTCGTAGTCGATGGTCCCTTCGGAGAGCATGCCGGCGATCTGCAGCGGCGTGAACGGGCCCTGCTGCTCGCCGTCGAGGACGAGGTGCCAAGCGGCATCGCCGCCATAGTCGAATACCCGCGTGGCTTCGTCTTCGTCGTTTCCGCCCTCAACGTGGTCGCCGCGGACCACGATCACGTTCGAGCACTTCTTACAACGAATCTTGAAGACCTTGCCGGCGACCTTCTCATCCGCGATGGAGTACTTCGCGGAGCAGCTATCACAGACGATTTTCATTTCCTGGCGGTCCTCTTGGCTCTGCTCGGAGTGGTGGCTCCGAGACGGGTGAATGCGGAATCCCTTGACGGGACGTGATGATAAGCGCGCGACGCGCTGGGGATCAAGATCGCGCTGCGTCTCGTAGCTACCGAACCTCGACGCGAGGCATCCTTGGGTGGCTCGAGCGACTAGTTGACGGAAGACAGGGAGGCCCCGTCCTTGCCACAGAAGGTGACGTGCTGGCCGTAGCGCTCACCGCACGTGGGGCAGATGCGCGGGAGGGTCTCCGTGGCGGTCTCGGCCCGGCGATAGAGCGTGTAGGGAACGAGCGCCGCGCGATCGTGGGGGCAGAATTCGGCGTCTGGCGGGTAGCCCCGGCGGCAGGTTGGGCAGATCATCCCGGCCGCTCTCAGCGGATTTTCGGCGGCCGTCACCAGCCGCTCGCCATGCTTCGCGCAGAACCGCTCGCCCCCGGTCCCCGGCACCCCGCACACCGGGCAGGCGAGCGGCCCGCCCACGGAACTGGCCGCCACGACCGGCGCAGCAGGCCGCGGGGCCACGGCCGCGCTCGGGGCAGGCGCCTCCATCATCGTCTCGGCCCGTGAGGCCGCGCTGGCTGCGTGACCCGGGAGCTGCGCCTTCTTGGGGATGAGCGCCGTGCCCGAATTCTTGAGCGGGTCGCTCTTCCGCTCAGGGTCGCTGTCGCGGCTGCCCTTGGTGTCTTTGCTGCCGCCCTTGGTGGCGGCCGTGGCGGACTTGCGCCGCGCCCGCACCACCAGCAGCGAGAACCCGACCGTGGCGCCCAGCAGCAGGAGGCCCACGCCCAACAGCAACCAGCGCTGCCCATGGCCACCGCCCGGCGCGACCGCAGCCACGCCTGCCGCCCGCTCGGACTCGGCGTGCTCGATGGCGCTGGGCTGGCCATCCGGCGCGCGATCGCGCACCGCGATGAGGCCAGACAGGTCGGGTGAGTGCACCTGAACGTCTGCACGCGCCTCGAGGGCGCCGAGCGTGGCGGTGATGCGGTACTCCCCCTCGGCTTCGGCTGCGTTGTCCGTGGTCACGAAGCAGCGCCCATCCATGCGCCCCGACGACCCGGTGGGACCCACCACGCGCCACTCGATGGGCGGGTTGGTCAGCGCGCAGCCCGCGGCGTCTGTGGCTCGGGCGGTCAAGCACAGCCGCGCGCCCGGCTCGACGGGCGCCTCGGGCGCACGCATGCGCAGCGCGGTGGGCGTTCCGGCTACGCACGTACTGGGCTCCTCCGGTGCGGGCTCGGCCACCGTGGGCTCGCTCGGAGGCGGCAGCTCGCTGGGGATGGCCAGGGGCACGGCGCGCGTGAGCGTGCGGCTGGCCGTGCGCGTGGCGGTGCACGTGGAGTCGCGCAGCTGCCAGTTGTAGGTGGTGCGCTCGGTGTACGAGAGCGTGTTGGGGTCTCGCACCGTGAAGGAGTAGCGGCCGCTCTCCCCACGCGGGTTGCCGGCGATGGTGGCGCAGCTGGCCGACCAGCTCTCGGGGCGGGCGGACGCCGACACCCGGCGCACCTCGGCGTTGTCGCTCCAGCACGCGCTGGTGGCGCCCGACAAGGCTCCGGTGAACCGCAGGTGGCTGCCCTCGGCGCTGACCGTCACGCGCCCGCCGGGCTCGCTTGCGGCTCCGGGGCGTGGCCCGCAGTCGGGGCCCCAGCTCTGCAGCGCGTAGCGCACGCTCAGCGGGCTGGCTTGCCACGCACCCGTGTAGGCCACCTCCTGCGCGCTGGCCTGGCCCACGCTACTGGCCATGCAGCCCACGCACAGCGCCGCGAGCACGGCAACGTGGCGCGTGCGCAGAGGGCGTGAGCAAGGGCGAGCGAACATCGCGTCAGTATCCCATATCTGGTGGCCTTAACGAAAGAAGCCCGGCGCTGGGCCGGGCTGCTTTCATGGGTCGCGGCGAGCTTCAGCCCGCGGACTTGACCTTCTTGATCTCGGCGGTCAGGGCGGGCACGGCCTCGAAGAGGTCGGCCACCAGGAAGTAGTCCGCCACCTGCGCGATGGGGGCTTCCTTGTCCTTGTTGATCGCCACGATGACCTTCGAGCCCTTCATGCCCGCGAGGTGCTGGATGGCGCCCGAGATGCCGACCGCGACGTAGAGCTTCGGCGCCACGACCTTGCCGGTCTGACCGACCTGCAGGTCGGCGGCGACGTAGCCCGCGTCACAAGCCGCGCGCGAGGCACCCATGGCGGCGCCGAGGGTGTCCACCAGCGGCTCCATGATGCTCTTGAAGTTCTCGGCGCTCTTGAGCGAGCGGCCACCCGACACCACGATGTCGGCCTCGGCGAGCTCCGGGCGCTCGCTCTTGACGACCTCGAGGCTCACGAACTCGATGCGGCTGGACGCGGCATCGGTGACCTCGGCCACGGCGGAGACGGGGCTGGCACCACCGCTCGGCTCGGCCGCGTCGAACTCGGTCTGACGGCCCGTGATGACCTTCTTGGCCGTGTCGACCGTGAGGGTGCCCGAGACGTTGCCGGCGTACATGGGGCGGCGCAGCACGAGCTTGCCGCCGTCGTTCTTGATGCCGGAGATGTCGCTCGCCACGCCCGCGCCGATCTTGGCGGCCACGCGCGGGAGCAGGTCCTTGCCGTACGCGCTGGCGCAGGCGACGACCACTTCGTAGTCGGCCGCAACGGCCGCGACGGTGGCGGCGTGCTTCTCGCACACGTAGCCACCCGCGATGTTGCAGGTGAGCACCTTGCCGGCGCCGAAGGCGGTGAGCTCGCTGGCAGCGCCGCTGGCGCCATCACCCACGAGCAGGATGTCGAAGTCGCCGCCGATCTCGCGCGCCATCGTCACGCCGCTGAGGGAGGTCCTGCGGACCGCACCCTCGAGCAGCTCTGCAACCACAAGAGTCTTTGCCATGATGTTGTTCTCCGTTCCTGTGGTGAGATGTCAGAGGACCTTCGCGTCGGACTTGAGCTTCTGCACGAGCTCCTGGACCGACTCGACGAAGGTGGTCTTGCCCGAGCGCGCGGGCGGCAGCTCGAACTTGAGGTACGTGAGCGTCTTCTGCGGCGAAGCGCCGAGCGAGGCTGCGGTGACCTCCTCGATGGGCTTCTTCTTGGCCGCCATGATGCCCTTGAGCGACGCATAGCGACCGCCCTCGGCCTCGGGGTACTTGAAGTCGGCCGGGGTGGCGCCGTTCTTCACGGACTCGGGCTTCAGGATGCGGTCCGACGTGGTCACCACGGCCGGGCCGGTCACCTTGATGGTGCTGACGCCGGTGTCGAGCTCGCGGCGCACCGTGAGCGTCTTGCCGTCATCGGCCGTCTGGATGCTCATGGCGTAGTTCGCCAGCGGCCAGCCCAGCAGCTCGGCGAGCACGGTGCCCGCCACGTTGCTGTCGCCGTCCACGGTCTGCTTGCCCATGACCACCAGGTCCGGCTTCTCCTTGTCCACGATGGCCTTGAGGATCTGCGCCACCATGTTGGAGTCCAGCTCCTGGTCGTTGGCCTCCACGAGGATGCCGCGCTCGGCGCCCATCGCGAGACCCTGGCGCACGGTCTGCGCCGCGTCCTTCGGACCGATGGACACCAGGACGACCTCGCCCGTGCGAGCCTTCGTGGCGCCGTTCTCCGTGAGACGAAGCGCAGCCTCGAGGCTCCACTCGTCGAACGGGTTCATCTTCCATTCGAGGCCCTCGGACGTCACCTGAGTGCCGTCACCGCTGACCTTGACCTTGTTGGCGTTGTCGGGGTCCGCAACGCGCTTGATGGGGACGAGGATCTTCACCCATTCCTCCGAGGAAAGTGTTTGGTGCTCAGGCGTTGAGCTCACCGCTCGTCGGTGGCCACGACTGGGCGAAAAATGGCCTCGCCCGCAGGCGAGAAACCGCGTTGGATCTAGGTGGCCGAGGCCCAGAAGTCAAGCACGCTCTGCACGGTCAGCGGGCCCGCAGGCCTTCCAGGAAGAGCGAGGCCAGCTGCTTGGCGGCCTTGCGCAGCGCCACCGGGTCGGCGTCGCCACCCACGGCCCACGTCAGGGTCACGCCGTCGAGCGCGCCCCAGAGCGAGCGCGCCGCCACCTTCGGGTTGATGTCCGTGCGCAGCGCGCCCTCGCGCTGGCCTTCGGCGATGGTCCCCGCAATGAGCTCGATGTACTCGTTGAACAGCGGCGCCGCGTACTGTTTCAGCAGCTTCGAGCTCTGGCGCAGGTTGACGGTCACCACCTCGGCCAAGTCGCGCTGGCCCTCGAGCAGGCCGAGCTGCAGCTCCACCACGCGCGTGATGCGCTCTTCCACGGTGGCGCAGGCGGCCATCTCCTGGCGGATGACCACCAGCAGCCGCGTGATGCGGTCGTCGAAGATGGAGACGAGGACGTCGTCCTTGTTCTTGAAGTAGAGGTAGATAGTGCCGTCGGCCACGCCCGCCGCCTTCGCGATCTCGCTCACGCGCGTGGCGTAGAAGCCCTTCCGCGCGAAGACCTTGATGGCGGCGCGCAGGATGCGCTCGCGCTTGTCGTTGTCCGGAGCGCGGCGTGGCTTGGTCTTCGTGGCTGGGCGTGCGGTCGGCATCGGGCTCTCGGCAGCGTGGCGTTCGGGGGTCGTCACCATGGGGGCTGAACTGAATGATGGTTCATTCGGCCGATCCCGCAAAGGGGTATCAGCAAAGGGGGCTCAGCGCCCGTTTTGGCGCCGCATGGCCTCGGCGCCCTGGGGGCGGGCCACCACGTAGCGGGGCCCGGCGGCGGGCGTGGCGGGGGCGACCACGAGGCTCGGCAGCCCGCGCAGCGCTTGCTCTCCGAGCGAGGGCGTGCCCGGTCGGGCCAGCTCGGCCAGCGTCGGCCCCAACACGAGGTCCGCGCGCAGGGCGGCCTCGATGCGTGCCGGAAGCCCGTCGAGAGCATCCACGGTGGTCTCGATGGCCACGGCGGACCAGTGGCCGTAGGCGCCGCCGTCGCCCGTCGCCCAGATGACGTCGAGGCCGATGCCGCGCAGGCGAGCGGCGAGGGCGGCGGCGTGGGCGCGCCCCAGGTGGCTCTCCGGCGCGTCGTGGCCACCCGCGGCGACTGGGTCACGGAACGCGACGAGCAGGCGCGCGTGTTGGGGGGCGCCACCGATCCACGCGACCGCGTGTGGCGAGTTGCCCAGCGCGCGGCTGCGGACCGGCTCGAAGCGCTCACCGCCGGCCAAGGTCGCGAGCCGTGGGGCCACACGACGCGCGACGCGCCGCGGGGACGCGCGCACGAAAGCCAAGACGCGGGTGCGGGCTCCGACCCGCAGGCGCTCGAGCGCGCGCGTGATGTCGCCCACGCGCACGGCGTCCAAGCGCTCGGCGGCGCCTGCGGGCGCGACGCGGCCGGGCTGGGAAGGGCTCAGCGCCATGGCCACCCAGCCGCGCATGCGCCGCCGGGGCCGCCGTCGAAGGCCACCAGCACGCCGTTCTCTCCCGTGGGGCTGAGCGCCACACGCAGGATGGCGCCGTTCGGGAGCGTGGCGTCCACGGGGCCCCACAGCTGGTCGGCGGAGTCCGCGTTCTCGGGGTTGAGGTCTGGGAGCGCGAACAGCGGCTCGAGCCGCGGCTGCTCGCGCCAGGGGCGCGCCTGCTGCAGGGCGCGCGCGTGGGCCTCCCGCAGCGCGGTCTCGGCGTTGCGGCGCGTGCGCGCATCGGGATCCGCGTCGTCCAGCGCATCGGCCCGGCCCCCGTTCAGCGTGATGCCGAGGCCCAGCGTGTCGCTCGGGAAGGCGGCGGGATCGCTCGCGGTCTCGACCGGCTGGCGCGCGGCCCAGCGCTCTCCCAGCGCCTGCACCGTGCCCGCGCCCGGTGGCGCCCACTCGAGCGCGTGGTCGCCCGAGTCGTCGCTGCTCGGGCTCTCGCCCCACGGCAACGAGTCGGCCGCATCGGACGCGCGCAGCGCGAGCACAGCCAGCTCACGCGCGGCGTCCTCGGGGCGCCCCTCGAGCCGATCCCGTGGGCAGGGTGAGCAGCACCAGCGCGCCGCCGCGCAGCTCGAACGCCGCGAGGTCGAGCGGGGGCAGCGGCGTGTTGGTCAGGAACGCCGGGTCACGCAGCAGGTGCACGATGGCACGCGCGTGCTCGAGGCTGCGCGCGCGGAGCGCCACGGAGGCCGCACTCTCGTGGGCCACCTCCACGGCCACGCCGCCACCGTCCGGGAGCTGGCGGCTCTCGCGCTGGCGCGGGGCGGCCGGGGCTTCGCGCAGCTCGAGGCCCAGCGCGTCCAGCGCGTGCGCGTCCACGTCGCCCTCTGCCAGCAAGAGCGCGCGCTGGCTGCCGTAGTGCGCGTCCACGAAGGCCTGGACCACGGCAGCGCTGGCGTCCACGTCGTGCTCTGCCTCTCCCAGCGGGAAGAGCCCGCTCGCCTCGGTGCCCAGCAGCGCGCGCAGCGCGGCCGCCTCGGCCGAGCGCGTGGCGTCGGCGTGCGCCCCGGCGCGTGCCTCGCGCAGCTGCACATGGGCGGCGGTGAGCTCGCTGGCCGAGAGAGGGGCGGGGTGCAGCACGGTGGTCAGGCGCCGTGCGCAGGCCAAGAGCTGCTCCGCCGCGCAGGTGAGCACGAACGCGCTCGCGTCGGGCGTCACTTGCGCACGCACGGGCGGCTGGCCAGCGTCCTCGTCGAAGCGGGCCGCGAGCGCGTGCGCCGCGAGCGCAGCCACCTGCACAGGAGCCGCGTCGCGCGAGCCGGCGTCGATGTACAGCGCCAGCTCCACGGTGCCCTGCGTGGGCAGCGGGCGCACGAACCAGCTGAACTCCGGTGTGTAGGCGGGGGCCGACCGCGAGGGGTCGCTGCCCGGCGCGCGCACGCCAGCGCCGCTCCCGGACGCGCCGCCGGTTGCGCAGCTCGGAACCGACGTGAGCACGAGCAGCGCCGCACACGTCACGGAGCGGATGGAACGAAGCACGCGCGAGGTATAGCAGCCTGCCCTCGGAGTTCTGCCCGCGTTCTCCCGTAATTTGCTTCGTTGTCCTACATGTACGCACACTGTGTGCGTGAACGATCGTCGACAAGAAAAGCGAGTCGAGGTGGGTCTGTTCGTCCGCGAGATCGTGGGCGAGGCGACCTACTCGTCCTTCGTGATGAACCTCTCCTCGGGCGGCATCCTGCTGGAGCGTCCGTCCACCGCGGCGCCCCCTGCCGGCCCCGTGCAGCTGGAGATCCGCCTGCCGGACCACCACGGGCGGCTGGATGCCGACCCCGTCTGGGGCCTGGCGCAGGTGGTCTACGACGAGCAGCGCGTGGACGAGCCTGCTGAGGCGAGCGGCTGGCGACGCAGCGCGCTGCGCTTCAGCGCGATGGCCGACGCGCACCGCGAGCGTCTCGAGACCTGGCTCGCCAACCAGCGCGGCGGCGAGCGCTGGGAGGATCTGGGGCAGGGCGTGCGGGTGCTGCGCCCAGGATGACTTGACGGCTCACCCCGTCTCCGGGCACGAAGCCCAGGTGGCCACGACCGGAGACACGATGCGGGCGCTGGTGCGGACTCGCGCTGGCGCCGCGCTCGTGAGGCGGGCACGCCCCACGCTGCCCAGCGTGCCGGGCTGGGCCCGCGTGCGTCTGCTCGTCGCGGGGCTGTGCCGCACCGATGTGTACGCGGCACGCGGTGAGCTGGGGTGTGAGCCTTCCACGGTGCTGGGTCACGAGGCGTCCGGCGTGCTGCTGGAGCTGAGCCCGGGTAGCGTGCCGGGGACGCGCTGCGGCGCGCTCTCGCGGAGGGGACGCTGGTGGCATTTCACCCCTTCGTGGGCTGCGCGCGCTGCGAGGCCTGCCACGCGGGACGGCCACATCACTGCCCACAGGCGCAGATGCTCGGCGTGGGGCGTGACGGCGTGTTCACCGAAGAGGTGGTCTTGCCGCTGTCCGCGTGTGTCCCGCTGCCGGGCGTCACGGACGCGCGCCGGGCGGCGTTCCTCGAGCCCTACGCGGCGGCGCTCGGCGTGGCGTGCATGGGTCTTCCGCGCGACGCCCGCGTGCTGATCATGGGCAGCGGGCGCGTGGCCACGCTCACCGAACACGTGCTGCGCAGCGAGGGCTACGCGCACGTGGTGCTGGCGGAGCGGCCTCCCGCAGGCGAGTCCTTCGATGTCGGTGTGGAGACGCGCGCGGAGGCCGAGCGCTTGGACCAGCTGGCGCGCGCGGTGTGCCCGTTCGGCACGCTGGTGCTGAAGAGCCGTCCGGCCACGCGCGTGCCCGCCAGCTTCGGGCTGTGGGCGCAGCGGGACCTCTGCGTGCGGGGCGTGTCCTATGCGCCGTTCGCGCTGGCCGCCGAGCGGTTGGCGGATGCGAGCCTCGATGTGTGCCGGTGGCTCGGCGCGCTGCACTCGTTCGAAGAGTTCGGTGCGCTCCTGGCGGCTGACTCGGCCGGGCTCGGCGACGTGAGCGACCACCTGCGGAAGCCCATGCTGGCGTGCGGCGGAGCGGCATGTGCGGCCTGATCGCGTTGGTCGATTCGGTAGCGCCCATCGAGCAGAGCGTGGTGGAGCAGGCGCTCGACGCCCTGCGTGAGCGCGGGCCTGACGGGCGGCAGCACTGGCTGAGTCCGGCTGGGGACGTGGCGCTGGGCCACACGCGGCTGGCCGTGGTGGACGTTGCGGGCGGCGCGCAGCCCATCTGGAACGAGCGCGGGACGGTGTGCGCCATGCTCAACGGCGAGCTCTACGGCGCCGAGCGGCTGCGCGCCGAGCTGCGCGCGCGGGGGCACGTGCTGCGCACGCGCTGCGACGCCGAGCTGCTGGTGCACTTCTACGAGGACGAGGGCGCGGGGCTCACGCGTCACCTGCGTGGGGAGTACGCCTTCGTGCTCTACGACAGCGAGCGGCGCCGTCTCTTGGGCGCGCGCGACCCGGATGGTGTGCGGCCGCTGCTGCTCGCCTCGCACGGCTCTAGGGTGATGCTGGCCAGCACGGCGCGCGCCCTGTTTGCGGCGGGCTTGTCGGCGCGCTGGGACGTGCAGGCGCTGCAGCAGTCGGCCGCGCTGCAGTACCCGCCGCCGGGGCGCACGCTCTTCGCGGGGGTCTCGCCCGTGCCGGCGGGTGGGCTGGTGATGGTCGACCATGCCGGCGTGCGGGTGCAGCGTGCCGAGACCTGGCCGGGCGCCATGGGCGCGGCGGACACGAGCGAGCATCGCGAGCCGTTGGCCGGCCTGCGCGCCGCGCTCGAGGACGCCGTGCGCGTGCGCATCCCGGAGGAGGTCTCGTATGCCTGCGCGCTGAGCGGCGGGCTCGACTCGAGCGCGGTGCTGGCGCTGGTCACGCGCATCACGGGCCACGCGCCGCCCGCGTTCACGGTGTGCTTCGAGGGCGACGTGCAGTCCGAGTGGGACGCCGCCGCGGAGACCGCACGCTGCTTCGGGGCAGAGCACCACGCCGTGTCGTTGGACGATGAGGCGCTGGCTGCGCTGCTGCCCGCAGCGGTGCGCGCCGGGGAGGGCAGCGCCATCAACGCCCACCTGGTGGGCAAGTGGGCGCTCGCGCAGGCCGTGGCGCGCGCCGGTCACAAGGTGCTGCTCAGCGGGGAGGGCGCTGACGAGGTGGCGTTCGGCTACGCACACTTCCTGGTGGACGCCGGCTTCGCGCCCACGGCGGAGCAGCAGGCCTCGCTGGCGGGGGCCATGCTGGCTCCCAGCGCGGTGGGGGCCGAGGGCGCCCGAGCCGCCACTGCCGTGCCGCACTTCATCACCGCCAAGCTGGCGCTGGGCGCGCGGCTGCACGCGCTCGGTGACTTTGGGGACGTGCGGGTGAATGCCAGCGGGGCCGTGGACGCCGTGTTGCGCGCCACGTCCGGTGTGGACGGCCAACCCCATGGGCTCGAGCGCTCCCGCGCGTGGTGGCGCGCGCTCGCGTTCGAGCGCTACATCCTGGGCACGCTGGGCGACGCGGTGGAGCTCGCGCACGGTGTGGAAGGGCGCCCACCCTTCCTCGACCGCGAGGTGCAGCAGGCCGCGCGGCGCATCGCTCCCCTCGACTTCATGCGCGGCGGCGTCGAGAAGCAGGCGCTGCGCGACGCCCTCCGCGGGCTGGTGCCAGATGCCGTGCTGGCGCGCCGCAAGCAGCCCTTCTTCGCCGCCCCCATGCTGCTGGCTTCGCAACCCGGTCGGCTGTTCGAGCTGTGCCACGCCACGCTCACGGGGCCCACGGCGCCGGCGTTCGTGAACCGTGCGGCGGTGGCGGCCCAGCTCGACCGGGCGCGCGGGGCGAGCCTGGCAGCGCGGCGCGACTGGGAGGCACCCTTGATGTGGATGCTGACCACGGCGTTGCTGGAGCAGGAGCTGTTTCGATGAGCATCGTGGCAAGCGACGGGGCGGGCGCGCGCTGGTGGGAGCGCTTCTTCGACGACGCCTTCGCGGAGCTCTGGCTGAGCGACGACGACCCGGCGAGCGCGAGCGCCGCACCGACGGCCTGATGCGCGTGCTGGGCCTCCGCGCCGGCAGCTGGCTCTTCGACCAGTGCTGTGGCGTGGGGCGCGTGGCGGTGCCCCTGATGGAGCGCGGCGTGCACGTGGAGGGCGTGGACGGCGTGGCCAGCTACGTGGCGCGAGCGCGCGCCCGCTGCGAGAGCCTCCCGGCGGGAACGCTTGGCCATGCCCGCTTCGAGTGTGGAGATGCTCTCACGTACGTGCCGGCCGTCCGCTGCGATGCCGCCATCAACTGGTACACCAGCTTCGGATACTCGGACGACGACGCCGCGAACACCACCATGCTCGCGCGCGTGCGGGATGCGCTGCGCCCGGGTGGTCTCTTCGCGCTCGACTACCCGGACATGGAGCGCGTGCGCGCCTGCTTCCACCCCCGCTCGGAGCGCACGCGTGACACCCGCAGCGGGCGCTTCACAGCCGTGCGCGAGGCGCACCTCGACGAGCGACGTGGGATGCTGGTGGACCGCTGGACCTTCGTGGCCCCCAGCGGGGAGACGCGCACCAGCGCGGGGGAGACTCGGCTCTACTCGAGCGCCCAGCTGCGTGTGCTCTTGCGGAGCGTCGGCTTCGAGGTGCTGAGCCAGGTGGCGCCCCGGGACGTGGGCTACACGGAGGACGCTGGACGCTGCATCCTGCTGGCCCGCCGTCCTCTGCTGGGCGCGGCCTCGGAGAGCTCCGGGAGCTTGGGGAGCTCGCCGTGAGCTACCCACGTGCCACCGGGCTCCATGCATCCCTGCGCGCCGCCATCCACGCGGGAGCGTGCCCCGTGCTGCCGCCCACGCCCGCCAGCCAGCAGCTGGTCGCCCATGTTCGCGCCGTGGTGGCGGCCGCGTTCGGGGGCAAACCCGAGACCGCGCACGAGCGCCATGGCGTGCACGCCTTCTTCGTGGCGCTCACCCGGGCACGCCAGGCGCTCGCGCGCGACCACCATCTGACCGCGCTCACTCGCTCCGTGCTGGCCGAGCTGGGCGTGACCGAGCCCGCCTTCGCCATCGACCGCGCGCGCCTGCGCGGGGTGGCCCCGGGTGCGCATCGCGAGCCCATCACGCGGGACGCTTACGCGCTCCACCGCGACACGTGGTACGCAAACCCGCGCGCGCAGATCAACCTGTGGATCCCGCTGCGAAACGTGAGCGCGCGGGATGGCCTGCAGCTCTTCCCAGGCGCGCTGCGCCGCGCGCTCCCCAACGACTCCGCGGGCTTCGACTTCGCGGCCTTCCAGTCGGAGGGTGGCTTTCAGAGTGGGCGGGTGGGCACCCCCGCCGTGTACCCGCGTGCGCTCACGGTGCCCAGTGCTCCGGCGTACGTGCCCGCCATGCCGTGCGCCGCCCGCCTGCTCTTCAGCGCTGCGCAGCTGCACGGGCCCACCCCGCATGACGAAGCCGAGACGCGCTTCAGCGTGGACGTGCGGGTGGTGGCTCGGCTCGACCAGCGCTTCGGTCGTGGAGCTCCGTCGGTGGACAACGCCAGCCGCGGAGACGCGTCGCGCAACTATCACCTCACTGCGGTGGCCGGTGAGCGCACATGAACCCCTTCTCCGAGCGCATGCGCCGGGTGTTCCGCACGCACGCTGCGCGCGTGGCCGTGCTGGACCGCGGGCGGGCATGCACCTACGCCGAGCTCGATCAGCGTGTGCAGCGCGTCGCGGCGCTGCTGCACGAAGCCCGGGTGGGGCCGGGCGTGCTCGTGGGGCTCGACGGAAGCCGCGCGCTCGCTCGCGTCGTGGACCTGCTGGCCCTCATGCGGGTGGGGGCCGTCCCGCTGCTGCTCTGCCCTCGCTGGCCGCAGGCCTATCGCCGGGCGTGCATCATCACCAGCCTGGCCAGCCACACGCTCACCGCGGGCGTGCTGGCGCGCGTGGAGGGCGCGGCCTCGTGTGAGCCGCTGCCCAGCGACGCGGCGTACCTCATCTACACCAGCGGCAGCAGCGGCCGACCGAAGGGCGTGGTGGGCACGCACGCGGGGCTGGTCCCTGTGCTGGACGCGCAGATCGAGGCCTTTGCGCTGAGCCCTGCGAGCCGCTCGTTGTTCCTGCTGGGGCTCGCCTTCGACGCTAGCCTGTCCGACATCGGCACGGCCCTGCTCGCGGGGGCCACGCTGGTGCTGGAGGACGACGCGAGCTGCGCGCCGAGCCGCCTGCTGGCCACCGCAGCGCAGCGCGGGGTGACCTATGCGGACATCCCCCCGGCCTATCTCGCGCACCTCGACGCCGATGCGCTGCCGGCGTGTCTCACCACGCTCGTGGTGGGCGGGGAGGTCGCCCCGCCGCAGGAGGTCCGCCGCCTCGCCGAGCGGGTGACGCTCTTCAACGTCTATGGCCCCACCGAGGCCACCATCTGTACCAGCCTCGGTCGCTGCGACGCGGCGTGGTCGCGGCCGCTCCTGGGCCAGCCCATCGCCGGGAACACCTACGAGGTGGTGTCGCGCGAAGGGCTGCCTGCAGGCGAGGGCGAGCTGCTGATCGCCGGGCCTGGCCTCGCGCTGGGCTATCACCTCGACGACGAGCTCACGGCGCAGCGGTTCGTGGCGCGCGCGGGACGCCGCTGGTACCGCACGGGCGACGTGGTGCGCCGACACCCGGACGGCGAGTGGGAGTTTCGGGGCCGCGTGGACCGGCAGCGGAAGCTGCGTGGTCAGCTGGTGGCGCCCGAGCAGGTGGAGGCGGCGCTGCTGCGCACGGGGGCGGTGCGGGCCGCCAGCGTGAGCCTCTCGGGTGATGGGCAGCGGCTGCTCGCGCAGGTGGAGCCGTGCGTGGCCGTGAGCCGGGGTGAACGCGCCGCATGGGGTGCCCAGCTGCGCGAGACCCTGCGCCAGCAGCTGCCCGCGGGGTTGGTGCCGGACGAGGTGAGGCTCACGCACGAGCTGCCGCGCGGCGCGACCGGAAAGCTGGTTCACATCCACGCAGCTTCGAGCCTGCACGGCGCCGTGGTGCTCGAGCCTCCCGGAGCGGTGCTGGGCCGCGACGCCCTCGCGCCCGACGAGGACTTCTTCGACGCCGGGGGGACCTCACTGCTCGCGCTCGAGGTCGCGGCGCGCGCGGAGGCGGCGGGCTCGCGCGTGTCTGCTGTGAGCATCGCCCAAGGGCGCACGCCGCGTGCGGCGCTGGCGTCACACACGGCCGAGCTGACCACATGGCTGGCTCGCGCGGCGCAGGAGCGCTGGCTGGGCAGCGTGACTCCACTCTCGCGCACGCCCGCCCGGCCTCTCTCTGCCATGCAGGTGCTCGTGACCGGTGCGACCGGCACGCTGGGCGGCGCGCTGCTGCCGCGCTTGTTGGACGAGCTCGGGCCGGACGGACGCGTGCACTGCCTGGTGCGCCGTCCAGATGCGCTGCACGCCGGGCTCCCCCCGGCGCTGCGCGTTGCCGCTGGGGACCCACGCGTGCGGGTGCACGTGGGAGACGTGACCGAAGAGCACTTGGGCCTGGCCGCAGCTCACTACGCGCAGCTCACCGAACAGCTGCACACCGTGATTCACCTCGCCGCGCGCCTCAGCGCCGCAGCCTCGCTGCATGAGCTGAACGCGGTGAACCTCGAGGGCACCCGGCGCGTGCTGCAGCTGTGTGCCAGCGGCCGCCCGAAGGCGCTGCTCCACGCCTCCACCCTGTCGGTCTTCACCGACGCGCTTCCGCGACCCGAGCGCTGCATGGAAGCCGACGACCTGGCCATCACCGAGGCGCTGCTCACGCCGTACGCCACCAGCAAGTGGCTGGCCGAGCGCCTGGTGCGCAGCGCCGATCCGCATGCGCACGCCACCACCATCGTGCGCCTGGGCTTGCTCACGAGTACGGCAGCGGACGGTCA
Source organism: Sandaracinaceae bacterium (assembly GCA_016706685.1). Classification (NCBI taxonomy): domain Bacteria; kingdom Pseudomonadati; phylum Myxococcota; order Polyangiales; family Sandaracinaceae; species Sandaracinaceae bacterium. The sequence continues at coordinate 252,620 of JADJJE010000005.1, read as the reverse complement.
CGGCGCGCCCCACGGGCACCTCGCTCGCTTCCTGCGAGGGCTCGCGCGTGTGGGGGCGTTGCCTGCACCGTGCGTTTCCGCAGCCACGGAGCTCCAGCTCGACATCACCCCGCTCGACCACGCCGCCGACGCCTGCCTCGCGCTGCTGCGCCACGATCGGGCTGCCGGCGTGGGTGGCACCTATCACGTGGCGGCCACCCGGCCCGCCACGCTTGCTGCGCTCATGCTCGCGATGCACGCAGAGGGCATCCCGCTCCGCACGCTTCCTTCGCAGGAGTTCTTCACCCTCGCCGGCGAGCAGCGGGACCCCAGCGGCGACGCCGCCCTCATGGCCCTCTCGCTCGGGCGCGGTGTTCCCGGCATGTTGGCCAGCCACCGGGCCCTCGACCTCTTCGCCGCCACAGGTGCACACTTCTCGCTCGTGAACACCACCCAAGCACTGGCTGCGTCCTCGAGCTCGCTGCACACGTTGCAGCCAGACCACGCGCTCCTGCGACGCTACGTTCGGGCGGCGCTCGCATGAAGCGCGGCGTGGGCATGGTGCTCGGCAAGTTCTACCCGCCGCACCGCGGGCACGTGTACCTCTGCGAGTTCGCGCTGGCCCACGTGGAGCGCCTGCACATCGTGGTGGGCACGCTCTCGCGCGAGACCATCCCGGGCACCGTGCGCCACGCCTTGGTCCAAGAGCTGGTGCCGGGGGCCACGGTGCATCACCTCACCGACGAGAACCCACAGGACCCGAGCGAGCACCCCGAGTTCTGGCGCATCTGGCGCGAGAGCCTGAAGCGCATCCTGCCCGAGCCGGTGGACGTCGTGTTCGCGTCGGAGCCGTATGGCCAGCGGCTGGCCAGCGAGCTGGGTGCGCGCTTCGTGCCGGCCGACCCGGCGCGGGCCATCCTGCCCATCCGCGCCACCGTCATTCGCCAGGACCCGCTCGCCGCGTGGGACGACCTGCCGCGCGCGGTGCGCCCGCTCTTCGTGAAGCGCGTGTGCCTGATGGGGCCCGAGTCCACCGGCAAGACCACGCTGGCGGCGAGCCTCGCGCGCGACCTCCAGACGGTCTGGGTGCCCGAGTACGCCCGCACGTACCTCGCACAGCGCGAAGGTCAGCCCGTGCTGGCGGACTTCGAGCCCATCGCCCGTGGGCAGGTGGCCTCCGAGCAGTCCCTCGCGCGTGACGCCAACCGCGTGCTGATCTGCGACAGCGACGCGCTCACCACCGCGCTCTACGCCGACGCGCTGTGCGGCGAGGTGCCGGCCGAGGTGCAGGCCCTGGCCGACGCCGGTCGCTACGACCTCACGCTGCTCACCGCGCCCGACGTGCCTTACGTCCCGGAGCCCCTGCGCTACCTGCCGCACGCTCGCGAGCGCTTCTTCGAGCGCTGTGTGCATGCGCTCGAGGCACACGGTCGTCCCTATCACGTGCTGAGCGGTGGCTGGGCGGCCCGCCGTCGCAGCGCACGCGCCGCCATCGACGCGCTGCTCAGGTGAGCACGTCCAGGCGGTCGGGCTTCAGCAGCGGCGGCAGGTCCGTCTCGTGCAGGCGCTGACGGAGGTTCACCTCGATCATGCGCGTGATGGCCGAGAGCGGCAGGTCGTTGGCGTCCAGCCCGAACGGGTTCTCGATCTCTTCACCCACCGCGTCCAGGCCGAAGAACGCGTAGGACACCATGGCCACCACGGCGGGCGTGCCGTAGCCCACCTGATCGATGATCCCGATGGGCAGCGTGACGCAGTACACGGCCACGATTCGGTGCAGGAGGATGTTGAAGCTGAAGGGGATGGGCGTGCTCTTGATGCGCTCGCAGCCGCCCTGCAGGTTGGTGAACTCGGTGAGCGTGGCCTCGAGCGCGGGGAAGTGCATGGGGTGCACCCAGCCCAGGTTCCAGCACCGCCGGAACTCGTCGCCCATGCGCTGCAGAATGGAGATGGGCGGGTTCAGCTCGTGCTCCAGCTTCGCGAACTCGGCCTCGGGCAGGAAGGGGCGCAGCTCTTCGAAGTCGCGGTCGTCGCGCAGGTGCTTTCGCAGCGCGTGGGAGTAGGCGATGGTGCGGTAGATGAGCGCCTTCCGGGTGGCCAGCGACTCCTCGTCGGGCTCCTGCGGACCCACCAGCGTGAGGACCTGCCGCGTCATGGTGCGGGTGGTGTTCACCATGCCACCCCACAGCTTACGACCCTCCCAGAAGCGGTCGTAGCTGGCGTTGTTGCGGAAGCCGAGGAAGATGCCGAGCGCCACGCCGATGAGCGTGAACGGCAGCGGCGTCAGCGCCTCGTGGAACAGCGTGTCGTGGTACTGGTAGGTGACGGTCACCCCCGTGGCCAGGACCGTGCTGAAGAGCACGCGCCGCCAGACCTTTTGGAGGGCGCTCCCGTGCCAACGGAGGATGACGCGGAGCCAGGTGATGCGGTCAACGACGATCATGCGGGGCGCAGCTTGGCACAGGTCCGCCAGCGGTAAAACAACAGGTCAGCAAAACAACAGCTCACTTGGCGCGCGCGAGCATGGCGCGGATCTGCGCGCCCACCTGGCCGTCACCCAGGTCTTCTTGTAGCGCGTCGATGCGCTCCACGGCGCGGCGCAGCAGGTGCGGAGGCGGCCCGTGCTGCAGCAGCTCGTGCGTCAGCTGTCGCGCCTCGAGCGGCCGGCCCGAGGCGATGAGATAGAGCAGCAGCTCGAGCACCAGGGCCGGCTGCTCGCTCGCGTCTCCGCCGGCGGCGTCCATGCGCGCGCGGGTCAGGTCCTCCGCGTGTCGCAGGTCGGTGGTGGCGTCGTTCAAGCGCCCGCTGGCGCGCTGCACGAGCGCGCGCTCGAGGTACAGGTTGGCCTCGCCCGGGTGGCGCAGCAGGGCCTCGTCCACGTGGGCGCGGGCCTCGGCCAGCCGGCCCAGCCGCCGCAGCAGCGCCACGCGCGAAGAGTGCGCCTCGAGCGACTCGGGGGCCTGCGTGAGCACGGCGTCGATGTCCGTGAGCGCGTCAGCCAGACGCTGGCTGTCGGCGTACACCCGCGCCCGCCCCAGCAGCGCGTCCACGCAGCCCGGCTCGTGGTCGAGCGCGCGGTGCAGATCCAGCAGGGCCTCCGCCCCGTCCCCACGCCGGCGGGACACCTCGGCGCGGCGCGCCAGCAGCTGGGCGTCGTCACCCTGCCGTCCCACCGCGTCGTTGTAGGCGTCCATGGCCAGGTCCAGCTCGCCGAGGTCCAGCCAGGTCTCTGCGCGGGCCGCGGCCAGCGAGGGCAGCTCCGGGTCCAGCGTCTCGGCGGCGTTCAGGTCCTCGAGCGCGTCCTCGAGGCGACCGAGCGCTCGCAGCGAGAGCGCGCGGCCCACCAGTGACAGCGCGTCCCCCGAGTCGCGGTCCACGGCGCGCGTGTAGTCGGCGATGGACTCCGCGTAGCGACCCAGCGCGCGCAGGCTGTCACCCCGCCGCGCCAGCGCCGTGTTCCCGTGCGTGGGGTGGTCGATGACGCGCGAGTATGTGTCCGCGGCGTCTTGGTGGCGCCCTAGCAGCCACAGCACGTTGGCGCGTCCGGCCAGGCTGTCCGCGTGGTCGGGCTTGATGGCCAGCGCCGCGTCGAAGTCCGCGAGCGCGGGCTCGAGCTCGTCCATGGCCATGCGCGACTGCGCCCGCATGCGGAACAGCCGCGCCGACTTGGGCTGCGCCACGATGAGTGGCTCCAGCACCGCGAGCGCGTCCTCGTGACGCTCCAGCTGCTGCAGGCAGCGCGTGCGGCCCTCGTGCGCCCAGGGGTAGTCGGGCTGCAGCTCCACGGCACGCTCGAAGTCGGCGAGCGCGCTCTCGTGGTCGCCCATCATGAAGCGCGTCTCGCCGCGCGAGGCCACGGCCCACGCGTAGTCCGGCTTGATGTCCAGCGCGCGCTCGAAGCCGGCCACGGCCTCCTGGAAGCGGTGCAAGAGGCGCAGGGTGTCCGCGCGGTGCGAGATGGCCCACGAGTCCTGCGGGTTGCGCTGCAGCAGGCGCTCGAAGTCGAAGAGCGCCGCGTCGTAGCGGCGCAGCTCCACGTACGTCTCGGCGCGGCGGCCGATGGCGAAGGGGTTGCTGCCGTCGAGCGCGATGGAGCGGTCGAGGTCCACCAGCGCGGCTTCGTAGCGGCCCATCTCGAACAGCACCATGCCGCGGTTGGCCAGCGCCCATGCGTAGTTGGGGTCGAGGCGCACGGCCTGCGAGAGGTCGGCCCACGCCTCTTCAAGGCGCCGCATGGAGCGGTAGCTGGCGCCGCGGCTGCCCCACGACCACGCGTTGGCAGGGTCGAGCGCGATGGCGCTGCTGAGGTCGGCGATGGCGCGCCGGTGGTCGCCCGCCAAGCGGTGCAGCTCTCCGCGCTGGGCCAGCGCCCAAGGGAACTCGGGCTTCATGCGGATGGCGTCGTCCAGGTCGCGCAGCGCCTCGGTGCGCCGCTCGGCTTGGGCGTGGCACTTGCCGCGGCTGGCCAGCACCCACGCCAGCTTCGGGTTGAGCGCGAGCGCGCCGTCGAAGTCGGGGATGGCCTCCTCGAAGCGGCCGGCCAGGCGCTTGGCTTCTCCGCGCGAGGCCAGCGCAGACACGTGCTGCGGGTCGGCTTCGAGTGCGGCGGTCAGGTCGGCGATGGCCGGGTCGTACTGGCCGGCGTCCATCTGGATCTCGCCGCGCCGGTAGAGGGCCCACACGTACTTGGGGTCTAGTTCGATGGCCACGCTGAGGTCCGCGAGGGCCATGGCCTTGTCGCCGAGGCGGTGATAGGTGTCGCCGCGCGACGCCAGCGCGAAGGCGTAGCGCGGGTCCAGCCGGATGGCGGTGTTCAGCGAGGCGAGGGCGTCTTGATAGCGGCCGAGGCGACGCAGGGCCTCACCGCGCCGGCCGTGGGCCTCGGCCATGTTCGGGGCGAGCTGGATGGCGCGCTGGAGCTCCACCAGCGCTTCCTCGTTGCGGCCGTCTTGCAGCGCCTTGCGGGCGCGGTGCATGAGGTCGTCAATAGACTCGGGGTCCGACATTCGGTGCCCATCTTTACCGGTCTCTGGGGGAAACACCAGTGCTGGGGGGCGTGGTGGTGGGCAGCCGGGGCGGGGCAGGGGTCGCGGCGGGCACGGACGCGCTGGCGCGTCCTGTCGGGTCCTCCCTAAAAGCGGCACTCCGCGCTTCGCGCTGCGTTTGCTTTTTTGGGTCCCCCCACGCCCCTGGGGCCCGGGAACGGGTGAGTCGTTCGCGCTCGCGGCCGAGGCATCCCGGCTGGCGTCGTTGCTCCTCGGTCACATACCAGTCGGTATGCTCCCTCGTCGCGCCTAGCCATCCGGGCGCCTCGACCGCGATCATCGAACGCCCCCCCGTTCCCGGGCCCCCGCTGACCCCTGCCCCGCCCCGGCTGCCGGCAGCGCCTCGGCCTGCACGCGGGTGGGGCCCACCCGCGAGCGCGATGGGTGCGGATGTCTTGCTCGTCACGGGGCTCGACTGGGCTCGACGTCCTCTTCGCTCAACGCCCTGGCATGGGTACCCGCACCGGCACGTCCGCAGGGACGGGTACGCGCTCGGGCGCGGGCGGTTCCGAGGGGTCCAGCGTGAGCACGGGGAGGTCGACGGACTCGACCGTGACCGGTGGCTCCTCGATGGGCGGGGGCGTGTAGGACCCGATGCCGCCTTGGACGACCTGCATCGGCATCTCCCCCATCACCTCACAGGGCTGCCCCATCGTGGCCGTCGAGTACATGCCCGCCCCGGCCGCGGCGCTGACGGTCAGCGTGGCCGCGACCGCGAGCCTCTGCAGGCGGCGCCGCCCGCTGCCGGTCGGGCAGTCCGAGGTCATCACCATGCCGTCGGCGCGCCGATAGAAGCGCACGCACAGCGCTCCCTCCCGCTCGCGCAAGAGCGCTTCGGCCTGCGGGGGTGAGAGCGCCGAGAGGTTGTAGACGTGCTTGTCGCACTTGCCGCAGTGGCGGACGCGGTCGTCGCCCTGCATCCCTTCCCAGGACTCGCGACACGGGCTCGCGACGCGCAGCTGGCTCAGCAGCGGCAACGCCCGGTGTACCCGCGCGTGATCCAGCTGCGGCGCCAGCGCCTCGAGCTCGCGGCGGAGACGGGCCGAGCGCGCCACCTGCGCGTCGTGCGCTGCCAGCTGCGTGTCCAGCGCCTCGAGCTCACGTTGGAGTTCGCGCTCGCGCGCGGCCAGGACGGGGAGGGCGTCGCGGTAGGACATGGCGCAGAGACCCGCGCCATGCGGTGTTCCTTGGCTGGCGGAACACGCCTGTGACCCTCGACATCCGCGACCTGCGGCGTATCGGCCAGCTCGGCTCAGTGCCGTTGGGTCACACTCACCCGTTGCTGAGCGAGCGCGTCGGGGGGTACCGTTCCATATGGGACACTTCTCGGGGCTGGTTGGAGGACGTCGCTGGCCGGCTCTTATGGGGGAGTGCCGTCGGACGCTGGGTGCGCGATCGTGTTCGCGGTGCTCCTGGCTGGCTGTGGTGGAGGCGCTGAGCCTCTGACCGACGGAGGCGTGGACGGCGCAGGCTACGTCACGTGCTGCATCGACAATCGCTATGCGCAGTGCCGGTGCTACTCGGAGAACTGTGACGGGCCCTTCATCGCAGACTGTGGTGGTGGTGCGTGCGCCAACTACGTCCCGATGACCCCCATGAGCGACCCGTGCGAGGGAGTGCCGTAGCGACGAAGGTGCCGCTGCGCACGGGGCCAAGCGAGGCGCATCGCGGGCCAGCTAGCGTATGCTCGCGCCCATGGACGCTGCCCAACTCCGACTCGCCCTGACCGCCACCGAGGGCCTCGAGCCTCGGCCGCCCGCAGCGCCCAAGCATGTGGCTGCGTTCGAGCTTCGCTTCGGCATCACGCTGCCTGCGCTGTTCCGCACGTTCGTGCTCGAGGTCGCGGATGGGCTCGTCTACGACGGCGCGTCCTGGCTGTACTCGCTCGATGAGATCGCCGCGGACGTGTCGGACGATGCGCTCGTCGCGCGGCCGTTCTGGTACGGCGACGCCCAAGCCGCTGCGCTTCGGACGGCGGTGGCGGCCGCGTCGAGCGCAGGGGACGTCTTCAGCCCGGAGGTGCTCGCGCTGCAGAGAGGTGGGCGTCCCGACGGTTGCCTCACCCTCGCCAACAACGGAGGCAATGACTTCTCGGTGTTGGTGGTGACGGGTGAGCAGGCCGGCTTCGTGTGGCGGACGGGTGAGCTCGACTTTCCCGAATCGCGGAGCCTGTACCATCCGGGATCGAGCGATGACTCGCCGCTCGACTTCCGTGCGTGGCTAGCGCTCTGGGGCGAGTGCTTCCTCGGCCTCAGCGTTCAGGGCTGAACGTCGACCAGTGCTCAAGCGCCCGGTCTGCCGGGACCGAGCGCGCGGCGGATGACATCCACGAGCTGACCCGGGTCGCCCGACGAGCCCCCGCGGTAGCCATCGAGCAGGGCGATGCTCCCGCCCTCGCTGGCGAGCTCCTCCACCAGCGCGGCGAGCTCGGCCCGGTCGGCGTCCTCCAGCGTCCAGGCCACTCGCGTGACGTCGCGGTCCAGTCGCCGCGGCGACACGCCTGAGCCGTAGTCCGACATGACCCTTGACCGGACGTCGGCGAGATCGGCGTCAGCTCCGAAGCGGGCGCGGCACATCCTCTCGATGGCAGCCCACTCCGTCGGCTTCATGTCGCCGTCCGCGAAGGCAGCGCGAATGACGACCTCCGCCATGGTCGTCGCGCGGTCTCGCTCGGCGATGGCGCGCTCCAAGCTTCGGAACATCGGCCCGTTGCGCGGGTCGCGATGCTGGCTCCACCACCGGAGGAGCGATAGGGCGATAGCTCCCGCCACCACCAGGAAGACGAAGACGGTGACCACGATGACGGGGATCGGGTAGACGAGGAGCATGGACGCGACGCTGCCCGAGGGTACATCGCGGAGGGGGGGCGGTGGGTGTCGGAACGCTCGGGAGCAGATCCCCGCGCCCTCTGTGGGTGACACGCCACCGATAGTTCTTACCGTAGGAAGATGACCCTCTCCCCTGTCAGCACGTGTGTCTGGTGTGCAGCCCTGATGTTGCCTGTTTTTGGGGCTCCGGGGTGTTCGAGCGAGGGGGGCGCGAGCCACTCCATCGACTACGAGCTGTTCGACACGACCCATGAGCTCGACGAGCAGACCCTCGCGGCGTTGATGTCGATCAACGAAGACCAGAGCGAGCTGATCTTCGTGGGGTCGACGCCGACGGTGGACGCCGTGGCGCCAGGCGAGGTGCTGCTCGCTGGCGCCACCGAGACCACGCCGCGGGGGATGCTGCGACGCGTGCTGACGGTCACGCGAGCCGGCGGAGAGACGCGCGTCACCACGGAGCCCACCACGGTCTTCCACGCCTTCCGGCGGCTGAACGTGGAGCTCGCGCAGCCTCTCCGCGTGGACGCGCCCATGCGCATCCCGCCGCCCGCGCCCACGGGCCCTGGCGTGGCCATCGCTCCCTTGACCTTGGAGCACTCCATCGGCGTCGAGGACGAGCCCATCGAGCTGTTCGACGGCGACGACAACGACGCGACCACCGAGGACCGCGTCGCGGGGACGGGCACCCTGCTGGCCACCGTGCGCATCCACTTCTGGCTGCACTTCGACTGGGAAGACCTCACCCCGGCGGAGGCGCTGGGTGAGCTGGACGACATCATCGACCAGATCGGTGGGCTGCTGACCGGCGACATCCCGGGTCTCGCCCAGCTGTTGAATCTGCGCACCGGGCTCACGTTGGAGGGGGAGTTCGACGCGGCGCTGGACCTCACGGGTCGCGCGTCCCGGCACTATGAACGTGACCTTCCGCTCGGCACCATCCCGCTGCCCGACGTGCCCATCGGGCCCCTGCTGTTCACGCCCTCGCTCAGCTTGGACGCGCGCTTCACAGGCTCGGTCTCCGGGGCCATGAGCCTCGGAATCGAGCTGGGCGCCGACGCCACGCTGGGCTTCGAGTACGACGCCGACGAAGGCGTGTCGCCCATCGTGAGCGGCCCGCACTTCACGCAGCAGATCGCGACGCCCCAGGCCACGGTGTCTGCGGCGCTGCACGGCGAGCTGGACCTCTCGCTCCGCTTTCCGCTCTATGGCTTCTTCGGGCCCTACGTGGGCATCGGGCCCTCGCTGGACGCCGACGTGGACCGCACGCGCACGCCCTGCTTCCGCTTGAGCGCCGGGCTCGAAGGCAAGAGCGGCGCGTGGCTCGGGGTGTTCGACCGCACCCTGGCCCGCATCGAGGGGCCGTCGTTCCCCATCGGAGACTCGTTCGAGCTCGCCTCGGGGGCGTGCGCGCCGCTGCCCGATCCCCCGGTGACCGACGCGCTCATCACCCCGTGGTCGCGCAGCTACAGCGACACGGCCTGGTCCACCGGCACCGACGACGACTACGCCACCCTGGAGCGGGCGCACGACGGGCGCTTGCTGGCCACGATGTCCACCGGTAGCGCGCTGCTCAAGGTGGAGGAGGACGGCACGCTGGTCTGGGCGCGCACCTTCGACCAGCCCGACCGCCCTGGCTTCACGACGCTGCACCCCGCCCTCGCGCTGCCCACCGTGGACACCGGCGTGTTGGTCGTCACGCGCGAGGGCGTGCTGGTGAAGCTCAGCGCGAGCGGGGAACACCTGTGGGCCGCGGCGCTCTCGAGCGACAACGCCGAGGTGGGCTACGTCCGGGCCGCGGAGCTGGTCGGGACGGAGAACTGGTTGGCCGGCACGCACCGCGCGGAGGGGTCGAGCGACCGCCAGGCGCTGCTCGCCGTGTTTGCCGCAGACGGCACCGTCGTTCGCGCGTGGACGTGGGGGTCGCCAGACTACGACGAGGTCATCCGCGACGTGCTGGCGGTGGACGGAGGTGTCCTGCTGGTGGGCGAGGCGCGCTCGACCACGGTGGACTCTCGCAGCTTCGTCATGAAGGTCGGGGTGGACGGCACGCTTCTGTGGGCGCGGCACGTCCAAGGCTGCGCGGGCGCGACCGAGCCGCTCCTGGCGACCGGCATCGAGACGCACGACGGTGACCTCATCCTCGGCGGCTGGCACTACGCGACGACGACGCGCGCGCTGCTGTTGCGGCTGCCGGCCGACGGCAGTGGCGCGAGCCCCGCGTGGGTCAGCTCGACGACCGTGCCGCTCATCCTGGGGCTAGAGCCCCGCACGCTGCACCAGCTCGAGACCGGCGAGCTGCGCGTCACGGGTCGCTTCGCGCGCTCCGGCGGCGACGAGCTGTTCGCGGCAGGCACGGACTCCATCGGACGCTTCGCGTGGTTGCGCTGGTACGGCGGCGCGGGCGACCAGGGCCCGCCGGCGTCGATCATCACCGCTCAGGGCGGTCTGCTCCTGGCGAGTTCTTCGGCCACGGTGGAGCCCGTCCCGGGGAGCCTGTGGCTGCTCGAGGTGCCCAACCCCAACGGCGAGATCACCTTTCGAGCGGACAGCAACGCGGTCACCGAGCCGCTGGCGTTCACGACGACGGTCGGCTGCCTCGAGCTGCTGGACGCCGCGCTGCAGGTCGTCCCTCACTCGCTGGGGCTGAACTCGGTGCAGGTCGTGACGAGCGCAGCGGCCCCCGTCGTGACCGACCACGCCCTCTGACGGGCGATACCCGTACCGGCAGGAGGTCTCCGTACCCGTTACTGGCAGACCTGGATGTCGGGGTTGGCCTCCGCGCCCTCGTCGGGGTCGTCGCACTCGAGCGACGGTGAGGTCTCGTGCGTGAAGCAGCTGCCCGGGTTGCCCTCGCAGTAGGCCTCACAGGTGTCGGCGTTGCAGCCGCCCCAGTTGAGCGTGTGGAAGCCCGTGTCGCGGTCCTTGCCCCAGCTGAAGCTGCGACAGCCCGGGCTCAAGATCGGGCCGCAGTGTCCCTCGCAGCGCATCACGCCGTCTTCGCCGAGGGCGCGCTCGGCCACGAAGCTGTCGATGACGTCGGCGCAGGTGGCGCCGCCTCCTTCGCCCTGGGCGCTCTCGCCGCAGCGCGTGAAGGAGCTGTGCGCGCCGTTCGCTTGGTCGTGCTCGGCTTCGGAGTTGGCGCACTCGTGGCAGGCCGTGCACTCGGTCATGGGCGGCAGACCCGCCGGCGGGCACTCCACCCAGCCCTCTTCACATGCGCGCTTGCGCCAGTAGTTGATGCGCGCGAGGCAGCTAGTGCCCTCGGTGCGCCAGGTGGCGCGCGTGGTGTCGTGCGGCCCGCACTCCCAGGTGCACGCCTCGTCGAGCGGGCGGACGGTGCAGGGGCACACGCTCGCATAGCGCTCGCCGAAGCAGTTGGCGTTGCCGGGGTGCGTGTCGCAGCTGACCTGCGTCTCGGTCGGGAAGTAGCAGCTGCGGGTGCCGTCGTCCGCCACGTTGATGGAGACCAGGTACAGGCCCTCGCCGGGCGCCTCGGACCCCCAGCAACCACCCTCCCGGCACGCGAAGCCCAGCCCGTCGGCGATGGGGGCGAAGCTCTCCATGTCGGGATACTCGACCTGACGCCCCTCGTCGCAGGCGTAGTACGCGCAGTTGTCGGGCAGCGCCGCGCGGCACACCTCGGTGCACGTGGGCCCGTTCACGTTGCCCTCTTCGCGCATCACCCAGACCACGTCGGGGTCTTCCCCGTCCACGCAGCGGAAGCCCGGCGCGCACTCCCTGCCGCTGTCCGTGCGGGTGCCGCCTGGCGTGCCTGCGTCGCGCCCTCCGCCACCGGGTGAGCTGCTGCAGCTGCACCCGTGGAGCGAGAGCGTGAGGGCCATCATCAGAACCGCCGTGGATTGTCCAAGTCGCATTCGTCCAGCCTCGCAACAGCTCGGGGTGAACGCGCAGGGTAGCTCATCGCGCGACGGTATCCGACCCCCGGGCGCTGCACGGCGGCGACGAGTCTGGTATCTCATCGCTCATGACTCGTGAGCTTCGGTCGTGGTGTGTGGTTGGCGTGATGAGCGTGATGGGCTGTGGGCGGCCTGCGGAGGCGCCTGGGGCTGCGGCCGCCGAGGTGACGACCGGCGCTCCGGGGGCGTCGGGTGCGGCAGAGCCTGCTGCGGCCGCGGAGCCGGGAGCCGGTGCTCCCGCGGCGACGGGAGCCGGGGAGCAGGCGTTCGGCGCGCCGTTGGCTGGTGAGCGTGAGCCGGTGGCGCTCAGCGCGCTGATCGACGACCCCGCGGCCTACACCGGGCAGGTGGTGCGCACCGAGGGCGAGATCAGCGCGGTGTGTCAGAACATGGGCTGCTGGATGGAGCTGCGCGACGAGCAGGCGCGGGCGGTTCGCGTGCCGATGGCGGGGCACGCTTTCTTCCTGCCTCGCGACGTGAGCGGGCGGCGGGCGCTGGTGGAGGGGCCGCTCAACGTGCGTCCGCTGAGCGCGGCAGAGCGCGAGCACCTGGCGGCCGAGGGCGCGACCGCCACGGACGTGGGCCTCGAGCTGAGCGCCACCAGCGTCGTGGTGCGGGCGGCCGTCGAGCCGAGCGCAACGCTGTAGGCCCAACGCCGAGTTAACGCACTTGACTTAAATCGCCGCCGCCGCGATCGTGCGGGTCCGTGACTGTCCTCCCGCCGCCACCGCACCGGCCCTTCGGCATGCGCCTCGTCAACGGGGTGGGGCGGGTCGCGGGTCGGGCGCTCGGGCCGCGGCCCAGCTTGGCGGCCGAGGCTCTCCGCGCGGAGGCTGTCGCGCGCACGGGCTTCGACGACTTCGGCCCGCTGGACTTCGTCGAGGGGCTCGAGTGCTTGATCGACTCGCTCGAGCGCGAGGCCCAGCTGCATGTCATTGGCCGCATCTCGGCAAAGACGCAGATCGTGGACGCGCTCAGCGTGCGGCTCGAGCTCCTGGCGCATCGCAAGGCCCACCCGGAGGTCGACGGCGAGCGCATCGAGCGGCCGCTGTTCGTGCTCGGGCTGCCGCGCACCGGCACCACCATCCTCTACGAGCTGCTCGCGCTCGACCCGTCGAGCCGTTCGCCGGTCATGTGGGAACTCAGTCGCCCGTGTCCGCCGCCCGAGCCGGAGACGTACGCGAACGACCCGCGCATCGCGCCCATCGAGCAGCACCTCGCGCGCTTCCGCCGGATGGTACCCACGCTGGACGCCATTCATCCCATGGGCGCCACGCTGCCGCAGGAGTGCCTCGTGACGATGGCGCCCAGCTTCCGGAGCTACCAGTTCCCGCTCAGCTTCCACGTGCCCAGCTACGTGCAGTGGTGCACGCAGGCGGATCTCGCGCCGGCCTACCACTTTCATCGCTTCTTCCTGCAGCACCTCCAGTCGCGCTTTCGGCGTGAGCGCTGGGTGCTGAAGTCGCCGGCGCACCTGGGTCAGCTGGACGCGCTCCTCGCCATGTACCCCGACGCGCGCGTCATCCAGACGCACCGCGACCCGGTCGAGGTCATCCCCTCGGTCTCGAGCTTGCACCACGTGGTGCGGGGCTTTGGCAGCGACGGGCTGGACCCGCACGCGCTGGGCGCGGCGCAAGTGGAGTACTGGGGCAGCGCGCTCACACGCACCATGGCGAGCCGCGACCAACGCCCGGACCTCGCCCAGCAGTTCACCGACGTGCACTTCGAGGAGCTGCTCGCGGACCCCATCGCCGTGGTGGAGCGGGTGTACGCGCACTTCCAGATGCCCCTCGTGCCGTCCACCGTGGACGTCATGCGCGCATATCTCGCGGCGCACCCCCGCGGCGTGCATGGGCAGCATCAGTACTCGCTCGAGATGTTCGGGCTGAACGCGGCCGGGGTGGCCGAGAAGTTCGGCGCGTATCGCGCGCGCCATGGATACGACGTGGGCCAAGCGCCCGCAGCGAGAACGAGCCAGCCATGAGCACAGAACCCGTGATGACCAGCGTGAGTGAGCGCGCCTTCCTGAGCCTGCTAGACCAGCTGCGCGAGGCCGCCTCGGTGGTGACGGGGCCGAAGGGCGCCCAGTCCGAGCGCGAGCGGGCCGAGGGGTTTCGCTACCTCACGCGCGTGCTGCGCTCGTCGCTCGAGATGCACCTCGAGAGCGACGACCCGCTGCGCCCTCAGCTGACGCGCATGCTGTCGCCCACCAAGAAGTTCCTGGGGGACAACCCCGACACCGACTACGACTACGTGGCGCTCGATCCGCGTGAGCAGTACGTGATCCGCGGGCGCAAGACCGACGTCACCTATCTGGGCTTCTGCGTCTACAGCCGCGCCGAGGAGGGGGGCATCGAAGTCGGCAGCAACCTGTCGGACGCGGAGCTCGAGCTGGGCGAGGATGGCAGCTTCGAGATCCACCTGTCGGCCGAGCGCCCCGCGGGGGCCAAGCACTGGCTAGAGCTGCCAGAGCGGGCGTACGCCATGCTGGTGCGCCAGTACTTCTTCGATCGGCAGCGGGAGACGCGCGCCCCTTCACCATCGAGCGCGTGCCGGCGGACATGCCCGCGCCAGGGCCCCTGACCGAGGCAGAGCTGGCGGAGAAGTTTGCGCGGGTGGGTCAGTACGTCATCGACACGGCCGATCTCTCGGCTTCGCTGTCGGTCTTTGCGCTGATGAACCCCGTCACCGACGCGCGCATGCGCAAAGGCGGCGAGGTGGTGGACGGTGAGGTCGATGCGGAGCGCATGGCCCGCAACGAGGCGCTGCTCGAGAGCATCGACCCGAGCGTGATCCTGGGCCACATGCCCACGCCCGACATCGACTACACGGGCGCCTCCTTCGAGCTGGCCGACGACGAGGCGGTGATCGTGACGGGCACGGCGCCGCGCGCGCGCTACTGGTCGGTGCAGGTCTTCAACCGCTGGCTCGAGTCCCCCGACTACCGCTTCCGGCGGGTGTCGCTCAACTCGGCCCAGGTCACGCTCGACGCCGACGGCACCTTCCGCATCGTGATCGCCGCGCGCGACCCGGGGGTCCCGAACTGGCTCGACACGGCAGGCCTCGCGGCAGGCCAGATCGCGCTGCGTGCCCTGCTGAGCGAAGACGAACTCGATGTCGAGTTTCACCGCGTGAAGCTAGCGGACGTGTCGTGACGAGCACCGCCGGTCGCCGCCCCAACACGCGCAGCGCGGACACCCGCACGAAGCTGCTGGAGACGGCCGAGCGGCTGTTCGCGCTCGAGGGCATCGACGCGGTGTCGCTGCGCCGCGTCGCGACCGAGGCCGGGCAGCGCAACTGCAATGCGCTCCAGTACCACTTCGGCACCCGCGAGCTGTTGATCGACGCCATCGTCGAGGCGCGCATGACGCCCCTCAACCAGCGACGCCGCGCGTTGCTCGAAGAGGCCCTCGGGCGCACCAAGGGCAAGCCGAGCGTGGAAGACCTGGTGGTGGCGCTGGTCGTGCCCATGGTCGAGCAGCTGCTGGATGTGGAGCGCGGGTCCAGCTACGTGCGCTTCATGGGCGAGCTCTTCGCGCGCGGCGAAGCGAAGGGCGCGCTGGCCACGCCGCGTCCTTGGAACGACGCCTTCTTCGAGACCGTCTCGCACCTGCGCCGCGCGCTCTCGTCCATCCCCGAAGACGTCCTCGGCACCCGCATCTTCCTCATGGCGGGGCAGATGGTGCAGGCCACGGCGGCGGCCGAGCTCGAGGTGCGCGACCTCGAGGGAGACGCCCGCGCCGCCCGCGTCACGCGCTTCGCCGAGCAGCTGGTGGACTACGTGGCGGGTGCCCTCGCTGCGCCGAGCCGCGCCTCGCTGGTGGGGCGCGTGGGACCAGGACTCGTCGGGCCCCGACCTGTGACGAGCACGGGGGTGCCTTCGTGAGCCGGCGTGTCGCCATCGTTACGGGGGCGTCGTCGGGCATCGGCTACGCCACCGCGCTGCAGCTCGCGCAGGGCGGCTTCGACGTGGTGCTCTCGGCTCGCCGCGAGGAACTGCTGCACGAGCTCGCGCGCGCCGTCGAAGCGCATGGCGCGAAGGCTCACGTGGTCGCGGCCGATCTCGCTGAGGGCGCCGACACCACCCACCTCGCCCAGAGCGCGCTCGAACGCTTCGGGGAGGTGGACCTGCTGGTGAACAACGCGGGCTACGGGCCGCCGTTCCCGCTCGAGCAGATGGACCGCGACGCGCTCCGCCACGTGTTCGACGTGAACCTGCTGGCCGGCATGCAGCTGGTGGGGGAGCTCACGCCCATGTGGCGCTCGCGTGGTGGCGGCCGCGTGATCAACATGAGCTCCCTCACGCGCTACGTGGCGTCGCCCGTCACCAGCGCCTACGCCGCGACCAAAGCGGGCATGGAGGCGGCCACGCGCGCGCTTCGCATCGAGCTCGCGCCGTGGAACGTGCAGCTCTCCGTGATCATCCCGGGCTTCGTGGACACGCCCACGTTCGACAAGGCGCGCGAAGCAGGGCGCGAGGCCCGTGAAGACCGAGCCAATCCGTATCAGGCCTACCTCGAGCGCCTCGACGGGTTCGCTCAGACTCAGCTCGTGCGCGCCATCTCGCCGGACGCGGTGGCACGCGTGGTGCTGAAGGCCGCCAACGCCAAGCGTCCCCAGGAGCGCTACTTCGTGCCGTTCTCGTCACGCGTGGCAGCGCTGACCCTCGGGGGCATGCCCGCGTCGTTACGCGAAGCGATCCTGAAGAAGCTGTACCGCTGGGAGCCCGACTCCGCAGCCCACCGCCCGAGGACACCATGAAGAACGACAGCCGGCTCGAAGCGTGGGTGGAGCAGCACCGTGAGCTGCTCTTGATCTCCGAGCGTGTTGCCCGCTCGGCAAGGCCTACTCGGTGGTCGAGAGCTTCGAGCGCAGGCGCAACGCTCCCCGACCCGGCGGCGCACAGTGCGCGCGTGAGCCGTGTGGCCAGCGAGGTGAAGCAGTACGCCGACAAGCGCGCGCGCGAGGGCGCAGCGGCGGTGGGTCCCCTGCGCACCGACCGCAAGCCCAACGCTTCGCTGAACACGCGTGCCACGGACAAGTCGCGCGCGTCCACGGTTCAGATGGGGGACCTGCGCGCCATCCTCGGCGTGAACCGCGAGCGCGGCACCGTGCACGTGGAGCCCTTCGCCACTACCGGCGAGGTCGCCACCTACCTCGACGCGCAGGGGCTGCAGCTCGAGGCCACCATCGAGATGGAGGACGCCACGCTGGGCGGGCTGGTGCTGGCCATCGGCATGACCACCCACTCGCACGTGTCGGGGCTCGTGCACGACACGGTCGAGGCCTACGAGCTGGTGACCGCGCACGGCGAGATCCTCCGCGTCACGCGCGATGGCGAGCACGCCGACCTCTTCCGCGCGCTCCCGTGGAGCCACGGCACGCTGGGCTTGTTGGTGGCCCTCGAGCTGCGCGTGATCCCGGCCCCCACGCACGTGCGCTTGGTGTACCGCCCCTTCTTCGACCTGGACGAGTACTGCCGCGAGCACGAGCGCCTGCTCCGGCTGGACTCGCCGCCGTTCTTCCTGGAAGCGCAGGTCTTCGGTCGCCACCGCGCCGTGATCCTCGAGGGCTACCTGGCCTCTCCCGACGAGGTGGCCAGCGGCCGGCTGCCCATCAACGACGTGAACCACTGGCGCAAGCCCTTCTTCTTCAAGCACGTGGAGAGCATGCTCGCGCTCCCCGCCGGCTCCCGCGTGGAGGAGCTCGTTCCGACCTACTCGTTCCTGATGCGGCACGAGCGCAGCATGTGCATGACGCTCGGGCAGCTGCTGCCCACGGCCAACGAGAGGTGGTTCCGCAACACGCTCGGCTGGACGCTGCCGCCCAACCTGCGCGTGCTCAAGTCGCTGCGGCCCGAGGGCGAGCGGGAGCGGGCGTTGCGCAAGCAGATCTACCAGGACTTCGCGTTCCCCGCCGAGCACCTGCGCGAGATGCTGACCCACGTGGACCAGACCTTCGAGATCTACCCGTTGCTCGTCTATCCGTGCCGCGTGGTGGACCGTGGCGGCATGGTCCGCGTGAAGGGGCAGCATGGCCAGCCGTGGGACCAGCAGGAGCGCAGCGCCCTCTACCTGAACTTCGGCATCTACGGGTTCCCGCGCGCCATCCGCGAAGGCGCAGAGAACTACCCCACCATCACCAAGGTGCGCGAGCTCGAGGCGATGGTGCGCGACCGCGGCGGCTTCCTGCACACGTACGTGGACGTGCTGAGCACCGAAGCCGAGTTCGAGACCATGTTCGACCACGGCCTGTGGCGCGCGATGCGCACGCGCTACGGCGCGGAGGGGGTGCTGCCGACGATCTTCGAGTAGGTCCGCCCCGAGGTAGACGTGACGGGCTTCTTGGCGGAGGAGGAAGGCTGGATCCGCGGGCAGTAGCGCCCCGCGCCCTAGGGCCTACTCCACGCAGCCCGCGCCCGTCGGGGCGTTCACATAGGCCTCGCCGAGCGGTGTGAGCTCGCCGTCGTCGCCCAGCAGGTCCACGTAGGGGATGCCCTCGAAGCGTCCGGAGAACCACGCGTAGCGCGCGATGCGTGGCTCGCTCTCGAGGTACGCCACGGCGTCTTCCATGAAGGCCACCTGGTCGGCGAAGCTGCCGGCGTCGTCGCAGGCGAACTCGGTGAGCCAGAGGGGCTGCGAGAAGCGCGCCTTGTAGGTCTCGATGTGGTTGATGAGCCACTCGGCCTTGTTGTCCCCCGCGGGGTTGCAGCCCACGTAGATGTGGAAGGCCACGGCGTCCACGCGGCAGCCGTCGCAGGCGGCGAAGAAGTCGTCCAGGTAGTCGAAGGGGCTGGTGTCCTGGCAGTCGCCACCGCAGAAGTTCACGGCGGGCGACACGATGGAGAGCCCCAGCGTGTCGGCCACGCGCTCCACCTCGGGCCACAGCGCAGCGGCGGCGCTGGCGGAGATGTCGGCTTGGGACCCGAAGTTGGGCTCGTTGAAGCCCAGCAGCCACTCGGTGTCGGCGGGGATGTTCGCGATGACGTCGTCGGCGTCGAAGGTGGCCCCCCAGATCATGGGCAGGTACTCCACGCCCGCCGTGCGGTAGGCGCCGTCGCGCAGGTCCACGTCGGGGCGGTCGGCCCAGTTGTACCACCAGGCCACGCTCGACTGGATAGCGGTGAGGTCAGCCACCGTGTGGTGCCCATAGGCGATGCCGCGCTTGCAGCCCGAGCGCGCCCACACCGAGCCGTCTTGGCTGGCGTCGCGGCTGCCCAGGTCGCGCGTGCCTCCGTCGCGTGCGCCGCCGTCGCTTCCGCTGTTGGTGGCGTCGGAGCAGCCCGCGCTGGTCAGGAGCGCGAGGCTCAGCAGGCTCGAGGTGGCGCGAAGCATCATGGTGGGGGCCTTGGTTCGTTGCCGTGGGGGATGCCGCACCAGCTTAGCGCATACGCCTCGGGCTCTGGCGTCCTCTGTTTCGTGACCTCTTCGGCAGACTTCTCCCACGAGGCGTTCGTCCCGCTTCCGGTATGGTCTGCCGGTGACGCCTACCCCCAAGCTCCACCCCGCGATCGTGATCCTCGCACTCGCCGCATGTACACGGCCCGTGGGCGCCGCGCCGCCCGTCGGCACCGCCGAGCCCATGGCTGCCGCTCCAGACAGCCGGCAGCCCATCGATGCCGTCGCATGCCACGGTCCCTTCGCAGCAGTGACGCGACCCGCGTCCGACCCGCCGTTCAGCGGCACGTCGTTCATCGATCCGAACATGCTCACCGACGCCGACCCCAGCAGCCTGGTTTCGCTCACCTACACGGGCAGAGCGCAGCGCACGATGTTCGACCGCCGCACCAACAGCTTCAATCCGGTGAACGCGCATGTGTTCGACGCACGCTTCGGCACCACGGTCCACGTCGAAGTGCAGGTGAATCCCGAGTTCACGCCGCAGCAGGCCGAGACCGAGGCGCGCTTCTACGCGACCGCGGTGGGCCGCCTGCCCGCGTTCCTCTTCCGCGACCTCCGCACGATGTGGATTCACGCAGGCCACTTTCCGTTCGGCGGCGGCAACGAGAACCTGCTGATCCACACGGCCCAAGGCACCGACTACGTGCGCGACGGTGTCCTCGAGGAGATCTTGCTCCACGAGTCCACGCACACGTCCATGGACGCCTACCACGCAACCACCGCCCGCTGGCAGGAAGCGCAGCGCGCCGATGGAGTGGCCCTGTCCACGTACGCTCGCGACAACCCACAGCGCGAGGATCTCGCAGAGACCTTGGGGCCCTATCTGGCCCTGCGCTTCTGGTCCGACCGCATCCCGGCCGCGACCGCCGCCGCCATCCAGCGAGCGATCCCGAACCGCATCACCTACCTCGACTGCCTGGGCCTCAGCGCAGACCCGCCGCGCTGAGTCTCACAGCCGCGCGGCCAGCTCGGCGCCCTGCGCGATGGCCCGCTTCGCGTCCAGCTCGGCGGCCAGGTCCGCGCCGCCGATCACGTGCACGCCACCCCGCTCGCGCTTGCCGCGCTTGCCGGCGCCCTCGGGCACCAGGTCGCGCAAGGACACCTGCCCGGCGCACAGGATGATGTGGTCCACCTCGAGCAGCTCGGCCTTGCCCTCGCGGCGGATGTGCAGGCCCTGGTCGTCGATGCGCTCGTAGGTCACGCCGTCCAGCATGCGCACGCCGCCCCGCTGGAGCGCGATCTTGTGCACCCAGCCGGTGGTGCGGCCGGGGCCGGAGCCCATTTTCTTCAGGCCCTCGCTGCGCTGCAGCATGGTGATGGTGCGGCGCGGCTTCTCCACGTGGGGCTCGCGCAGGCCGCCGGGGGAGTCGCCGCTCGGGTCCACGCCCCACTCGGCGCACCAGGCCTCGAGGCTCATGTCCGGGTCCTGCAGCAGGTACTCGCACACGTCCACGCCGATGCCGCCCGCGCCGATGACGGCCACGCGCTTGCCCACGGGCTTCTTGTCGCGCAGCACGTCGGTATAACGCAGCACCTTCGGGTGCTCGATGCCGGGAATGCTGGGCACGCGCGGCACCACGCCGGTGGCCACGATGACCTCGTCGAAGCCCTGCAGCTCCTGCTGGCTGGCCCGTGTGTCGAGGCGCAGCGTGACGCCCGTGCGCTTCACCTCGTGCTCGAAGTAGCGCAGCGTCTCGCGGAACTCTTCCTTGCCCGGCACGGCCGCGGCCATGCGGAACTGCCCACCAATCGCGCTCGCGGCTTCGAACAGGGTGACGTGGTGGCCGCGCTCGGCGGCGACGGTGGCGGCCGAGAGGCCCGCCATGCCAGCACCCACCACGGCGATGCGGCGCGGCATGCTGGCCCGCTCGTACAGCAGCTCGCTCTCGCGCGCGGCGCGCGGGTTCACCATGCAGGTGGCGCGCTTCAGCGAGAAGGTGTGGTCGAGGCACGCCTGGTTGCAAGCGATGCACGTGTTGATGGTCTCGGGGCGCCCGGCGGCGGCCTTCATCACGAAGTGCGGGTCCGCCAGCAGCGGGCGCGCCATGGACACCATGTCGGCCTCGCCGTTGGCCAAGATGGACTCGGCCACCTCGGGCGTGTTGATGCGGTTGGAGGCGATCACCGGCACGCTGACGGCGCGCTTGAGGCGTGCCGTGACCTCGCGGAACGCCCCCCGCGGCACGGACGTCACGATGGTGGGCACGCGCGCCTCGTGCCAGCCGATGCCGGTGTTGAGCAGCGTGATGCCGGCCTCCACCAGCGCCTTCGCCATGGTCTCCACCTCGTCGTAGGTGTTGCCACCCTCCACCAGGTCCAGGATGGACAGGCGGTACATCACGATGAAGTCCGGGCCCACCTCGCGGCGCACGGCGCGCACGATCTCGACGGGGAAGCGCATGCGCCCGTGAATGTCGCCGCCCCAGCGGTCCTTGCGCTCGTTCACGCGGCGGCACGCGAACTGGTTCAGCAGGTAGCCCTCGCTGCCCATGATCTCCACGCCGTCGTAGCCGGCACGCTTGGCGATGGCCGCGCTGCGCGCGAAGTCGTCGATGGTGGAGAGGATCTGCGCCTCGCTCATGGCCTTCGGTTTGAACGGGTTGATGGGCGACTTCTTGGCGCTGGCCGACACCGACCACGGGTGGTGCGCGTAGCGCCCCGTGTGGATGAGCTGGAGCGCGATCTTGCCGCCGTGCTCGTGCACCGCGCGCGTGACCAGCTGGTGCGGCAGCACGTCGCCGGGCTGGTTCACCACGCCGGAGCCCGGGTAGAACCACGCGCGGCGGTTCACGCTGAGCCCGCCGGTGACCATGAGGCCCACGCCGCCCTTGGCGCGCTCGGCGAAGTACGCCGCCAGCTTCGGGTAGTTCCAGAAGCGGTCCTCGAGGCCGGTGTGCATGGAGCCCATGACCACGCGGTTGCGCAGCGTGGTGAAGCCGAGATCCAAGGGCGCGAGCAGGTTCGGGAAGGGCTGGTTCATGGGGAACTCCGGTCAGGGTGGCACGGCGTCGGCAATCTGTACGCCGTTTAGATGACACCCCGTCTGAACACTGTCAAGATCCACCGCGATGCCCCCCAAGGCCCCCCAGCGCTACCACCACGGCGACCTGCGCCCCACGCTGCTGCGCGAGGCCCAGGCCATGGTGCGCGAGGTGGGCCTGGACGGGCTCTCCCTGCGCCAGCTGGGGCTGCGCGTGGGGGTCAGCGCGTCGGCGCTCTACCACCACTTCGACAACAAGAACGCGCTGCTCTGCGCGTTGGCCGAGGAGGGCTTCACCACCCTCGACCAGGTGCTGCAGGACGGGGCGCGCGACGTGTCGGGCAGCGCGCGCGACCAGACGCTGCGCTTCGTGCGGGCCTACGTGGGCTACGCCGCGGCGCACCCCGAGGTCTACGACCTCATGTTCGGGCGCAGCATCTGGAAGGCGGGCGAGCCCACCGAGAGCCTGCGCGCGCTCGCGTTCGAGACGTTTCGCCGCTACGTGGACTACGTGAGCGCCATGGACCCTGCCGTGGGCCGCGGGAAGGCCGGCCTGCGGCGCGCACAGGCTCGGTGGGCGTGCGTGCACGGGCTCTGCCGCTTGGTCATCGACGGGGTCTACGCCGACGGCGCAGACCTGGCCGGGATGACGGCGGCCACGGCGGACCTGCTGGTGGGCGCGGACTGATGAGCTCACCCATCTCGCCAGAGGGCCGATTCGACTTGCTGCAAGCTGCTTTGGGCACCCACGGCTGAAGCCTGGTGGTTCAACACATCTTGCTTGGGGCTCTCTTCGCCTTGCAGCAAGGTTCTTTGGGCACCCCCGGCTGGAAGCCGGGGGCAGCAGACCAGGTCTGGACCTGCCGAAAGTCCGCCCTTGGGCGGACTACGTGGCTGCCAGCAGGGTTTGCCCTACCCAAGGTACTCCGACACTGCGTCCGGCCACCCTTGGTAGAACACCGCCTGTTGTCGACCACGTAGTCCGCCGCCGCCGGGCGGGGGACTTTAAGTGAGTCGAGGCCAGGTTTGCTGCCCCCGGCTTCCAGCCGGGGGTGCACATTGTGCCTTGCAGCAAGGCCAATCGGCCCCCGCGCAGCAGGCGCGGATCATGAGACGTCAGCCCGCCGTCACGCTAGCGATGACGTGCTGCCCGCCGTGGTTGCTCTCGAACGCGCGCTCGAGGGTCAGCCCGAGATCCCGCACGCGCGGCGGTGGTGTGAGCAACGCAGCGTGCGATCCCGGCGGCAGCCCACGCACCAAGGTCCCCACGCGCTGATAGAGGTTCTGCAGCGTGCGGGTGTCCCCCACGCGCAGCCCATACGGCGGGTTCGTGACCACGGTGCGTGCGCCGAGGGTGCCATCCACGAAGATGGGCGCGTCGCTCAGCGCGGCCACCTCGAAGGTGATGAGCTTCGCCACGCCGGCGCGCTCGGCGTTGTCCCGGGCCGACTCGATCACGCCGGCGTCTCGATCCGACCCGAGCAAGCGTGGCAGTGAGGCGCGCGCGGGCACGTCCAGGCGCGCACGCACGGCGGCGAAGCGTGCCGCGTCGTGGCATGGCGCGGCCTCGAACGCGAAGGCTCGGCCCGCGCCCGGCAAGCGCCCGGAGGCCAGCAGCGCCGCCTCGATCATGACGGTGCCCGCGCCGCAGAACGGGTCGCCGAGAGGCGTGTCCCCCGCCCAGCCGGAGGCCACCACCAGCGCGCGCGCGAGGTCGGCCCGCAGCGGCGCCTTGCCCGTGGCCAAGCGGTAGCCTCGCCGGTAGAGGGGTTCGCCGCTGGTGTCCACGCTCACGCTGAACAGGTTCTCGTTGCCGTCCACGTGCACGCGCGCGTGCGGCTCGGTGCTGTCGGGCTCGAGGGCGTCCACGTTGGCAATCCCGAACGCGTCGGCGATGGCGCGGCGCGTGCGGTCGGCGATGGCCTTGGTGTGGTAGAGGCGGCTGCGCAGGCTGCGCACGCGCACGTCCACCGCGACGCCGCGCGGGATCCAGGGCTGAAATGAAAGCTGCTTCAGCTTGCGCACCAGCTGCGGGAACTGCGACGCCGAGAAGCTGCCCAGCTCCACGCGCACGCCGGTGCTGAGCCCAAGGCCCAGGTTCAGCGCGCCGATCACGCTCAGCTGGTCCGCCGGAGCCGCCGTGACGCGCACTCCGTCCGGCGCCACGGACACGGGGCAGCTTGCGAGAGGCAGGCGGCCGAGGAGGGCGCCCACCTCCGCTGCCAGCAGCTTCTCGAGGCCGGGCGCGCAGGTCACCAAGACGGTCATGGCGTCAGCGGTATCCGCGCTGGGCGAGCGCCTGCCGGCCCTTCGCGATCTTCACGCGCAGCGGCAGGATGAAGTCCATGCTCACGGTGTGCGTGTTCTGCGACTGGGCCCGCGTGGTGTGCCACTTGGACAGCGAGAGACGCGCGATGGCGCGGATGAACTCGGCCCCCTGGCTGCCGTACTTCATGCGGAAGTTCAGCAGGCCGAAGGCGCTGGTCACGATGTCGAGCTCGGTCGTGGTGATGTTGCCGAGGGCCACCTCGTCCAGCAGGTGCGCCCGCAGGATGCGCCCGCGGCGGCGCACCAGGGCGATGATCATGCCGATGAACGCGGTGACGAACGCGAACCAGATCAAGATGCTGAAGCAGAAGATGGCGCCGCCCTCTTCGCTCATGCCCGCGAACGTGGCGCCGCCGTTCCACATGGCGTGCAGCATGACCGCGAGGCCGTAGCCCACGAGCGGCCCGAGCACGCGGATGGCCTTGTGCCGCCCCTCGCGCGCCAGGCCGAAGCCGATGCCCGTCATGGAGGTGTAGACCGGGTGGCCCCACGGAAAGAGGATGCCGCGCAGCACGAAGTTGGCGCCCATCCCGGCCAGGCCACCGTCGGCCGCAGCCCGCCCGTAGTAGAGGACGTTCTCCACGGCGGCGAAGCCCAGGGCCACGAAGCTGGCGTAGATGATGCCGTCCACGATGCCGTCGAACTCGCGCTTGAGGAAGTAGAACATGCCGAACACGGCGAGGCCCTTCCAGAACTCCTCCACGATGGGTGCGCAGATGACGGCGCCCACGATCTCGCCTGCTTCCGCGCCGTAGACGTTGGCCACGCCCTCACCCACCAGGCTGTTGATGGTGACGGAAAAGCCGCAGGCCGCGATGCCGCCCCAGAAGAGGCAGCCCAAGAGCGCGTACCACGGCTCGGGGTCGTAGCGGTCCAGCAGGCGCGGGAAGGTCAGGTACATGACGCCGGCCGGGAAGGCGAGCACCGCGCCCATGCACATGTAGGCCAGGATGGCGCCCTGACCGGCCAGCACGGGGAGCCCCACGAACCAGATGATCAGCTGCAGGAAGCCCAGCAGCATCCCGATGATGTAGAGGCCGAGGCCGATGTGCCGACGCGTGCGTTCGGGATCAGGGAGAGACACGCGGCGAGGGTATGACCTGTTGGCGCGGGCGTCTAGCGCGGTGCCCGGGGGGGCTCCGGGTGGTGAAACGCGACGAGCCCCAGGGGAGGGGCTCGGTGCGTGCATGGCGTGCGGCCTGCCGCGGGGGGCTGGCAGGTCGCGGCCGGGATCACTTCTTGGCGGGGGCGGCCTTCGCAGCGGCAGGGGCTGCGCCCTTGTCGGGGGTCTTGGCGGCGGCGGTCTTGTCGGCGGCCGGGGCGGCCTTCGCGGGGGCACCGTCCTTCGCAGCAGCGGCGGTCTTGTCGACCGGCGCGGCCACCGTCTTGCCCTGGGCCTTCTGGGCCTTCTCGTAGGCGTCGGGGGCGGTGGCGTTCCAGCCGTAGCCAATCTGGGCGTCGATCAGGCCCTGCGTGCCGGGGCCCACGATGCCGTCGGTGTCGTAGCCGAACGAACCCTGCAGGCTCAGGACGGCCTTCTCGGTGCCGGCACCGAAGTCACCGTCCACCTTGATGGCGTAGCCCAGCGTGACCAGCTGCTTCTGCAGCGCCGTGACCGCTTCCCCCTTGGAACCATTCTTCAGCATCTTGCTCATAGTCTTCACCCTTCGTTCGCAATGTTCGCCTCGCGGGCACCGTGCGCGCCGCGTGACGCGACCGCCATCTAAGCACGAAGCAGACCAAGGTGGGCGATCGCAGCGCGCGACGTTTCCGCGACGAAAACGCCGGGTCGCCTCCGCACGGCGATCTCGGTGGGAGATCACCCGTGGGTGCGAACCGGCGCTGTGTGGGCTCGAGCCTACGCCTCGGCGGCGCAGATCACTCGGCGGGCGCGGGAGCGGCGGGGGCCGCCGGGGCGGGCACAGCCCCGGCCGGAGCCACCGCGGGCATGCGGGCGTGAGCGGGCAGCTCGCCGTCCAGCGCGCCGAGGAACGCCACGATGTCGGCCACCTGCGCGTCGGTCAGCTCCAGGTTGAGCTGCACCTGGCCCATGATGCGCACGGCGCTGGCCAAGTCGGCCTGCGAGCCGTCGTGGAAGTACGGCCCGGTCTGGGTGACGTTGCGCAGCGTGGGCACCTTGAAGAAGTGCCGGTCGCTCTCCACCCGGGTGAAGTTGAAGCGGCCCTGATCGGCCTCCGTGAGCTCACCGCCGCGCAGCGCGAAGTAGTCGCGCACCAGGCCCATCTTCTGGAACATCTGGCCGCCGAGCGCGGGGCCCGTGTGGCACGAGATGCAGCCCGAGGTGCGGAAGGTCATGTAGCCGCGCTGCTGCTGCTCGTTCATGGCCGTGAGGTCGCCGCCCAGGAAGCGGTCGAAGGGACCGGGGGTGATGAGCGTGCTCTCGAACGCGCCGATGGCGTCCGTGATGGTGGCCTGCGAGATGCCCTCGTAGCCGGCGGCGCGGAACGCGTCCACGTAGCTGGCGTCGGCGCTGATGCGCGCCACCACGGTCTCCCAGTCGCCGCCCATCTCGATGGGGTTGGTCACCGGGCCGGCGGCCTGCTCGGTCAGGTCGGCGGCGCGGCCGTCCCAGAACTGACGGATGTGCAGGCCCGCGTTCAGCACGGTGGGCGAGTTGATGGGGCCGATCTGGCCGTTGATGCCGGTGGACGTCCGGCGCGGCTCGGCGCCGCCGTGGTCCAGGCTGTGGCACGTGGCGCAGGAGATGGTGTTGTCGCCCGAGAGCGCGGTCTCGTTGTAGAGGCGCCGGCCCAGCTCGAGCTTGGGCACGGGTACCTCGGGCGCCGGCGGCAGCGCAGCCAGCGGGGCGTGGTTGGTGAGCGTTCTGGCCGTCGGCTCGGGGGCCGGCTCCGCGGGCGGCGTGGGGGCGGGTGTCGCCGCGGGCTCGTCGCCACCGCAGGCGCAGAGGCCCGCCGAGAGCAGCGTCAGAAGGGTCAGGGTGCGCATCGAACCTCGCATGGGTGTCCTCATGGCAATGGGGGGAGTCACGACGGGGAGGTCGTCGTGCGAGGTGGAGCGTAACGAAAAGGCGGGGGGCGCACCACGCGACGCAGCGCCTTCGCGCACGTCGTCAGCCCCCGTCGAACACCCGGCTCACACAGGCATACGTGGCTGCGGCTCCGGCCAAGACCGAAAACGCCTGCACAGCGCGCACGCGTCGGGCGGCGTCGGGGCTGCCCAGCCAGCGCAGGAGCGGCCAGCAGAGCGCCACCCAGCCCAGCTGCGCCAGCTCCACGCCCAGGTTGAACGCCACCAGGCGCGGCACGCGCGAGGGGCCCTCCGCGTCGAAGCCGGACGCAAAGCCAAGCCCGTGCACCAGTCCGAACGCCACGGCGAGCGCGAGGCGCACGCGAGCTTGGTGGTCGCTGCCCGGCGCGTTCGTGGGGGTCCCCAGCGCTGCCACGCACATCGCGAACACCGCGAAGTACACCAGCGCGCGCTCGCCACTCAGCAGGCCGAGCCCGAGTCCGCCCAGCGCCACCAGCAGCGGCGCCAACACCCGGACCCGCGGGCGAGCCTCGCCGCGCGCCACGTTCTCGGCGGCCACCAGCACCACCGACGCCGCGATCAGCGACTCCACCGCCACGGCGCGGCTCTCGAGCACGGCCAGCGCGGCCAGCACCAGCGTGACCGCGTGCCCCATGGTGAAGCCCGTGACCAGCACGGCCGCGTCTCGCAGGCGCGGCGCGAACGCCAGCAGCAACAGCACGAAGAGCACGTGGTCCCAGCCCGTCGCCGCGTGCTCGGCGCCATAGCGCAGATAGGCCAGCATGGCCGGGCCCACACCGGGGCTCTCCGCCTCGGGGTTTTCCGCCATGGTCAGGGAGAGCTCGCGCGTCTCGCCCACGATCAGCGTGCCCTCGCGTCCGCTGCCCTCCACGTGCGCCAGGTGGTGGTGCCCCGGGACGGGCCACGGCGTCACCACGTAGCGTGCAGGCTCGGCTCCGCAGTCGAAGGTGAGGCGAAGGCGCAGCTCGGCAGGCTGGCTGGTCAGGCGCAGCGGCGCACGCGGCACGCAGGCGACATCGCCTCGGTCCAGGACGCGGAAGTGCGTGTGCAGCGCCTCCACCAGTGCCTCGGGCAGCGCGTCCGCGGCGGCAGCGTCACGCCCCTCCGCGCGGTCGTGTGCCCACGCGGCCACCTCGGCAGTCAGCGCGCTCAGGTCCACCGTCCGCAGCCGCACCTGTGCGCTCACGGTGGTGCCACGCACGCTCACGCTCGACTGCGACACGCTGCGGTCGTGCGCGAGCGCGTGCGAAGTGGCGAGGAGCAGCGCCGTCGCGAACAGCAGCGCCCCCCCGGCCACCCGAACCACGCACGCGTCCCGCACGTCCCGCGCCACGTGCGGTTGCCGCTGTGCCCGCGTCATTCGACCGCTGCGCCGCGCAGCGTGATGGGCGTGTCCTCGCGCGCGCTCCGCAGGTAGTCCCTCACCGCTTCATCGGCGCGCTCGCGGCGGTAGAGCGCCAGCACCTCGTCGCGCACCTCGGCCAGCGGTGGGGCCTCGGGGGCTTCGCGGCGCAGCACGCGCACACGGTGCACACCGCCGTCGCGTTCCACCGGGGCCAGCCACTCGCCCTCCGCGCCCGCGAGCACCTGCGTGGTGAAGCTGCCACCAAACACCTCGCGCAGGTCGCGGTCGCTCAGCCAACCGCTCGGCAGCGGCAGCGGCGCTGCGTCGATCCCCGCCGTGTCCTCGGCCATCACGCGCGCCATGGCCTCTTCGCCGCGCGCAAAGCGGTGGGTCACCTGCACGCGCGGCGCGCCCCGCAGCTCACCGCGGCGCCCTTCGTAGAACGCGGCCAGCTCTTCGTCGCTCGGCTCCACCAACGCGGCCTCGGTCACCAGCAGCTCGAGCGCGGCCGCGGTCAGGTCCGCGCGCGTGCGTGGGTCGCGCAGCGCGAGCCCCTGCGCGAGCGCCAGCTGCACCAGCAGCGCCTCGTCCACCAAGCGGTCCAGCACGTGCGCGCGGTCGCCGTCGCGCAGCCCCTCGCGGCGGTCGCGCGCCAGCGCTTCGGTGGCCTGGTCCAGCTCGGCGGTCGAGATGGTCATGTCGCCCACGCGCGCCGCCACGTCGTCGGGCAGCGGCTGGTGCGCGCTGGCCACGCGCGTGGTCTCGAGGGCGGCCAGGGCGCCCGACGCCAGCATGCCCAGCGCGAACGCCGCCGTGGCCCACGGCCGCGAGGCGCGCGGCGTCTCGGCGGGGGCGACCGTAGCGGCGCCCAACGTCGGCTCCTGCGGCGCGCTCGGCTCAGCGGGCAACGGCAGGCACTCCAGCGTCCAGCACCTCGGCGGCCGGAGCGGGCGGCGGCGCCTCCCAGCGCACGTAGATGGGCGACGCCCAGGCGCGCTCGTTCGAAGGCCCCGTGCAGTCGTCCTCTGCGTCCGTCCGGTAGTCCCCGTGGCACGGGCGGCACACGTCGCCCTCGCAGCGCAGGCCGCTGGCGTTCACCTCGGTGGTCGCGGCCTGGATGGCACGCACGTAGTACACCACGTCGCGCTCGAAGCTCGGGTACTCGGGATCCGTGAACGACTGCACGCACACGTCGCTGTCGGTCGGGCACGGCAGCACCAGGAACGGGTCGTCGATGAGCCCCGCGACGGGCTCGTCATCGCGCGTCTGCGGGCGGATGCGCACCACCTCGATGCGCTCGATGCGCCGCCGCGCGTCGCCCGGGTGGTAACACTCGCCACGGCACACGCGCTCGAAGCGCTCGCTGCCGAGGGCGTCGATGCGGTCCGGAGGGCAGCCCGGGAGCTGCTCGAAGCTGCCCGCCGCGCGCACGTGGAACGTGGGGGCAACCCCACGACGGACCTCGGAGCCCATGGGCAACGTGGCGGCGCCGTCCTCGATGTCGAACCACAGCAAGATGCGGTCGCCGCTGGTGCCGTACACCCGCCGCGCTTGCAGCGCCTCCCAGATGGCGTCGCGTGAGCGTGACGTGGCGTGCACGGCCACCAGGCCGCCCGTCAGGAAGAACGACGCCTGGCGCTCGAGGTCTACCACGGCGAACGCGGGGATCTCGTCCAGCAGCGAGTCGTCTACCGGGCGGGACTGCGCGGCAGGATCGGGCCGCGCGCCGAAGATCATGTCGCGCGAGGCCTCGTCCACGAAGCCGCTGGCCTCGGTCATCTGCCGCCGGTCGTACGGCTTGTAGCCCGTGCCCGGGCGCGCCGAGTGGTTGTCGCTCGACGCGATGAAGCCCCACGTCGCATGGCGCGGCGGTGCGCCCTCTTCGAAGTGGCCACGCGTCAGGGCGTACTGCACGGACCCGCCGTAGCGCGAGTTGAAGGCCGGCTCGAAGCAGTCGGTGCACTGCCCGCAGTTGCCCCAGTCCTCCACCGAGGCGCCCGGCACGGTGTGGTGCCCCGCCACGCCCGCGTTGGCGTAGTGGCTGCGCGCGGTCTCGGCGCGCCGCTCGCACTCCGCTTCGCTGCCCCCCTCCGCTGTGCAGCGCGCGTGGATGAGCGTGCCCGCGCGCTGACAGCAGGGCTCGAAGCCCGGCACCGTGGGCGGGCAGCGGTAGGTGCCGTCGGCGTTGCGCAGCACGTCGGCCTGGTCGCGGTACTCCTCCGAGTTGCCGTGCCCGCTGTACACCTCCACCAGGCTCTGGCGCGGGCTGTCCATGGCCGGGTCCAGCTGCTTGTCCCACGTGTAGCCCGGCGGCGTGTAGAAGCCCCAGGTGGTGCCGTGCGGGATGACCATGGACTCGAAGCCCCACTCATCCAGCTTGCGGAACAGGATGGCGGGGGTCTCGGCGTACTCGCGGCACTCGGCCGGCAGCCCGGGCGACGGACCGCTGGGGCAGTTCTCGAGCGCCATGTTCTCGCGGAAGAACTCGCCGATGTCGAGGTAGGCCTGACGGTCGCCGAACTCGCGGATGGGGATGCTCAGCAGGGTGGCGATGCTGCCCGGCGCCGAGAACGCACGCTGCAAGAGGCCGCTCGAGGCGATCGCTCGCGCGGGCAGCACGTCGTCGGAGGTGCCCCGGAAGATCACGTTCTTGTGCCCGTAGTGCTCCGCCGGGGTCATGCCCACCTGCGTCCACTCGAAGCCCGTGAAGGCGATCACGTCGGGCTCCGTGCCGCCCGCGCTAGCCAGCGCGTTGCACTCGCGCACGGACCGCTTGGACTCTCGCCACAGGCGCGGCGTCAGCATCTCGGCGTGGTCGGTCAGCGCGTAGAAGTCCAGCTGCGAGCAGTGCCGGGCGTAGTCGCACGCGTCGGCCGGCGGGTGCGCGCCCTCTCCGCCCATCAGCGGCAGCGAGCGCATGAACGCGTCGGCCGAGAACGTGGTGTGCACGTGCAGGTCGCCGAACAAGATGCGCGTGGACCCCGCATCCGCGCCCTCGGGCAGCGCCTCCGCCACGCTCCGGTCGCGCGCGGCCACCACCTCGGCGGGCAGCCGCGGCCCCACCACGTGGCCTGCCGTCGGGGCCTTCCCGCCGCCGAAGATGCCGAAAAGGACGAGGGCGGTCACTGCCAGGCCGCCGGCGAACCAGGCCAGGCGGCGCTTCCACTTGGGGCGGGTCATCTCGCGAAGATGCCCGCATTTTCGGCCCGGCTCAATGGCTCAGGCGAAAATAACAAACAATTTGTCAGGGTGCGTGGTGGGACACCGTGACGATGGGATCCACCTCGGTGGTGCCATCCAGCAAGGCCAGCACCTCCGCATCGTCCGACTGGAGCACATGCCGAATGCCGAAGGCGATGGCGTAGTTGGCGGTGATCCGCCGGCCGAGGGGCAGCGCGAGCGTGGGGCACGAGCCGAAGTTCGTGGACGTGAAGGACTCGTGGCAGGCCCCGTCGAGCTGCACCCAGGTCACGTCCGCGCCCGCCGAGCGGTCGAACAGGTCCTGGTGGCGGGCCATGTCCGCCGGCGTCAGCGCCATGACGGCGGCCTGCATGGAGGTGAAGCCCGTGTCGGCCACGCTGTCGTCGCGGATCTCACCGTCCATCGCGACCACTGCGACCACGCGGGGGTCCGCCTCGTACATGGCGTAGGCGTCCAGCTCGGCCTGCACGCAGGTGG
Organism: Sandaracinaceae bacterium; assembly: GCA_016706685.1. Classification (NCBI taxonomy): domain Bacteria; kingdom Pseudomonadati; phylum Myxococcota; order Polyangiales; family Sandaracinaceae; species Sandaracinaceae bacterium. The sequence continues at coordinate 220,090 of JADJJE010000005.1, read as the reverse complement.
GCGCGCAGCGTGCCTCGATGGCGGTGAGGTCGAGCTCGGCGCCGCCCACCATCCAGGCGGTCTGCCCGCCGTAGCTGTGCCCCACGACCAGGACGCGTGACGTGTCCAGGTGTCCGGCGAGCGGGTGTTCGGCGGGCAGTTCGGCCACCAGGTCCAGCGTCGCGTTCACGTCGTAGGCGCGCACCACGTCGAACTCGAACGGGCGTGGGTCGGTGTTGTCGAGCACCGTGTTTCCGGTGTGATCCACCGCGACCACGATCCAGCCGTTCTGCACGAATTGACGCGCCAACGTGTAGGCGCTCCCACCCCAGCCTTGGTCGCCGTGGGTATAGATCATCACCGGAGCCTGCCCACGCGGCACACGCACGCTGGCGTTCAAGAACGAGTTCCTGTCCACCGAGATGGCGTTGAAGCGCGTCAGCTCGCCCTCCGTGTCCTCGGTGGCGTACCAGACGTTCAGCCGCAGCGTGCGCTCTTCGTTCGTCCCCGGGACCGTGTAGGTGGTCTCCATGAACTCGAAGCCAGCCTTGGGCTCCGCCTCGATGTCCACGAGGGGCACGCCCGTGTTGACGGGCACACCGGGGTCACCATCGCTCCCGCAGCCCGGGAGACCGGTGGCGAGCAGGAGCGAGAGCAGGCAAGCAACGAGCAGGGGGGTGCGCATGGGCGCGTTGTATCACACCTTGGCGAAGGCTAGTGAGCGCCCCGTGCCCTCGCCCACCAGCGACACCTTCACTTGGTCGCCCGGCCCGTAGCCCCCCTTCAGCATGGCCTCGGCCAGCGGGTCCTGGAGCTGCTTCAAGATCACGCGCTTCAGCGGGCGCGCCCCGAACGCGCGGTCGTAGCCCAGCTCCACCACGTAGCGCTGGGCGTCCTCGGCCACGTCCAGCGTGATGCGCCGGTGGGCCAGCATCTTGCCGATGCCGCGCAGCTGGATCTTCGCGATGCCCAGCAGGTTCTCCTCGCTCAGCGGGTTGAAGATGATCACCTCGTCGATGCGGTTCAAGAACTCGGGCTTGAACTGCCGGTGCAGCTCGGCCTCGATCTTCTCGTTGAGCGAGGCGTTGTCGCCCTCGTGGTCCAGGATCAGGTGGCTGCCGATGTTGCTGGTCATGATGACCACCGTGTCGGAGAAGTGCGCCAGGCGGCCGCGGCTGTCGGTCAGGCGGCCGTCGTCCAGCACCTGCAGCAGCACGTTGAACACGTCGGGGTGCGCCTTCTCCATCTCGTCGAAGAGCACCACGCTGTACGGCCGCTGACGCACGGCCTCGGTGAGCTGTCCGCCCGCGTCGGAGTCCTTGTAGCCGAGCGGCGCGCCCAAGAGGCGGGCCACGTTCTGCTTCTCCATGAACTCGCTCATGTCGAGGCGCGTGAGCGAGGCCTCGTCGTCGAACAGGAACTCGGCCAGCGCCTTCGCGAGCTCGGTCTTGCCCACGCCCGTGGGCCCCAGGAACAGGAACGAACCAATCGGCTTCTTCGGGTCACGCATGCCGATGCGCCCGCGCCGCACGGCCTTCGCGATGGCGGTCACGGCGTGGTCCTGGCCGATCACGCGCTCGCCGAGACGCACCTCCATCTGCAGCAGCTTCTCGGTCTCGGCCTCGAGCATCTTGGCCACGGGCACGCCCGTCCAGGCCGCCACCACGTCGGCCACGTCCTCGGCGTGCACCACGTCGTGCAGCACCACGTCGGCGCCCTGGTTCTTGGCGGACGCTTCGGCCAGCTGCTTCTCCAGCAGCGGGATGGTCCCGAAGCGCAGCTCCCCCGCGCGCCCATGATCTTCGCTGGCGCGCACCTGCTCGAGCTCGCGCTCGGCGGCCTGCAGCTCTTGCTTCACGCGCCGCACCTCGGACACGGAGGCCAGCTCCGTCTGCCACTGCTCACGCATGGCCTGTGCCTTCGGGCGCAGCGTCTCGATCTCGGCGGCGATGGCCGTCCGTGCGCGCACGCTCTCGCTGTCGTCGTCATTCGCCAGCGAGGCGTTCTGGATCTCGAGGGCCTCGAGGCGCCGCGTCATGGCGTCCACCGCGCTCGGCACGCTCTCCATTTCCACGCGCACGCGGGCGGCGGCCTCGTCGATCAGGTCTACGGCGCTCTTCGGAAGCTGCACGCCGGTCACGTAGCGGCGCGCGAACTGCGCGGCGGCCACCAGCGCGGGGTCCAGGATGCGCACGCCGTGGTCGGCTTCGAAGCGCCCCACCACGCCACGCAGCACGGCGATGGCCTCCTCGATGGTGGGCGGCTCCACGGGGATGCCCACGAAGCGCTGCAGCAGCGTGGCGTTCTCGTCCTGCGCCTTGCGCAGCGTGGCTGGCGTGGCGATGGCGATGGCGCGCAGCTCGCCGCGCGCGAGGGCCGTGGCGAGCAGCCCACCCGCCGCGGCATCTTGGCCGCCGATCATGGCGCCCAGGTCCGGGATGAACAGCAGGATCTCGCCGCCCGAGTCGCGCACCGTGTCGAGCACGCGGCGCATGCGCTCCTCGAGCTGACCGCGCAGCTTGGCGCCTGCCACCATGGAGCCCATGTCGAGGGCCACGATGCGCTTGCCCTTGAGCATGGTGGGCACGTCGCCCGTGGCGATGCGCATGGCCAGGGCCTGCACGATGGACGTCTTGCCGATGCCGGCTTCGCCCACCAACAGCGGGTTGTTCTCGCGGCGGCGCGCCAGCACCTGCAGCATGCGGCGAATCTCGGCGTCGCGGCCCACCGTGGGGTCGAACTTGCCCTGTGCCGCGAGGCGCGTGAGGTCGCGGCCGAACTCCTCGAGCGGGTCGCCCACGTCTTCGCCGCTGCTCGCGCTGCTCTTGCTCGCGGAGCCCTGCGACGGCTTCCCGCCAGCGGCCGCCGCACGACCCGCGCTGGCGGCCTCGGTCTTCATGGACGTCAGCCCAGCGCGCAGCACCGGCGCGCTCACGCCCACCGCACCGAACACGTCACGCACGGCGCCCGACGTCTCCTGCCCACAGGCCAGCATCAGGTGCAGCACGGACACCGGCACGCCACCATCGCGCGCGGCCTCTCCCTCGGCGCGCCCTAGCAGGTCCAGCAAGCGCGGGGACAAGTACGACGGTGCCCCCTCCACGCTGCGCCGCCGCCGAAGCAGCAGCTCGGCCTCCACCACGAGGTCCGTGGAGTCCACGTTCAAGCGCTCGATGGCCTGTTGCACCACCCGGCTCCGATCGAGCAGCAAGTAGAGCAGATGCAGCGGCTCCACCTCGGGGTGGCGGCGCTCATCGGCCAGGGTCTGAGCAGCGGCCACCAGCTGGCGCGCCTCGGGGTCGTAAGCTTCGAGACGAAGCGTCAGGGTGGACATGCTGGGCAGGTTCCGTCGGCGCGGGGTCCGCGGTCAAGTCCAGTCGCTCGGGACGAGGTGATCGTGGACAGCCGGGGCGGGGCAGGGGTCACGTGGGGCTACGCGACTGGGCTCGACGATGGATGTGGCTGAGCACTTGGGAGGCCGTCTGCGCTATGGGTCTCGCACCTCGTAGTCGATCCGAACTCCGTCGTTGTGGGGAATGGTCACGCAATCGTCGGGCTCGAACACCTCGAGGTAGCCGTCCATCGGGGAGCTTGGATCGGCGTAGGTTGCCTCGGGGTTCGGCATCGCTCGAAAGGTCCACGTGCCCCCACTGGGTTCGTCTTGATCATAGGTCAGCACGCACCCCCCTCGCTGGGCGCCGAACTGCGTCGGCCCGTAGAAGAACGCAGAACTGGCGGTGGTCTCCGCGTCGGCGAACTCACACGAGGCGAACACCGACCCATCCGACCAGTCCACCACCTGGTACCTCACAGTCGTCTCCTCATCGAACTCCCGTTCGCACGACAACGTCGCGATGATGCGCGTATCCGAATCGTCGCAGCCGGCCCCGAACGCGAACGACCCGAGAACCAAGCTCCAGAGCAGATACTTCATCGGCGCCTCCGATCCCATGCTGCCACAGGCTCGCGCGCATCCGCCGAGCAATTCGCGGGTCAGGGGCCTTGGTCGACTGCGCCCTGGTCGTTGCCTTGGTCCACGCCCGCGTCCTCGTCGGGTGGGCACCCGCGCAGGGTGCAGTGCACAAGGCCATCGGTGGAGCACAGACAGGCGTTGCAACCGTCATAGCAGGCGGATGGGCCTTCATGGTCCGGGAAGTAGTTGCCTGCTGGAATCGCCGTACACAGGGTGGAGCACTGCGCCCAGGGCAACAGGGTCGGTCCGCTGCCGGCATCCAAGCACAGAGCGTCGGTGCAATCGCGCGGACCGGAGGCCGTGCACCGACAGTAGTTGCAGCCGTCGTAGCAGACCGAGGGACCCGAAAGTCCAGGTGTTGAACGCGGGAAGCATGCGGGGGCGCACTCCATCGCGGGAACCGAACGCAGCGGGTCTCCGTCGCTCGACGGACTACAAGCGCCCCCCGCAGTGGCACACACGAGGAGCAAGAGGGAGAGCACTAGGCTTTCGCGGGTGTTCACGGGTCTCGCCAATCGAGCTGAGGGGGGAAGGTCACGTCCGAGCACGGGATCGTGGGGCTGTCGGGGAGGCATGCCGAGCGGAAGAGGCGTCCGCCTTCGTCGCAGGCCCACGTCTCGTCCTGCGTCGGGGTGCCGGGCAAGTTGAAGTCGAAGAAGAAGACCGCCGGCTCGTTCGGATCGCAGGCTCTCAACGTGCAGACCGGGCCGCTCTCACCGACGCACTGACACCAGTTGCACCCGTCGTAGAAGGCGTAGAACGGCTGACCGTCGACCACACCGCACGGCGGAGGGCGGCTGATGTCGGGGGCGGTGCAAGTAGAGAGCTGCAGCGTACCGTCCAGACCCCGGATCCAGCGCGCACTGCCGCCGTCGTCCATGCCCATGGCGTCTTCCGACGAGCAGCCCGCCATCGTGCACGCCATCAGCGCCGCGTAGATCAACCCATGCGTCAGTCTCTTGAGGTCCATCGAGCTCCTCCACTCAGCAACGTTCGTGCCACCGGGATCTGAGCCACAGTGTGCCGTATCGCCGAGCCAAGTGCGTTCTGTTGAACCGATTCGTACAGGCCGACGGACCTCCATCACGAGCCCCGAGCGCGTGGCCCCAGCTGGACTCCGTCGAGCACCCCCCGCCCCGGCGAGCCCAGTCGAGCCCACCCGGAGCCAGGCGGGGCTTGCCGCGGGCAGACGGACCCTTCCGCGGCAGAGACGTCAGCAGCAGCCGGGGCGGGGCAGGGGTCAGCAAGGGCGTGGGGGGACCCGGAAATCAAACGCAGCGCGCAGCGCGAAGTGCAGATTTCAAGGGAGTCCCGACAGGACGCGCCAGCGCGTCCGTGCCCGCCGCGACCCCTGCCCCGCCCCGGCGGATCGATCACCCCACCACCCCGAGACAGCCCACATTTGCCCGCGCGCAAACCCCGCCGCATGCTCCGCGCATGAACGACACGTTTTCCGACGATCAACAGGTCCTAGACGCCCTCGCCGCCGACGGCCACGACCTTTCCAGCGAGATGACCATCGACTTCTTCCTGCTGGCCACGGACGAGCCTGCCGCCCACGAGATGGCGGAGGTGCTGACCAAGGCCGGGTACCAGGCGGAGATCGAGTGCGACGAAGACGGCGGTCACGACCACAGCGAGGACGAGCACGCGCCCGACCACGATCACGAGCCGCTCTGGGCCGTGGTGGTGAGCGTGGACATGGTGCCGACCGCGGCCGAGATCACGCGCCTGCAGGGCGTCTTCGAGGGTCTCGTCACGGAGCTCGGGGGTGAGCTCGACGGCTGGGGCACCGTGGGCAACCTCGAAGAGGAAGAGGGCGAAGAGGGCGACGACGAGGCCTGAGTGCCCGCCGCCGCCTCGTGTCATGCGGGGCGGCGCAGCTCCTCGAGCGCGGCCACGGCGATGGGCTTCTCGACGTAGAGCGAGATGGAGGGGAACGCCAGCGTCCAGCCTTCGCGGTCGAAGCGCTGCTTGATGCTCAGGTTCACCTCACTGATGGTCTGCAGGTAGCGGTGCGCGTTGGGCTTGGTCACGAAGAGGGCGAACGAGAACTCGAGCGAGGAGGCCCCGAACTGCCGGAAGTACACGCGGCCGGCGTGCGTGGAGTTGGGGTGGGCGTCGATGATCTCCTGCAGCGCGGCGAGCGCGCGCTCCACCTGCTCGGGCTTCGACCCGTAGGTCATGCCGATGGCGCCCTGATAGCGCCACGAGCCGTCGATGGTGTGGTTGACCACGGGCTTCGCGGCGATGTCCTTGTTGGGGATGCGCACGCGCTCGCCCGTGATGGTGCGGATGCGGCAGGTGCGCAGGCCCACGTCGGTGACCACGCCCTTGTAGCCGTCTACCTCGATCAGGTCGTCCACCTGGAAGGGCTGGTCCGCGAAGATGGTGACCGACCCGAAGATGTTGGCCAGCGTGTCCTGCGCCGCCATGGCCACGGCCAGGCCCCCGAGGCCCAGGCCCGTCAGCAGCGACACCACGTCCACGCCCAGGTTGGAGAAGCAGATCAGCAGCGCGAAGGTCCACACCGCGATGCGCAGCGTCTTCTCCACCACCGGCACGATCTGGTCGTCCAGCTTCGAGTCGCTGGCGGCCACGCGCGGCATGATGATGCGCTCGTGGATCTGACTGATGAGCCGGTTGAGCGTCCACGCCCCCAGCATGGTGAGCGCCACGATCAGCGCGTTGCCGATGGTGGACTCGACGCTGTCTGGCACGCCCAAGAGCTCTACGGCGTAGCGCAGGCCGAAGATCATGGTGCCCAGGTAGATGGGCCGGCCCAGGGTATCCACCAGCAGGTCGTCCAGCTGCGTGCTCGACTTGCTGGCCAGCGCCTTCAGCTTCACCGACACGATCCACTCGGCCAGCTTGGCCAGCACCACCGTGGTGAGCACCGCCCCGAAGAACAGCCCCACGCGCTGCAGGGTGCCCTCGTCGATCGAACTGTTCAGCCACCTCGTCAGCTCTTCCATGCCGCTGACCGAGTGGTACCACGGGTTACCCGAAGACCACCATGGCCTGCCGACTGAGCGCGATGGGCTGGCCGCTGGGACCCCAGATGAAGCACGACTGACTGGTGTAGCCGTCGCGCCCCGCCAGCAGCTCGGCGTCCACTCGCAACCCCTGCATGGCGAAGCCCGTGAGCGTGTCGGTCAGCAACTCCAGCATCCACGTGAGCGAGCTGCCCGGCGCCGGTGTGCGCAACATGGAGAGCGCCAACGGCGGGATGAAGTCCGCTAGCGCCACGATGAGCGCCTCGCTGCTCTCGTGCTCGCCGTGCATGCCCAGCTGCACGCTGGCGGGGGTGTTGGGGCTGCCCGAGAATGGCAGGGCCCCGCTCAGCCAGGTGGCGTCGAAGTGCTGTGTGAAGGTGGGCGTGACCCCCGGGACGAAGCGGAACGGCGTGCGCTTGGACTCGCTCACCTGGGGCATCAGCGGCGTGACCTCCACCACCGAGGCGCGCGCGGCGCCGAACACACCGATCACGATGGCGAGCGTGGCTTCGTCTCCGCTGCCCGCACCGTCGGCACCGTCGAGCAGGCGTGCCTCCACGTGGGTCGCGCTCTTCCCGCGCCGCAGCACCCGCGCCGTCGCGCGCACGCGTGCCGTGGAGGGCGGTGCGAGGAACGTGGTCTGGAGCGTTCGTAGCGGCACCGCAGCGTCCACGACGTCGCGCATGGCCATGAGGCAGAGCGCGGTCTGCAACCCCCCGAACACCGCACGGCCCTGCCGCCAGTCTTCGGGCACTTCCAAGATCCAGTCAGCGGGTGCACGTTCGGCAGTGGCCAGCAGGTCGGTGAAGCGCATGGGGCGAGCTTGACCCATGCCGGGCCGGCGCGCCGCTCACGTGGGCTTGCTGGCCGAGTTCAGCTGAACTGAGCCATGGCGAACATGGCGGTGACCTTGTCGTTGGTGGCCCGCAGGCGCCGCGCCAGGGTGCGCAACATGTTCGACTGGATGGCCAGCGCCAGGTCACGGTCGGTCCCCAGCAGCATGTCCAAGTCCGAGTAGCTGATGGCGTAGAGCACCGAGGCCTCGTGCCCCAGCGCCCGGGCCGCCCGGTCCAGGTCGCGGTCGATGAACTCCATCTCGCCGAAGTAGGCCCCAGGGCGCAGCACGGCCAGCGCCTCTTCCCCGATGCCGGGCACCATCTTGGAGATGCGCACGGAGCCCTCGGCCACCACGAAGATCTCGCTGCCGTTGGCGCCCTCTTCGAACAGGATCTCGCCCCGCCCGAGCTTGCGCTCCTGGGCGATCGAGCGCAGGTGAGCCAGGTGCAGCGGCCCCAGGCCGGCGAACAGGTCGATGGTATTAAGGATGTCGGCGGACATGTCGGTACGCCGAGCATAGCGGTGCTGGCCGGAATTCTCCTCTTTTCCCTTGCAGACCGGCCCGGCACCCTCATAATCCCGCCCCTGCCCGATCACGTCGGGTGGCCCAGATTGGATTTTCAAGATGTACGCAGTCATCAAAACGGGCGGGAAACAGTACCGCGTCCAAGCAGGCGACACCGTCCGCGTCGAGAAGCTCGACGGAGACATCGGTGGCCAGGTCGAATTCGACGAGATCCTCATGCTGGGTGGTGACTCACCGCGCGTCGGCACGCCGACCGTCGGGGGCGCCAAGGTCGTCGCCAAGATCATCGGGCAGGATCGCGCCAAGAAGATCATCGTCTTCAAGATGCGCCGCCGTAAGAACTATCGCCGTAAGTACGGTCACCGTCAGCCCTTCACCGAGCTGAAAATCCAGAGCGTCGTGGGCTGAGCCCAGAGGAATCGTCAGATGGCTCATAAAAAGGGACAGGGTTCTTCTCGCAACGGTCGCGACTCCAAGGCGCAGTACCGTGGCGTCAAGGTCTTCGGCGGCGAGACGGTCAACGCGGGGTCCATCCTCGTGCGTCAGGTCGGCACCACCGTGCACGCGGGCAACAACGTCGGCGTCGGCAAGGACTTCACGCTCTGGGCGCGCATCGACGGCGTCGTGAAGTACGAGCGTCGTGGCCGCACCGCGGGCAAGAAGGTCAGCGTCTACCCGCTCACCGAGCAGGCCGCCGCAGCAGAGTGAGGCGGTGATCGCCTCGGCAGGACGGGCACCCCGAAGGATGCCATAGTCCGCCGATGCGCGAACACCGTCCCAGCTTTACGGCCGCCCTCGTCAGCTTTGGCAGGGGGGTCAGCAGACCGGGCATGAGCGTCGATCCCTTTGCGACCGACCTCTGCCCGTTTCCATTCCGTCCCATGCTGAAGGCCTACGAGGCCACCGGCGCGCTGGGGGAGCCCGTGCGCTCGGTCTACCGGGCGGTGTCCCTGGGGATGGTGGACCACGTCAGCCTGCGCACGTCTGCCATCGACCGCGGCGTGGGCGGGGCACTGGCGGACGGCGCAGAGCAGGTCGTGGTGCTGGGGGCCGGGCTCGACGCCCGCAGCCGCAGGTTGCCGGCGCTCTCCGGTTGCCGCGTCTTCGAGGTGGATCACCCCGCCACCCAGCGCTACAAGCGGGCGCGCATGGGGGAGCACGAAGGGCTCCAGTACGTGCCCGTGGACTTCCAGCACGACGACCTGGGGGAGCGCCTCGCCGCAGCCGGCTTCGAACCGGGCCGGGTCACCGCGTGGATCTGGGAGGGCGTCACCATGTACCTGTCCACACAGGCCGTCACGGCCACGCTGCGCCAACTCCAGAAGCTGTCGCCGCCGGGCAGCCGGGTGCTGGTGTCCTACATGGTGCCCAACAGCGTGCCCGGCGGGCCGGTGGGCGCGCGCGTGGTCCGGCGGGTGTTCGACGCCATCGGCGAGGGGCTGCACGCCAACTACGAGCGCCGCGACATGAACGCGCTGCTGGCGGACCACGGCTTCTCGGTGCTGACCGACACCAACAGCGTGGACTGGGCCGACGCAGCCGGGGTGAGCGCCTGGCAGACCAAGATCTTTCGAGGCGAGCGCTTGGCCATCGCGCGGCGCAGCTGAGGCTCCCATGTGCACGTTGATCGCGCTGCACCGTGTGGCGGGGGCGTCCGGGACGCTGGTCGCCGCCAACCGCGACGAGTTCTACGCGCGCCCCACGCGCCCTCCGGAGCAGCTCGCGCCGAGGGTGGTCGCGGGCGTGGACGTGTCGCAGGGTGGGACCTGGCTCGGTGTGCATGCCTCTGGGCTCTTCGTGGGGCTCACCAACCAGCGCAGCTTCGGCGGGCGCGACCCCAGCAAGCAGACGCGCGGCGCCGTGGTGACCGACGCGCTCGCGGCGGGCGGGCTCGACGCTTCGCTGCAGGTGGTCGCGGGACTCGACGCGCGGGAGTACAACGGCTTCAACCTGCTGCTGGGCGACGGCGACCGCCTCTTCGTGGCCTACGCGCGCCCCGAGCAGCGTGAGGTGGAGCTGCACCCGCTCGCCCCCGGCGTGCACGTGCTCGGCAACGATCGCCTGCAGTCACCCGACTTTCCGAAGGCGGCGCGCATCGCAGCGGACGCCGAGCAGCACGTGGCCACCCACGCGAGCATGCTCCTCCGAGACCAGGTGGAGCCCCTGCGCACGCTGCTCGCCAGTCACACGCAGCCCGAGCTCACCACGCTGCACGTGCCAGCAGGGTCGGTGTTCACCGCCGAGCTGGTGCAGGCGCTCGAGGCCACCTGCATCCACACGCCGCACTACGGCACGGTGTCGGCCACGCTCCTCGCCGTCTCGCCCACCGGGGTCTCCGAGTACTGGTATGCCGACGGGCCACCCTGTCGCACCGCGTTTCGGCCCGTCCCCCTGAGCGCGCTTCTGTTACCTTGAGGTGGCCCCCCGATGGAACGCGACACGTGACCAGTTGGTCGCGGTATCGTGCTAGGGTGTGGCTTCACGAGGACTCATGACGCGCATTGCCCACTCCGTCACCGCACGCCTGCTCGCTGCGGCCCTGCTGTTGGTCTCCAGCTCTTGCGACTCCGAGTCGGGCGGTGGCACTCACGTCGTGCTGATCTCGGAGATGCGTATGGTGCTGGGCACCGACGACGACGGCTCCCTGCGCGGCATGAACCTGGACGACCGCGTGGACGAAGTGGGCTCGCCGGACACCTGCAACAAGGTCGATGGCGTGGCGCCGGACGGAACGCCGGGCATCGACAACCAGTTCAGCATCCTGGGTGGTCTGGTGGTCTCGCAGCTGGGTGGCAACGCCGACGCGCTCATCCAGAGCTCCATCAACGACGGTCGGCTGCTCATCCTGCTCGAGCTGCTGAACGTGGACAACCTCGAGAACGACAACGACGTGACCGTGCGCATCCACGTCGGCTCCGGGCCCGTGGACGTGGGGACCAACGGCCGCCCCGAGCCAGGGCAGAGCTTCGACATCTCGGAGATGAGCGCCCCCATCGAGGTCCGCGACGTGCGCATCGTGGACGGGCGCATCGACATCCACCCCTTCGACATCAACGTGAACGTGGACATCCTGCAAGCGATGTTCTTCCTGACGCTGCTCGAGTCCCGCATCCAGGTGGACCTCCGCGAAGACGGCTCGGGGACGGGCGTGTTGGGTGCCGGCGTGGACTCCGCCATGATCCTGGACATCATCGCCAACGACGAGGTGCTCATGCCCACGCTGGGCGCCGTGCGCGCCGTGCTGCGCGGGCTCGGCGACCTGCAGCCCAACGACATCGGCGGCTGTGACCGCGTGTCCGTGGGCATCGAGATCGACGTGGTGCCGGCGTTCATCCTGCGTTGACGGTGGCGCTAGCAGCCCCGGCCCGCCTTGCGTGTTATGAAGCGGCATGAGTGAGCCAACGGCGGCCCCGGCCCGGCGTCCCCACGAGGACTTGACGGGCAAACAGCGAAGCTATCTGCGAGGGCTGGCGCACCACATCCAGCCCATCGTGCAGCTCGGCCGCGAGGGCGTGACCGATGGGGTGGTGGAGGCCATCACGCGGGCGCTCCGCGACCACGAGCTCATCAAGGTGAAGGTGCAGGAGTCCTCCCCCGAGGACCGGCGCGAGGTCACCCCCAAGCTGGCCGCTGCCTGCGGGGCGCACGAGGTCGGGCAGGTGGGCCGCATGGTCATCCTGTTCCGCGCTCACGACACCGAGCCGGTCATCCGGCTGCCCCGCCGCAGCTGACGCCCCGCCATTCTGTTCATCAGCCATCTGCACGGAAGGGTTGAAATTTTCACCAGACGTGTGACAATCCTGAGGACATGTGGTCGTGGCTACGGCGCCAGCGGGATGCACTGACCCCCGTGATGTTTCGGGTTCGTAACCCGCATGGCGCCGTCGTGGACGTCGTAGAACTGGAGGGTGTGTTCGATCGGCGTGCCCGGGTTCGCAGCCGCAAGCGCACGGCCGATGGCCTTTGCCTGGTGCACTGGCCCGAGGGCTCACAGCAGCTGGACGTCACGTTCCGGCACGATGACGCCAGCGCTTCGGTCACCGTGCGCAGCGACCGCAAGGACCCACACCGCGTGGTGGAAGTGCGGCTCGCGGCGCCCGCCGCGTGAGCCACTCCGAACACCCGCAGTCACCCCTCGAGGTCCGCTGTCCACAGGCCGTGCTCAATGGTCAGCGGCTCTACCTGTTGAACCCGGCCCTTGCGGACGAGCTGCTGGTGACACCGGAGCTCGCCGGGCGGCCGCTCGGGGTGGGGCGGCTCTTTTCGCAGTTCGTGACGCTGGCGCAGCAGACCCCGGGGGTTCGCGTGGCGCTCGGCGACGCGCGCGAGCCCGGCAAGCCGTTCATCCTGTGCCACGTGGTGGAGGTGGACGGAGCGCTGCGCCGCGTGGTGCTCGAGGGGCAGACCTGCTTCGCGTGCGGGTGGCGGGGCATGACCGGCAATGCGCGCGACCTGGCCCTGTACGAAGGGTGCCCCGAGGCCCTCGAGCATGTACGGGCGGCGCTGGCCGAGGCGTCGCTGCCGTGCCCCACCTGTGGCGCGCAGCTCACCCGAGCGTGTGTCTGGCTGCACACCGTGGCCGAGGGCATGGGGCCCGAGCCCACATGACGTGGGAGCCGCACGTGCGCGGCGCTGGGCGCCCGGATTTTCTCCTGCAACGGTCGCAGGGAACGGGTACCCTCGCGCTCGCTCTCGGGCTGCTCGCGGCCCCCTCTCCGGTCTTGGACACGAAGCTCGTGGCATCTCCCCTCCCGCGCCCCCACTCGCGCCCTGCCTGGCGTCCCTCTCCCCACGCGGCGCGCGTCTTCGCGTTGGCGCTCGCGCTCGCGGGGGCGGTCAGCGTGGGCAGCTCGCGTGGGCGGGCGCAGGCACCCGACAGCGCGGATGCTGGCACGGACGCCGAGCCCACGCCGGCCACGGCGCCGGATGCCGCGGCGCCAGCGGATGCCGACGCGGATGCCGATGCCCCACGAGAGTACAATCCGCTCTTCGACGACCCGCCCCCGCCGCCGCCGCGCACCCAGCCGGTGCGCACGGAAGAAGACGAGGACTTCGAGACCCTGCCCGAGGTGGAAGACCCCTGGGTCATGCAGGTCGCGGCGCGCACTGGCCTCGGCTTCGGCCTAGCGTTCGGCGACCTCCCGCGTGAGCTCGTCTGGGACAGCCACCTGCGCGCCGAGATCATGTTCACGCACCGCGGTGACGAGCACTTCTCGGTGGGCCCCTCCATGGAGATCCGTGGCGCCGACATGGACACCTTCGAGGTGGCCGCCGGCATCTCCGCGCTCCTCCCCATCGCGCGCGGCTACCCCCTCGATGTCTCCGCGCAGGTGGGGTACGCCATCCGTCGTGGGCAGCGTCACGGCGGCAGCGCCCCCATCTTCGTGGGCACCCTGGCGGGCGGCTACCGTAGCTTCAACTTCCACCACTGGTGGCAGACCAGCCTGCAGCTCTACGCGCAGGTGCGCATGGACATCACCGAGCCGCGCAACCTGCAGTTCATGATGGGCGTGGAGATCGACTTCGCCCAGGCGGTCATCGTGCCTGCGCTGATGATCCGCATGAAGGTGCGCGGCGGCGACCCGGAGGAGCTGGACCAGGACGAGGATGGCATCCCCGACGCCGAAGAAGAGGACGACGAGGAGTCCGACGACTCCGACGAGGACTGAGCGCGCGTTCGCCCGAAAGTCGCACCCGCTCGTGGCTCGGCGCGGTACAAACGAGGGGTGAGACGCACCAAGATCGTTTGTACGCTGGGCCCCGCGAGCAGCACGCCCGAGGTCCTCGATGCCCTGGTGGCTGCCGGCATGGACTGCGCGCGGCTCAACTTCTCACACGGCGATCACGCCGGTCATGCCGAGATGGTGAAGCAAGTGCGTGCGGCCTCTGCGCGGGCGCGGCGGCCGCTGGCCATCCTCGCCGACCTGTGCGGCCCGAAGATGCGCATCGGCAAGTTCGAGGGCGGGAGCGCCATGCTGGTGGAGGGGGCGCCCTTCACCCTGACCACGCGCGACGTGCTCGGTACCGAGCGCGAGGTGCACATCACCTACGAGCCGCTGCCGCGCGACGCGAAGGTGGGCGACGCCATCCTGCTGGACGACGGCCTCTTCCGGTTGCGCGTGACGGGGCTCACCGCCAACAGCGTGGAGACCGTGGTGGAGGTGGGCGGCGAGCTCAGCGACCGCAAGGGCGTGAACATGCCGGGGGTGGCGCTCAGCACGCCCGCCCTCACCGAGAAGGACAAGCTGGACCTGCGCTTTGCCGTGGACACGCTGCGGGTGGACTACCTGGCGCTCTCGTTCGTGCGCACCGCAGGTGACCTGCACGAGGCCCAAGCGCTCTCGGCCGGCACGCCGGTCATCGCCAAGATCGAGAAGCCCGAAGCCATCGAGAACCTGGACGCCGTGCTGGACGCGGCCGATGGCGTGATGGTGGCGCGCGGAGATCTGGGCGTGGAGCTGGGGGCCGAGAAGGTGCCGCTGCTGCAGAAGCGCATCATCCGCGAGACGAACCTGCGCGGGAAGATCGTGATCACCGCCACGCAGATGCTGGATTCCATGATCCGTAACCCGCGCCCCACGCGCGCCGAGGCGGCCGACGTGGCCAACGCGGTGATGGACGGCACCGACGCGGTCATGCTCAGCGGCGAGACGGCGGCCGGCAAGTATCCCGTGGAGTCCGTGCGCATGATGGACGCCATCGCCCGCGAGGTGGAGCGGGACGTGGTGGAGGACCTCTCGCGCGAGTACCGTCAGCTGAAGGTGGTGCCGCACGAGGACTGGAACTTCCCCACCGCGGCCGCGCGTGCCGCTGCGGTCCTGAGCACGCACTTGCCGCTCCGCGCCATCGTGACGTTCACGCAGGACGGGCGCTCGGCGAGCCTCATCTCCGAGCACCGCCCGCGGGCGCCCATCGTGGCGGTCACCCACAAGGAGCAGGTGGCCCAGCGCCTGGCGCTCGAGTGGGGGGTCATCCCGCGCCTCGAGGTGCGGCCCGAGTCGCTGGACGAGACGCTCCGCATCGCCACGTCGCTGCTGGTGCGCGAGGGGCTGTGTGCGCGCGGGGAAGCGTTCCTGCTGCTCACGGGCTGGCCCCTGTCGGGCAGCACCAACACGCTCAAGCTGCACACGCTCTAGCCGCCCGTCACCGTAGGGGATACGCTGTCTTCGTGTCGGCCCGCGACTCGTGCCTGGTGTTCGTCCTGATCGGTGCGCTGTCTGCGCTGAGCGGCAGCGCCTGCGACACGCCGATGCACAACACGCGCACCCGCACGGCGCGCGGCGTTCCGCGCAGGACGGCCTCGCTCGCGACCGCCGCGCCACCGGGCTCGATGGCCACACCGCGGCCCATCAGCACCGAGCCGCACCCCGTGATGGCCGCCTACCGCGCGGGGCTCACGGAGCTCTTCGGCGAGGAGAGCGTGGTGCTCGAGGAGGTGTCGCTCGAGGGCACACAGCACGGGGACGCCGAGCGCCTGCGCTACATGGCGGCGGATCGCGTGGTGCGGGTGCTGCTGCCGCTGGCGCTCGAGGCGCAGCACGACGTGGTGTTGAACGAGCACGCGCGGCGGCTGCGAGCCCTGCCGCCGATCCTGAACCGTGACGTGGACCTGGCCGTGCTGCCCATCGTGCGTGACGCCATGCGCGCACTGCGGCGCGTGGAGGCCGGCTTCAGCGCCGACCGCGCGCCCATCCGCGGCCTGCCCAGCTCGGGCGACTCTTCCGCCGGGGCGGAGGTGCGTCCCGTCCTCGCTCCCGACGACGAAGCGGTCGCGTTCGACTACGCCGCAGCCGACGTGGTGGACCCTGCCGCCGAGGCCGTCTATGCCGACGCGCTGGCCGAGTACGCCGAGGCGTACGCGCAGCGGCACGGAGTGGGTGACCTGCGCGCCGATGCGGCAGCGGCGGCGGCGGCCGACGCGCTCGCGGCGGGCTCCATGTTCGCTTACGCGGTGGAGCGCTACGGCGTGTCCCGGGAGGACGCCCTGCGTGAGGCCAGCTCGCTCTACGCGGACATGGCCGGCGCCGCGCGGCGTCGTGAGCGCGTGCCGCGGCCGAGCACTCCCCCACCGGCTCCAGCACCCACCGATGGGAGCGCTGCGCCATGAGCGCCGGTGTCGAGCCACGCCGTTCCCCTCTGGACGACGGCCCCCTCGCCGGGCGCTCGCTCGCGGCGTTTCGCTTCGACACTCGGCGTGCGTTGCTGCGCTCGCTCGCTCTGGCCATTCCGCTGATGTGCCTCGGCTCGGCGGCCGCCGTGGTAGGGCTGCGCCTCATCCAGCAGCGCGAGCCCGCCCGCCTCTTTGCGGGGCGCGCCACGTTTCAGCTGGCGCATGCCTCCCCGGCCACCTGGCAGGTGCTGCCGCTCGAGCAGGGCCTCATGGTGGTGGGGCTGCTGCTGGTGCTGGTCAGCAACGTGCTCCTGATCCTGGCGCTGCGGCGCAACCTGGCCACCGAGCAATTCATCCTGCTGCGCGCGGACGGACTGGTGCGCCAAGTGGACACCCACTACACGCACGTCGCGTGGGACGACGTCGAACAGGTCGCTTATGACGCCGAGCGCGGCGCCATCCTGCTCGAGCTGCGCAGCGGTGGCCAGCTCGCGCTCCACGACCGCTACGCCGGGGTCACCCGCGAGGCGCTGGCCAAGCTCATGCGTGACGTGCACCGGAAGGCCATCTGGGGCTTGCTGGTGCTCTGAGGGTGCCCCCGAGCGCCGGCCCTGGTCAGCCTAGGGAGTCGGGGTCGCGGCCCGCAGCGCAGCACGCATGGCGCCAATGTCGGAGTTGCCCGGGTCCAGCTGCTGGGCCAGCCCGAGAGACGCACGAGCGCCTGGGAAGTCGCCGGCTTCGAGGCGTCGCCGAGCGTCGTCGATGGCGTCTTTGGCTGCCTCTTCGCGCTCGTGCGGGGTCATGTTCGCCCCGGGGTCCGGCGGGCCACCAGCGTCCACCGGCTCGGCCGCAGCCGCGCCGCTGCCGCCCGAGTCGGGCACGCTGAGGGCGCTCACGCCGAGATCGAAGCCGTCATCCGCCCCGAAGGTCGCCGTGCCCCAACCCTGGTCCGGTGGGTTCACCACCAAGTCGGCTGCGGTGCGCGTCCCGGCGTCCGGGGTGCCCATGTCCAGTACGGCCCCGTCCGCCAGGGCCAGCTCGTCGTCGCTCGGCCCGGCGAACGCGAAGACCAGCGCCAGCCCCACCACCAGCGTGCCTACCAGCACCGCCGCGAACGCAAACGTTCCGCCGCTCTCGGCGCCCTGCCGCGACGGCTCGAAGGCCCCGCCACCGCCGCCGCCCGCCGTGAAGCTGCGCGAGGGCTCGCGCACCAGGCTGGCTGCCGCATAGGCATCGCGCAGCGCGTCGGCGAAGGCGGGCACGTGCTCATGGCGCGCGCTCGGGTTCTTCTCGAGGCCGCGCATGATGACGGCCTCCACGCCCGCGGGGATGTTCAGCCCGCGTCCGGCCTGGCGCAGGGGCTGCGGCTGCTCGTGCAGCACCTTGTGGGCCACCGCCACCGCGTCCGTGCCCGGGAACGCGCGCTCACCCGAGATGAGCTCGTACAGCATGGCCGCGAACGAGAACAAGTCGCTGTGGGCCCCGTAGCTGCCGCGGTCCAGCGTCTCCGGGGCGGCGTAGCAGGGCGTGCCCAGGAACTGCCCCTCGCGCGTGAGCGTGGCGTTGGGGATGCGCGCGATGCCGAAGTCCGCCAGCTTGGCCCCGCCATCCGGCGTGAGCAGCACGTTGTCCGGCTTGATGTCGCGGTGGATGATGCCGTTCTGGTGGGCCAGCGCGATGGCCGAGGCCAGCTCGTCGGCCACGCGGCACACGGCCTCGGGCTCGAACGCGCCCTGTGCGCGCAGCGTCTGCTTCAGGGGTGGCCCCCGCCACGTACTCGAACACCAGGAACGGCCCCGACGTGGGGTCCTCGCCCACGTCGTAGACGGCCACGATGTTGGGGTGGTGCAGGCGTGCGGCGGCCCGCGCCTCGTTGCGGAAGCGCTCGAGGAACGTGGCCAGGGCGTCCGGGCTCATGCCCAGGTCGCGCACGGTCTTGATGGCCACGGGCCGGTCCAGCTCGGGGTCGCGTCCGAGGAACACGTAGCCCATCGCACCCGAGCCGAGCAGTCGGTCTATGCTGTACCGCCCGATCTGCTTCGGGATGGAGGAGTCCATGCTGACTTCGGCGGTCTACTTCATTCTGGGCCGGATTGCTACGGTGTAGACCGCCCGTCAGGGGCGCGAGCGGGGCGGCTCCCACCCTGCGAAGCGGCCCTCGGACACGCCCAGCGTCATGGCCAGCGAGATGTGCGGCAGCCACTCGGCGGGGGCCGTGCTCACCCCCAGGTCGCGCTGGCTGCGGGCCTCGCGCAGGTGGCGCACGCCGAAACGAAGCCAGATGCCTTGGGAGAAGTGCTTAGGCAGCACCAGCGGCACCTCGAACCCGAGGCCCCAGCCGAAGCTGGTGCGCAGCGTGTCCACGAAGCGCAGCGCCGCCCCAAGTTCGATGTAGAGCGACTGAATGGTGAGGTCGGCCCGCGCGCGTCCCGTGATGATGCCTTGCAGCACCAGCGCGGGGTACAACGGGCGCACCTCGGCCCCCAGGAAGAGGGTGGTGTGCGTGCTGCTCGTACTGGTGCCTACAATGATGCCGGCCACGCCGGTCATGCGCGCGCGCACGTCCACCATCAGCGCCCAACTGGGCTCGCTGTCGATCTCGAAGTCGGGGCTCACCTCGGGGAACAGCCGCACGCCGCCGCCCACCGCCAGCTGCAGGAAGAAGTCGTGGCGCAGGCGCCCGTAGAGGCCGTCGCCCACGCCGTTGTCGGCGCTCGCCCGCGACGCCGTGCCCGCCGCCGTCACCGACGTGAGCAGCGCCAGCAGCAGGGAAAGCGGTCGAAGTGGGGAGGGGCGGCGCGTCACGAAGGTGCTGGAGGCTAGCAGGCCGCGGCCCCCCGCCCAATCATGCCGTGGCCGCGCGCTTCACGGCGTCGCTCAGCAGCGCCGTCATGCGCTGCACCAGCTTGGCCGGGTCGTGCACGGGGCTGCCCTCGGCCAAGAGCGCCTGGTCGTGCACCAGCTCGATCCAGTCCCGCAGCTGCGTGTCGCGTGCGTCGTTGGCATCCGCCCGTAGCAGGTCGCGCAGCCCGGTGACGATGGGGTGCGCCGGGTTGAGCTCCAGCACGCGCTTCTGCACGGGCATGTCGGGGTTCTGCAGGCGCAGCAGTCGCTCCATGTAGGGCGGCAGGCCACCCGCGGGTGACACCAGGCATGCGGCCGAGTCGGTCAGACGGCTGGTCAGGCGCACCTCGGAGACGTGCTCGCCGAGCGTGTCGCGGAAGCGCCGCAGCAGCGTGTCCAGCTCCTCCTTCTCGGCCTCGGTGGGCTTGCTCTCGCCCAGGTCCAGGCCCGCGTCGGTGGCGGACAGCAGCTTCTTGCCCTCGAACTCGCGCAGGCCGTCGAGGGCCCACTGGTCCACGCCGTCCACCATGAGCAGCACTTCGTAGCCGCGCGCCTTGAGCGCCTCGAGGTGCGGGGCGTTCTCCACCGTGGCCCGTGACGCACCCACCACGTAGTAGATGGCGTCCTGCCCGTCCTTCATGCGGCTCACGTAGTCCGCGAGCGATGTCAGCCCCGGCTGCGCGGTGGTCTCGTAGCGCACGAGCTTGGCCAGGCGGTCGGCGTACTCGGGCTCGAAGTGCAGGCCCTCCTTGAGCACGGCGCCATAGGCCGTCCAGAAGGCGTTGTATGTGTCGCGCGTGGCGTTGTCCGCACCCTCGGCCTTGGCGGCGTCGGCCAGCTCCTCGATCATGTCGAGGGTGCGCCGCACCACCTGCTTGCGGATGGTGCGCACGATGCGCGAGTCCTGCAGCAGCTCGCGCGAGACGTTGAGCGGGAGGTCTTCCGAGTCCACCACGCCGCGCACGAAGCGCAGCCACTTGGGCAGCAGCTCGTCGCAGTCGTCCATGATGAACACGCGCTTCACGTGCAGGCGCACGCCGTGGCGCTGGTCCGGCGAGAACAGGTCGAAGGGCGGGCGCTTCGGGATGTAGAGCAGGCCCGCGAACATCTGCGTGCCCTCCACGTGGAAGTGCTTGTGCGCGATGGCCGGCTCCCAGTCGTGCGTGAGGTGCCGGTAGAACTCGTCGTACTGCTCGTCCGTGATCTCGCTGGGACGGCGGCGCCACAGCGCGTTGCTCGAGTTGGCCTGCTCGTAGGTGGGCTCTCCGGACGGCTTCTCGGCGTCCTCCGCAGACTTCTCGCCGTCGTCGTCTTCCTTCTCGTCGTCGGCCGGGCTGGCCACCAGGATGGGGTGCGCCACGAAGTCGCTGTACTTCTTGACCAGCCGCGTGAGCTCGTAGGAGTCCAGCAGCCCCTGCTGGTCGTCCTTCAGGTGCAGCACCACGTCGGTGCCCACGGTGTCGCGCGTGGCCGGCTCGATGGTGTAGGTCTCGCCCGCGTCCGAGCTCCACAGCAGGGCCTGCTCGCTGCCGGCGCGGCGGGTGAGCACGTCCACGCGGTCGGCCACCAGGTAGGCGCTGTAGAAGCCCACGCCGAACTGGCCGATGAGCGACACGTCCGCGCCGTCGCCGGCTTCGGACTTCTTGTCGAGCGCCGCCCTCAGCTTGTCCATGAAGTCGGTGCTGCCCGAGTGCGCCACGGTGCCCAGGTTGGCCACCAGCTCCTCGCTGCTCATGCCCACGCCGTCGTCCGAGAACGTGAGCGTCTTGTGCTCCGCGTCCGGCGTGATGCGGATGGCCAGCACCGCGTCGCCCAGCAGGGAGGCGTCCGAGATGGCCAGGAAGCGCCGCTTGTCGATGGCGTCCGACGCGTTCGAGACCAGCTCGCGGAGGAAGACCTCCTTGTTGGAGTACAGCGAGTTGATCACCAGGCCGAGGACGCGGGTGACCTCGGCTTGGAAGGCATGGGTCTGCTTCTGTTCCGTCATGGTGGGCCGCACCATGACCACGCTCGCGCCGGTGTCAAGGCCGCGAAACTGCTGGGAGTTTCGTGCGCGCTAGCGGAGCGCCAGGCGCATGGCCGCCACCGTGACGCGCGGGTCGCGCTGGTTGAAGAAGTAGCGGAAGCGGGGGTGCTCGCTCACCAGCTGGGTGCGGTGCTGCCCGTTCGAGTCCAGGAAGTAGGTGCGCGGCAGGTACGTCCCGTCCGTGGCGTAGCGCTGGTTGGCCGCGGGGTCGCGGTCGGAGTCCACCAGGATCATCACGAACTGACGGGCCAGTGAGACCACCTCGGGGGCATAGAAGATGCGGGCGTAGTCGTGGCAGGGGCCGCACCACTCGGCGTGCATCACCAGCATGACGGGCTTGCCCGTGGACCGCGCCTCGGCGAGCCCGGCCGCGTGCTCGCGCCAGGCGATGCCGCTCGGGTTCCAGTCGCGCGGGGCCGTGTCGAAGTCGAAGGGGGCCGCGGGGGCGGTGGGGGCAGCCACCTCGCCTTCGGGAGCCACGTCACCCGGGGCAGGCTCGAAGTCCGAGCCGCGGGTGGCACAGCCGAGCAGGGTGCCGAGGCACAGGCAGACCAGCAGCGCGGAGCGCGCAGTCGAAGCGGGAGGGGCACCAGCGGCGCGGAACATCGGCGCGAAGCTACTCGCTGCGGGGGCGTCGGTAAACCAGGCGCGCCATCACAGCCAGCCCAGCAGCAGCCGATTCTTGGGCGTGATGGTCTCGGGGATGGTCTGCGCCAGCACGTGGTACCCGGCTGCCCGCAAGCGCCCGGCGCGCGTCACGTCCATGGCCAGCGCGCCGTCCATCCAGCCCAGCAGCCCGCCGGTATCACCGGTGCGGTCCACGTGACAGCACGGCAGCACGGCCACCCCCGCCCGCGAGGCCAGCGCCACATCCAGCGTGGCATCCGTCAGCCCACCGCACGCATGGGCGGACACCACCAGGTCGCCCTCGGCCGCCTGCACGCTGCGCAGGTCCATCACGCGGCGCTCGATGCGCCCCTCGAGGCGCGGCCACGCGGCCACTAGCGCGGCGTGCAGCGTGTCCGCGCTGGGTGGCGTGCGCTTGTCCACCGCCACGGCGTGCGGCGAGCTGTCGTCCAGCAACAGCAACAGGTGCGCAAGCAGCCCGTGCCCCGCAGCCAGGTCGTACACCACGCCCCCGCGCATGCGCCGCCGCGCGCGCTTGGCCACCTCCCAGCTCTCGTACAGCTCCTTGCGCGGCAGGCACTCGGCCTCGCACACCACGCGGCCCACGCGGTCGAAGAGCGTTTCGCCCGGGAAGCGGCCCACGTCGCGGTGGGTAAGGCGGGAGCGGCTTCCGTCGGAGAAGGAGTGCATCGGCGAGTCAGGAGCGCAGCGTGAAGCGGAAGTCGCAGGGGGCGGCGTCGCGCGCCTGGGTGCGCGTCCGCTTCAGCTCGATCAGGTCACTGCGCTCGGCGAAGAAGCGCGAGTCGGACTCGCAGAACATGGGCGCGAGGTAGGGGCGCTCCAGCTCGTGGCACAGCTCCACGAAGCGGCACGCGCTCACATCGAAGCCCATGGCGACGGCGCTCACGCCCGCAGGCTCGAGCTGCGCGTTGAAGGCCCGCCCGCGCAGGGCCTCCATGAATCGAGCGCGTGCGCTGGGGGCCGCGTCACGCCAGGCGTCGAGGCTGGGGAAGGGCATCGTGTGCTCGATGAAGCGCGAGCCGGTGACCGCGATCACCTCGAGCAGCAGGGCTTGCCGCCGTGTCTCGGGCCAGGCCGGCCCGCGCAGCGCTCGTCTCGTCGCGTCGTCCAAGCGCACGGCGGCGCGCAGCTGATGACGCACCAAGTCCTCCACCAACGGCGACCAGCGAGGTGACTTCGGGAGCGCGCGCAGAGGGTCACGCAGGCCACCCGCCGCCATGGCCAGCGCCACCCCGGCCAGCTCCGCGACCGTCAGCTGGGCGCGCAGCACTCCGAGCGCCGCAGGGATCCCGTGTTGGCGGTCGAAGCGCCGAAGCTCTCGGACCGTGGCGTGGGGCGGGTTGGGCAAGCCGCTCATGACGCTGGCGGCGTGGCGGCGGGGATGGGACGCAGCGCCCGCGGCAGCCACTCGGTGATGGCCACGTAGATGCTGGCCGCGCCGATGGTCAGCCAGAACTCGATGGCGTAGAGGCGGCGCTTCACCACCAGGTCGACGGGCAGGCTTGCCGCCGCACCCCACAGTGGTCCGATGCGGCCGTCTGGCGCGAGCACCACGAACAGCTGGTACATGCAGTAGAAGGTGTTCGTCGCGAAGTTGGCGAGCAGCACGACGTGGAGAATCCGCAGCGCGAGCGGGATACGGTTAGGGGCGTCCATGGGCGCTGAGTATACGCGCTTGCGCGGCTCTGCTTTGCACGATCGGTGGTTCTAGTTATAATAGAACAATGCTCATTCGTGTGGACCCCACCTCCGACGTCTCGCTGTTCGAGCAGATCGCAGCCTCGGTGCGTGGTGCCTTGGCGCGCGGGGACCTTCAGGCTGGGGACCAGCTGCCCCCGCTCCGTGATCTCGCCGACTCGCTGGGCGTGAACATGCACACGGTCCGCGCGGCGTATGGCGTGCTCCGCGAGGAGGGCCTGGTCGACATGCGTCGCGGTCGCAGCGTGACCGTCCTGGGCGGCGCCGAGACACAGGCCACGCTCCTCCAGCTCGCTTCTGGACTGGTGGGCGCCGCCCGTCGCTTCGGGCTCACGGACCGCGCCATCCTCCAGCTCGTCAAGGCCACCCTATGACACCCTTCAGTCGTCGTGCCCTGCTCATCGCCCTCGCGGGTGCGCTGCCCATCGCGGCGCTGCTCCCACTCTGGGTGGCCAGGCACGAGCTGCCTCATGTCGTCGCCACGCACTGGTCGCTCGCGTGGACCGCGGACGGCTTCCAGCGCCTGTCCGACTTTGCAGCGCTCATGGGCACGCTCGCGGCGCTCGGCTCCGGGTTGCTCCTGACGGCCGCCCTCGTTTGGCGCTCGGAGGCCGCATCGCACCAGCTCCTGCGCGCCGGGCTGGCGTTCGTGGGTGCAGAGTCGGGAGGACTGGCCGCCACCATCGCCGGGTGGACCACGCTCACTCAGCGCGGCCTCGCGGACAGTCGCGCGGTGCCCGGGCCCAGCGCTCTCGCGCTCGCGGCCATCATGCTCGTGCCCTTGTTGCTGGGGGTCGCCGCGGCGGTGTTGGCGCGCGGCGCCCGCTCAGGGTCCGAAGACGCCGGCGCTCCGGCATCCCTCGGCCTGCGCGCAGGCGAGTCTGCGGCCTGGATGCGGCGGGTCGCGGCGCCGTGGTCCATCGGAGTCGTCCTCCTGGGAATCGCTCACGTCGTCGTCGGCGTGCTCTCGGAGATCCTCGCGGTGGGCTGTGCTGGCGTCGTGTTGGCGGCGCTCGGGGTGGCCATGGGCTCCATTCGGGTGTCGGCCGATCAGCGTGGCCTGATCGTGCGCTGGGGGCCGCTCGGCCTGCCGCGTACCACGGTCCCGCTGCGCGACATCGTGCGTGCCGAGGCCATCGACATCCGCCCCATGGAGTGGGGGGGCTGGGGCTACCGCGGCAGCCTGCGGGTCCTCGGTCGCGCAGCCATCGTGATGCGTGCCGGTCCTGGCTTGCGGCTGGACCTCACCTCGGGCCGCGTGCTCGCCGTCACGGTCGACGATCCCCGTACGGCGGCCGGCCTGCTCAACGACTTGGTGGCCCGCATCGCCACCGGCCCGGCTCCGCGCTAAGGTGACACCGCGTCGCAGATGACGCCGGAGATCGCAATTATGATTCGCAGCCTCGCCCTCATCCCCATGATCGCCGCCCTCGTGGCATCCCTCGCCTTCCCCACCGCCGCCCTCGCGCGCAGCTGTGGCGGGGTGGACTTCCCCAACAGCGTCACGGTCGCGGGTGAGCGCCTGTCGCTGAACGGGCTAGGCATCCGCGAAGCCACCGTCTTCAACGTGGACGTCTACGTAGCCGGCCTCTATGTCGCCACGCGTGCCCGTACCGCCGACGCGCTGCTGGATCTCACGCACCCCATCGTGCTGGACATCCGCTTCATCCGCGACATCGACCAGGCCACCATGAACGAGGCCCTCGAGCAGGGCTTCACCCGCAACGCGGGCGGCAACCAGGCCGCGCTCCAGGCGCGCATCAACCAGCTCAAGAGCTGGGTGCCCAACCTCACCGAGGGGATGAACATGGTGTTCACCTGGACGCCGGGCACCGGCCTGCAGATGAAGGTGGACGGCCGCGTGCTCGGCACCATCACGGGCGACGACTTCGCGTCGGTGTTCTTCCGCATCTGGCTCGGACCGAACCCGCCCAACCGTGGCCTGCGCACGGGCCTGCTCGGCGGCGCCTGCGAGTGAGCCATCCCCCGCGCGGTACGCGCGGGCTGTGAGGCGGGATGCACGTGGAGGCACGGATCCCGCCGGCTCTATTCCGTCGGGGCCGTAGCGAGGCTCTCCTCGCTGCTGGCTACACACGTGGCGATCACCAGGTCGCCCACCACGTTCAGTGTGGTGCGGCACATGTCCAGCACGCGGTCCACGCCGAAGATGAGCGCTAGGCCCTCGGGTGGCACGTGCACCATGCCCAGGATCATGGCGATGACCGGCAACGACGCGCCCGGGATCCCCGCGGTGCCGATGCCTCCCAGGATGCAGATGACCATCACCACGGCCTGCTGCGACAGGCCGAGGTCCACCCCGAACAGCTGCGCCAGGAAGAGCACCGTCACGCCTTCGAACAGGGCCGTCCCGTTCTGGTTCATGGACGCGCCGGCGGTCAGCACGAACTGAGCCACGGGCTTCGGCAGGTGCAGCTCGTGCTCGGCCGCCTCGAGCGACACGGGCAGCGTGGCGCTCGACGACGACGTGGCGAACGCCGTCTCCATGGGCAGCCGCACGGCGGCGAAGAAGGCCAGTGGCTTGTGCTTCGAGAACAGCAAGAGCAGCGCCGGGTAGCTCACGAACATGTGCAGCGCGATGGCGCCCACTACGACGGCTACGTACGCGCCGATGGCCCCGAGCACCTCGACGCCCACCGTGGCCGTGGTCACGAAGAGCAGCGCGCCCACGCCCACTGGCGCGAGCCGGAGAACCTGTTCCAGCAGGAACATACTCACGTCGAACAATCCCGTGATGGCCTCGGCCAGACGCTGCGTGCCGGTGGTCTTCACCTGCCCGAGCGCCACGCCGAAGCACAGCGCGAACACGATGAGCCCGATCATGTCGCCCGTGGCCGCAGCCTTCACGGGGTTGTCGGGGATCATCTGGATCAGCATGGTGGCGCCGCTGACCTCGGGGGGAGCCACGGCGGGCCGCCCTTCGGACAAGCGCTCGGCCAGCGCGCGCAGGTCGGGCTGGTTCTCGCCGGGGCCCACCACGTTCACGAGCGTGAGACCGATGAGCACCGCTACGGTGGAGGCCAGCACCGTGAGGCCCAAGGTGCGCAGTCCGATGCGACCCAGCGTCTGCAGGTTGAGCTCGGCGATGCCCACCACCAGCGCCGAGAACACCACCGGCACGGCGAGCATGAACAGCAGGCGCAGGAAGATCTGTCCGAGTGGCGCGGCCACGTAGTCGACGAGCGCGGTGGTGACCGCGGCCGGGGCGAGGAGCCGTGCCGCGAGCCCGCCGAGGGCGCCGAGCGCGATGCCCAAGAACACGGTGCGCTGCGAACCAGAGGTCATGCTGCGTGAGATATCACGGTTCGAGGGCTGCGGACGTGCTCACCCACGTGGCACCGGCTTCCCTCGATCGCGAGCGATGTGGTAGTGTCGCGGGCGGAGCGCAGCGCGCGCAGGGCGTATCCGGACTCGCACAGAGAGGGAGAACATCACGATGGCTAGGGTTGATGGTCGAGGGGTTGTGGCGGCGACGTTGCTGGTGGTTTGCGTGCTCGGCTGTGCTGGCCGCATCGCCAGCTACAACCGGCAGGGTGCTGAAACGGTGCGAACGAGGGCTGCGTTCGACTTCGCGTGTAACGAGGAACAAGTCAGCGTAGTGCCGGTCACCACGGGTTCTTCGACAACCGGGTCTGAACGCTATCACCGCGACCTCGTCATCGAATATGGCGCAGCAGGGTGTGGCAAGCGCGCGGTGTTCGTGCGGCTCGACAACGGCCAGTGGCTCCGCAATGGCGAGGTCTCCGTGGACTGACCTCCCAGCCGACGTCCCCGGCGCGCTCTTGTTTGTGACGCGCCGCCGGCTACGCTGAATTCATGCGCACCCTCGTCGAAGACCTCGCCGCCACGCTCGTGCTCGGCGCCTTGCTCGAGCAGCTGAACGCCCGCCACGGGGGCTACGAGCTCCTGGCGCATCACACGCAGGGCGAGTTCCACCACGACGTCATCCTGCGCGTGCTGCAGCGTGGTGAGCTGCCGGGCGACGTGCTGGTGGTGTCCACCAACTGCAACGGTGGCATCAAGGAGGTGCTGGTGTTCGAGGAGGTGCCGTCCACCGAGGCGCTCTGGCATCACCGGTGCCCCACCGAGACCGAATTCGCAGACCTGCCGCTGCCGCCCATGATGGGGCTGGCCCGCACGCTGCACTACTTCGATCCCTGCGAGCTGCTGCGCCCGGATGCCCGCAGTGAGCTGCGCCCCGAGCATCGCCGCCGCCAGCGCGGAGGCGGCTGGGAGAAGGTCTGAGGGGCGACTAGCGCGTGTGGCGCGGGCGTCCTTCGCGCCAGCGCAGCACGTCCACCGTGGCGGGCATCTGCTCTCCGAGGGGCTCGATCTTCAAGCGCGGGTGTCCCATGTGGGCCACCACATCGAAGCCGTCCAGCTGCCCGTCAGCAGCGCCGCGATGCGGACCGTTCGGGTCGCTCCGGTCTTCCCACAGCGCGGCCACGTGGTCCCAGGTGCGCGGTGTGCGGCCCGCATACGCGCCGCCGTAGTCGATGCGAATCAGGTCACCGCGCTGCACCGCCGCGATGGGGCGCTCGGGCTGGCCGCGCTCGCTGATGACCGTGGGCTCGGCCACCACCCGGGTGTGTCGCACGAGCCCGGCCACGTTGGTGTAGCGCACGTCGGTGCGGCCCATGCGTCGGAACGCGCCCACCATGACGTCGGCGCAGTCGGCGCCCGTGAACCGCTCGGTCTGGTGGTTGGCCCCGCCGCCTGCCGAGCCGAACACCTCGGGCACCAGCAGGTAGGCCCCGAGCCAGCCCATGAAGTCGTCCGCGGGGCGCACCGACACGCGGTGCACGCTGGGAAGCAGGCCGAAGCGGTCCACGGCCTCGGCGCCCGGGCTGCTGAACGTGGCGCCGGACGCGAGGCGCAGCTCCACCTTGTAGCGGACCGTGCCCACTCCCTGCACCTGCACGGCGCCCGCCTCGGACGACGTGACCGCCGCGGCCCGTCGTCGTGCCTCCGCGCCTGTTGCCCACGTGCCCTGGACCGTCTCGAAGTAGTCGATGGTGTCGTACCCGAGCCAGCGTCCGAAGTCCTCGGCCGTGGTGGACACGTTCGTGTAGTACGGCGCCGTGGCTCCGTTTGCAGCCGGGCCCACCCGGAAGCCGTGCGGCTCCACGGTGGACCAGCGCACCTCCGCGGGACCCAGGGCCTCCACGTCGCGCCGCTCGCGGTCGGCCACCCGACGACCTTCGATCCGCAGCGGGACCACGGCAGCATCCGCCAGCACCACGCGCCGCCGTCCCTCCCGCGCCAGCACCACCACGGACAGCTCGGCACCGCTGCCCGTTCGCGCCTCGGTGGGGGCATCGGTCCACAGCCCCCCAGGCTCGGCCCGCCCGACCACCAGCACCCGCTCGATGGTCAGGGGTTCCGCAGCCGACGAACTCGCTGCGCAGAAGCCCAGGACCGCCGAGGACGCGAGGACACCCAGGAATCGACGCATCCCAGCAGTATGGCAAGCCGCAGAGCGCCGGCGCCAGACCCGGTGCGGGCACTCCGGGCCCTCGGACGTCCGCAACTACCCTTCCCACGGATCGGGTGTTAGCGTGCGCGCCGTGAGCGAGACCCCCAAGAGCGCCCCCGGTGGCAAGCCCGATGACCGCGCCCCCAATTTCGTCGACGAGCTGGTGCAGGCCGAGATCGACGCTGGCCGAACGCGCCTGGTGACGCGCTTCCCGCCGGAGCCCAACGGCTACCTGCACATCGGCCACGCCAAGTCGATCATCACCAACTTCAGCCTGGCGCAGAAGCTCCCGGGCGCGCACTGCAACCTGCGCTTCGACGACACCAACCCGGCCAACGAAGACACCGAGTTCGTCACCAGCATCCAGGAGGACGTGCGCTGGCTGGGCTTCGAGTGGGGCGACCACTGCTACTTCGCGTCGGACTACTTCCAGCAGCTGTACGACATGGCCGAGAAGCTCATCGTGGCCGGCAAGGCCTACGTGGACAGCCAGTCGCTCGAGGCCATTCGCGATGGGCGCGGCAGTTTCCATCAGGCGGGCGTGGCCAGCCCCTTCCGCGACCGCAGCGTGGACGAGAACCTGGCGCTCTTCCGTCGCATGCGCGCGGGCGAGTTCGACGAGGGCGCCCACGTGCTGCGCGCCAAGATCGACATGGCCAGCAAGGACCTCAAGCTGCGCGACCCCGTCATGTACCGCATCTTGAAGGTGCCGCATCACCGCACCGGCACCGAGTGGCCCATGTACCCCATGTACGACTGGGCCCACGGGCAGTCGGACGCCATCGAGGGCGTGACGCACAGCATCTGCACCCTCGAGTTCCAGAACCACCGCGGGCTCTACGACTGGTTCCAGGAGCAGCTGGGCGTGGTGGACCCGCCACGCCAGATCGAGTTCGCGCGCCTGAACCTGACCTACACGGTGCTCAGCAAGCGCAGCCTGCAGAAGCTGGTGGCCGCCGGGCACGTGAGCGGCTGGGACGACCCGCGCATGCCCACGGTGGCCGGCCTGCGCCGCCGCGGTGTGTCGCCCGAGTCCATCCGAGCCTTCTGCGAGCGCATTGGCGTGGCCAAGCGCGACAGCTTCGTGGACGTCACGCTGCTGGAGCACGCCATCCGCGAAGACCTGAACGCCACCAGCCCGCGCCTCATGGGCGTGCTGCGGCCGCTGCGCGTGGTCATCGAGAACTACCCCGAGGACGCCGAGGAGAGCTTCGACCTGGCGCTCAACCCGGGCGACGAGGCGGCTGGCTCGCGTGCTGTGCCCTTCTGCCGCGAGCTCTTCGTGGACCAGGAAGACTTCATGGAGGTGCCGGCGCCCAAGTTCTGGCGCCTGTTCCCCGGCAACGAGGTGCGCCTGCGCGGCGCCTGCCTGCTCACCGTGAACCGTGTGGTGAAGAACGACGCCGGCGAGGTCATCGAGCTGCGCGCCACGTGGGACCCCGAGTCGCGCGGCGGCAACTCGCCCGATGGCCGCAAGGTGAAGGGCACCGTGCACTGGGTCAGCGCGCGCCACGCGGTGGACGCCGAGGTGCGCCTCTACGACCGCCTCTTCACCGAAGAGAACCCGCTCGGCCACGACGACAAGGACTTCCTCGAGTTCCTGAACCCCGCGTCGCTCGAGATCCTCCCGGGCTGCAAGGTCGAGCCGGCGGTGCGTGACTTCGCGCCGTTCTCGCGGCTCCAGCTGGAGCGCATGGGCTACTTCGCCGTGGACCCGCTCAGCACGCCGGACGGCCTGGTGCTGAACCGCACCATCGCGCTCAAGGACTCCTGGTCCAAGGTGGCCGGTAAGGGCTGACGCCTCGCCGCGCGCTCAGCTCGGCAGACCGTCCCCACTCGCGGGCTGGTGCTCGGCCACGGCCCTATGCCACCATTGGCCATCGGTTCGGCGCTGGAACGCTGCAGCGCGCCTGTTGGAGGAGGGTTCGTGAAGGAAAGGAGCCAACATCTCGTCGCCCGCCCGGCTCCCCCCAGGCACCTGGCGCTGCTGGCCGTGGTGCTCGTGGTGGTGGTGGGTGCGCTGCTCGTCTTCATCAGCCTGGGCGCCCAGATGATGGTCTCCACGCAGGCCTACATCACCGCAGAGGGCCACTACATCAAGGCGCAGAAGGACGCGGTGCGCTACCTCGAGCGCTACATCCGCACGGGCGACGAGCACCAGTGGCGCGCGTACCAACGCCGCGTGGCCGTCCCGCTGGCCGACCGTCGCGCGCGTGAGGCGCTGCAGAGCCACCCGCCCCAGCCGGACGTGGCGGCGGCGGCCTTCGAGGACGCGCTCAATCACCCCGACGACGCGGCCGCCATGGTCACGCTGTTCCCCTACTCGAACGTCATCGAGGAGATGGCCCGCGCCATCGAGATCTGGGAGGCCGGCGACGCCGAGGTGGAGCGCCTGGTCGCGCTGGCCAACCACGTGCGCGAGCGCCGGTTGGCGGGAGCCCGCGTGGAGGACTTCGAAGACGAGTATCACCAGCTCGAGTCGCTCAGCGCGCGGCTCGACAGCCTGGGGGTGCAGTTCTCGGCGAGCCTCAACCAGGGGTCGCGCCGCATCCGTGGGCTGGTGCAGTGGAGCGTGCTCGGGGCTGCGGCGCTCCTGATCCTGATCTCCATCGGCGGGGCGGCCCGCGTGATGGCCCGCACGCGCGACCGCGACGACGCGCTGCGCGCCATGATCAACCACGGCCACGACCTGCTGGCGCTGTTGGCGCCGGACGGGCGCTTCCTCTACGCCAACGGCTCGCTCGAGCGGCGCTTCGGGTGGTCGCCCGAGAAGTACCCCGAGCTGACCCTGCAGCAGTTCGTGGGGCCCGCTGCGGCGGAGAGCGTGGCGCACCTGATGGCGCGCGGCTACGCGTCCGAGGGTGGCGTGACCGAGAGCCTCGAGGTCCTGACGTGCGCGGGCGAGCCCATCGAGGTGGAGCTCACGCTCAGCCAGCTGCCCGTCACCACCTCGTCACGGCTCCTGCTGGTGACCGCGCGCGACGTCACCGAGCAGCGCGCCATGCAGTCGAAGGCCATGGCGGCGCAGCGCATGCAGAGCGTGGGGCGTCTAGCCGGCGGCATCGCGCACGACTTCAACAACATGCTCACGGCCATCATGGCGTCCGCCGAGCTGGGCAAGCGCCACGTCCCGAAGGACCACGCGGCCTTCCTGGACTTCCAGATGATCCTGGACGCCAGCAAGCGCTCTGCCAGCCTGGTCTCGCGCCTGCTGCAGTTCGCGAGCGCGCGTCCCATGGCGGTGCACAGCCTCTCGTGGCGCGAGCTCATGGCGGGGGCCGAGCCGCTGGTGCGACGGCTGGTGGACGAGCGCGTGAACCTCACGCTGGTGCTGCCGGAGTCGCCGGTCATGGTGCGCGGCAACCCCACCCAGCTGGAGCAGCTGCTGCTCAACCTGGTGTCCAACGCGCGCGACGCGCTGGTCGACGGCCAGGGTCAGATTCGCGTCGAGCTGCGGGTGACCGGGGAGGGCGAGTCCGCGCGGGCTCAGCTCATCGTGGAAGACAGCGGAACGGGCATCCACCCGGACATCATGGACCGCATCTTCGACCCGTTCTTCACCACCAAGGGGCCCACCGAGGGCACGGGCTTGGGCCTGGCCAGCTGCCACGGCATCGTGCGGCAGCACGACGGCACCATCGAGGCCAAGAGCGAGCTCGGCCGTGGCGCGCGCTTCACCGTGGACCTGCCGCTCGACGCCGAGGCCACCGCCAGCCAGCAGGAGGCTGCCGCCGCAGTCCCGGCGCCCGTCACGCAGGTGCGCGGTGCCGGGCGACGCCAGACGCTGCTGTACATCGAAGACGAAGACGTGGTGCGCACGAGCGGCGTCGAGATCCTGAAGCGCTTCGGCTACGACGTGCTCGAGGCCGCGTCGGGCGAGCAAGCCCTCGAGCTCTATGCCGCGCACCCGCGCGAGGTGTCCCTGGTGCTGAGCGACGTGGTGCTGCCCGGCATGCAGGGGGTGGAGATCCTAGACGCGCTGCGCGAGCGCGGCGCGCAGATGCCCTTTCTCTTCGTCTCGGGCTATCACGAGAGCCCCACGCTGCGCGCGCGCATGGAGGGCTCGAACGTGTCGTTCCTGAGCAAGCCCTACGACATGGACCAGCTGCGCGACGCCCTGAACGCCCTGCTGCCGGCCTCCGCTCCCCGCGAGGAGGCCCGCGCGGAGCGGGGCGAGGCGTCGCGCTGACGACCAGCGCGGCTCACGCCTCACTCGGCGGCGGCAGAGGCCTCGCCACGAGCCGCGATGAAGCTCATGGCGCGCTCGGCCAGCGCCGTGATGGTGAGCGATGGGTTCACGCCGGGGTTGGCCGACACCGCCGAGCCATCGATGACGTAGAGGCCGTCGTAGCCGAACACGCGGTGCTGCGCGTCGATCACGCCCTCGCTCGCGGAGCGGCCCATGCACGCGCCGCCCAGGATGTGCGCCGTGGACGGTGAGCCGAAGAGCGTCTCGCTCACCATGCTGACCGCGATGCCCTGCACCTTCTCGGCGAAGCGCCGCGCGAGGTCGGTGGCGTCTTCCATGAACGCCTGCGGGGCGTCCTTCGGGTCGTCCAGCACGCTCACCAGCTGGCGCGTGAAGCCGTTGAGCGCGCTGCGCCCGAACTTGAGCGACAGCGTGCCGTCGAGCGTGCGCATGAACAGCAGCGTGGCCGTCTTCTCGGCGAACTCTTCCCGCGGGATGCTGTAGGCGCGCTTCACGAAGCCGGGGCGCTGCGCAAACTGCTTCACCGCACCGCCCAGGCGCGCCACGAAGTTCTTGCCCGGCGCGTGCGGCAGCACCATCCAGCGGAAGAAGTCGCTGCCGTGGCCGTAGCGCACCGGCTCGATGTGGCTGTGGTCGTCCGTGTGCAGGATGGACGTGATGGCGATGCCCTCGGCCATGTTGCCGTCGAGATCCGGCGCCACCACGCCGAAGAGCGCCTCGCTGTTGGTGCGCACGGAGGCGCCCAGGCGGTTGGACAGCTTGGGCAGGCCCTTCGGGTCCTCCTTCATCTTCAGCAGCAGCGGGATGGTGCCCATCACGCCACCCGAGAAGATCACGTTGGCCGCCTCGAACACCTCGTCGGGGCCCTTGGTGATCGACGGCTTGGTCTCCACGCGATAGCCGCCGCCGGCCTTTGGGCGCACGGCCATCACCTCGCGCTCCGGCATGACCACGGCGCCGGCCTTCTCGGCCAGGTAGAGGTAGTTCTGGTCCAGCGTGTTCTTCGCGCCCACGCGGCAGCCCGTCATGCACGCGCCGCACTGCGTGCAGCCCACCCGGTCGGGCCCCTGGCCATCGAAGTACGGGTCCGCGCTCTTCTTACCCGGCTCGCCGAAGTACACGGCCACTTCGGTGGGGCCGTAGTGGTCCTCGCGCCCGATGTCCTTCGCGATCTGCTCGATGATGGTGTCCTGGTACGTGACCAGCGGGTAGCGCGTGGCGCCCAGCATGCGCTTGGCGGTGGCGTAGTGCGGGGCCAGCTCCTGCTTCCAGTTGGCCAAGTGCGCCCAGCTCTTGCTCTCGAAGAACGCCGTCTGCGGGGTGGGCAGCGTGTTCGCATAGGTCAGCGATCCACCGCCCACGCCCACGCCGTGCATCACGGTGACGTGGTCGAAGAACGACATCTGGAAGATGCCGTGCAGGCCCGCCGAGGGCTTCCACATCCAGCGCTTCAGGTCGCGGTTGTCCTTGGGGAAGTCGGCCTTGCCGAAGCGCTTGCCCTTCTCCAGCACCAGCACGCGGTAGCCCTTCTCCGTGAGCCGATGTGCCGAGACGCTGCCCCCGAACCCGGAGCCGATGATGATGTAGTCGTAGGTCATGCGAGTGCTATTGACTGTAGGTCAATAGCAGCCAGCCGCCAAGCCCCTATTGGCCGCGACACGCGGCGCGATGACCAATCTTTCCTACCGTGTTCTGAAGCGTTCGTCGTCGAGGGCGCCCCGCCGACTGGCCCAGGCACGCACCGTGACGCCCACCACGCCGAACCCATAGCGCACGCTCTCACGGAAGCCGATGGACCACGCACCCGCGAAGTTGGAATTGAACCGAATTCGTGGACGGTTTTCTTACGCTGCCAGAATGACCATGGGCTGCTCGCGCCGCTCGAACTCGGCGGGGCTTAGGTAGCCGAGCGCCGAGTGCCGTCGCTGCGGGTTGTAGAATATCTCGATGTAGTTTGCGATGGCATCGCGCACCGCGGCGCGCGTCGTCCAGGGACGGCGGTGGATGAGCTCCTTCTTGATGGTGGCGAAGAAGCTCTCGGCGACGGCGTTGTCCCAGCAGTTGGCCTTGCGGCTCATGCTGCAGACGATGCCGTTGTCGCGCAGCTGCTTGCGGTAGTCGCCGCTGGCGTACTGGCTGCCGCGGTCCGAGTGGTGGAGTAGCCCGTCGTCCGGGCAGCGCCTGCCCAGGGCCATCTGCAGCGCGCTGGTGACCAGCTCTGTGCGCATGTGGTCAGCGGCAGCCCACCCCACGACACGGCGCGAGAAGAGGTCGACGATGACCGCCAAGTACATCCATCCCTCCCAGGTCCACACGAACGTGATGTCCGTGACCCACGCGGTGTTGGGCGCGGCCACCTCGAACTGGCGGTCCAGCGTGTTGGGCGCAATCGCGAGGTCGTGGTTGGAGTCGGTGGTCTTGCGGAAGGCCTTCTTGACGCATCCCTGTAGGCCTTCCTCGCGCATGAGGCGCGCGACCTTGTTGCGGCTCACGGTGAAGCCCTCGGCCTGGAGGTCGGCATGCACGCGCGGGCTGCCGTACGTGCGGCGGCTGGTTGCATGCGAGACCCGCACCTTGGCCCGCAAGAGGTGGTCCGCCTTGGCTCGAGCGCTCTCCGGACGGTGCACCCAGGCGTAGTACCCAGACATCGCGACCTGCATGACCCGGCAGAGTGCCGTGACCGAGTGATTGCCCTTCTCCGCGAGGATGAACTTGAATCTCATCCCCTTTCCTTCGCGAAGAAGGTTGCCGCTTTTTTTAGAATCTCGCGGTCCTCTCTGAGCTGCCGAACCTCGCGTCGCAGCTTTGTGAGTTCGTCACGCTCGGTCGTGGTCAGGGCACCCGGTGTCCCCTTGCCCGCGTCCACCGCCTGCTGCTTGACCCAGCTCCGCAGCACTGACGGGGCCACGTCCAGGCTCCGCGAGACCTCCGCGATCGTCCTCTCCCCGGACTCGAATATCCGGACCGCGTCCTGCTTGAACTCGGTGGTGAAGGTTCTCTTTTTTCTCTTCGTCACTTGGGACTCCTCCTGCGCATCATCGCGATAAACGGGGTGTCCACAAATTCGGGGCAGGTCTAGTACCGCGGATCGGAAGTTCGCTCCGAGTTTCACTCGCGGGGAGCGAGTAGCCAAGGGTAGTCGGTGAGCAGGGCACTGAAGATTTCCATGCGGTTGGCGCGGAGGCCGACCTGCTCCCAGCGGCCGGCGGAGGTGGGTACCTCGGTTCCCACCACTGCTTGGTTACGCGCCGCAGGCTGAAGTGGTTGATGGCGTCGCGCTCTGGGCCCGAGACGACGGTGAGGAACTCACCGCGTCGGCGTGCGCGAAGGTGCTGGAAGCCTTTGCGGCTGTGGAAGAACGAGTGGGTTCCTTCGACGTCGTAGGGCTCAGCGGCGAATTTCGGCATGGCGCCGCATCATGCCGCACGAAGCAGGGGCTGTTCAAAGCAGCCATCGAACGTCCACCGGAAGGGCTTGCGCTCGTAGAGGTTCCAGTAGCGAGCGAAGGCCTCGACCTCCTGCTTGATGCGACCTTGGTGCTCGAAGGAACCGTGACGGATCACGCGACGTTGGAGGATGGAGAACCAGAGCTCGACCTGGTTGACCCACGAGGCGTGCACCGGCGTGTGCACGAACTCGAAGGGGTGCTGCGGTCTGCGTTGAAGCGCTCCCAGCGGTCATCCTTGCCCTCGTGATGGATGTTCAGGTTGTCCCACGACGATCACGCGCTTGCCTCGATAGCGTCGCGCCACGGCCTGCATGAAGCGCGTCAGGGTCGCGGCGTCGCGCTTGTCCACCACCTCGGTGGTGACCTCTCCCGTCACGACGTTCAGCGCCGCGAGCAGGTGTCCGACGCCATGTCGCACGTACTCGAAGTCGCGCCGAACGACACCGTCCGGTCCGACCGTCGTTGGGAACCGGCGCTCCAGCGTCTGCAAAGGCTTCTCGTCGATGCAGAGCACGACGGCGTCGGCAGGCGGGTTGCGGTACAGGTCGCAGATGCGCGCCACCTTCTCGCGGAAACACGGGTCGGGGCTGTGGAGCCATTGCCGCACGCGATGAGGCTTGAGCCCCTTCGCGCTCAAGATCCGCTGAACTGAGCTACGGCTGATTGCGACCCCGTGCGCAACGTGAGAGCCATCGATAGCGCGCCCTGTGTCCAGGTGTCGCGGAAGGGAGTGAGCAGCTTGTCGGGCTTGTCGCATGCGAGCTGGAGCACGGTGCAGCGCGTCTCCGCCACGATCACGCGCGGTCGACCCGGACGGTCGCCGTCGCGAAGAGACTCGACGACAGGGGCCTGCTCCCAGCGCGCCCGCCACTTCCTGACCGAGCGGTCGCACGTGCCCAACGCCCGCGCGGTCTCGGTGGTGCCTACGCCTGCTGCCAGTGAGAGGATCATGCGTGCCCGTCGGACAGCCTCGAAAGGCGCCGTCCGGCTCGAGGCCAGCTCACGAACGCGATGACGCTCAAGCAAAGGGATGAACGTTGTCCGCGCCTTCGGCCCACGACTCATCGCCCCTGAACCCCCCACCGCACACTTCTATTTCCGTCATGCGCAAACTCGGATCGGATTTCCGGGCGGCGGTACTAGTCGACACCTTTCACGGCCACCCTGATCCGTACGCGTGCCCCGAGCACGAGACGCGCCGCTCGATCGCGCTCTACTACTTCACGGAGGGCGAGCCCGTTCGCGTCAGGTCCACCGAGTACCGCGCTCGCCCTGGTGACAGCCGCACGAAACGCGGGCTGATCTGGGCAGACAAGATGCTGCTCCGCGCATACGATCGGGTCAAACGCATCACCGGGATCGACGACCGTGCAGCGAGCCGCATCCTCGCTTGGTTGGACCGATACACACGCCGATAGCCAGCACTCACCGCACGACTCAGCGCGCGGTGTCGTCCGCGTCGTCGCCCTGCAGGATGTCGTCGTTGTCGAGGTCCAGGCACTCCCCGGTAGCCTCGCCGTACGGCGTCTCGCCCAGGAAGTTGCCCGCGGTGCCGTACTCGCAGACCACCACGGTGGCCCCGCCGCAGGTGGCCACGCCGCAGCCGAGCGCGGTGGTGTCGGCCCAGACGATCTGCGTGTAGTGCCCGAAGGCCCCGAAGTTGCCCTGCGTGACGGGCGTGCCGAAGTCGTACTCGCTGCGCTCGCTGGCCCAGTTGGTGGTGGCGCCCACGCCGCTCAGTCCGCCGGTGCTGCCGGCCAGGTTCTGTCCCAGGCTGCTGAAGCCCGCGATGTTGGCGCGGTCCGCGTTGCTGCTGTGCTCGAGCCCGCAGTTGTTGGTGGCGGCCAGGTGGTCGGCCCAGTCCTGCGCGTGGTCGGCGATGCCGTCGTCCCACTCGAGCGGGTCGAGGCCCACGCGGTGCCGCCAGACGTTGTGCGCCTCGGTGGTGCCCGCGAGCGCGGCCGGCTCACCCTGCGAGAGGGCGCTGTCGTGCACGTAGTCGCATTCTGCCGGGACACCCCGATCGGGGCGTGGACCCTGGTCGGCGGGCGTGTTGTCGCCGCCACCACCGCCGCAGCCCATGGCGGCCGGCAGGAGCGTGAGCCAGAGGCTCGCGAGAGACGTTGCAGGCGTGAGGGTGAGTGGGGGTCGACGGCTCATGGGTGCAGTGTAACCTCAGGCGCCCATGGCCAGCCTCTACTTCTACTACTCCGCGATGAACGCCGGGAAGAGCACCACGCTGCTGCAGTCGGCGCACAACTACCAGGAGCGGGGCATGCGCTGCCTGCTCTTCGCGCCGCGCATCGACGGGCGCTACGGCGAGGGCAAGATCACGTCCCGCATCGGGCTCCAGGCCGACGCACGTGTGTTCGAGCGCGACGCGGATCTCTTCGCCAGCGTGCGCGACGACGTGGCGCAGCAGCCGCTGCACTGCGTGCTGGTGGACGAGGCGCAGTTCCTGAGCAAGACGCAGGTGTTGCAGCTGACCCTGGTCGCCGACGAGCTGGACGTGCCCGTGCTCTGCTACGGCCTGCGCACGGACTTTCGTGGTGAGCCCTTCGAGGGCAGCCAGTACCTGCTGGCCTGGGCGGACCGGCTCGAGGAGATCAAGACCATCTGCCACACGGGCCGCAAGGCCACCTTCAACGCGCGCTTGGACGGCACGGGCGCGCGGGTGCTCGAGGGTGCACAGATCGACGTGGGCCACCACTACGTGGCCATGAGCCGCAAGGAGTTCGGGCTGGCCGAGGTGCAGGGCTATGCCCCGGGCGCGGCTCCCGTCAGTCGGGGAGATGATCGCGCGGGTTGACCCCCAGCGCCATGCACAGGTCGCGCAGCGCGCCGATCTCGCTGCGCGTGACGTTCGCGTTGGCCTGCATGGCCAGCTTGGCCGCATCCAGCAGCAGCGTGCGCGTGGCGGCGTCCTTGCCCACCTCGCGCACCAGCTCGAGCGCCCGCGTGCGGCCCACCTGCAAGTCGGTCTGAAGCGCCTCGGCGAAGGTGCGCAGGGCCTGCGCCAACTTGCTCTGGTCCACCTTCTCGAAGCGGGCGTCGCTCTCGGCCAGGCGCACGTACTCGCGTAGCTCGGCGTCGTCCAGGTCGCCGTCCGCGCAGGCGATCAAGCAGTAGGCCGCGCTCACGCCGCGCAGCAAGGGGTCGGTCACGTCCCCGTCGAAGCGAGCGAAGGCGGCGATGGCGATGGCTTGGCTCTTGTCGATCTCCATGCGGGGACCATACACCATCGCGGCGGTGTTCAGCCCACCCAGACGCGTGCGTTGCGGAACATGCGCAGGAAGGGCGCCGCCTCGCCCCAGCCGTCTGGGCGCCAGCTGTGCTGCACGCTGCGGAACACGCGCTCCGGGTGCGGCATCATGATGGTCACGCGGCCGTCCGGCGTGGTCACGCTGGCGATGCCTCCCGGCGAGCCGTTGGGGTTCGCGGGGTAGGTGTGGGCCACGTTGCCGCGGTTGTCCACGAAGCGCATCGCGATGAGGCTCTCGTCCTCCAGGCGCAGCTGGTGGTCGTGCCCCTCGAGCTCGGCGCGGCCCTCGCCGTGCGCCACCGCGATGGGCAGACGCGCGCCCTCCATGCCCTCGAAGAACAGGCTGGGGGAGCGGCGGATCTCCACCAGGCTGAGGCGCGCCTCGAAGCGTAGCGAGCGGTTCTGCACGAAGCGCGGCCAGAGCTCGGCGCCGGGCACGATCTCGCGCAGCGTGCTCATCATCTGGCAGCCGTTGCAGACGCCCAGCGCGAACGTGTCGCGGCGATGGAAGAAGGCCTCGAACTCGTCGCGCACGCGCGTGTTGTAGAGCACGCTCTTGGCCCAGCCCTCACCGGCGCCGAGCACGTCGCCGTAGCTGAAGCCGCCGCACGTGGCGAGGCCGCGGAAGCGCGAGAGCGACACCTCGCCCGAGAGCAGGTCGCTCATGTGCACGTCCACGCACTCGAAGCCGGCGCGGTCGAACGCGGCCGCCATCTCCACCTGCCCGTTGACGCCCTGCTCGCGCAGGATGGCCATGGGCGGGCGCACGCCGGTGTTGATGAACGGCGCGGCCA
This sequence comes from Sandaracinaceae bacterium, assembly GCA_016706685.1. Taxonomy (NCBI): domain Bacteria; kingdom Pseudomonadati; phylum Myxococcota; order Polyangiales; family Sandaracinaceae; species Sandaracinaceae bacterium. The sequence continues at coordinate 179,245 of JADJJE010000005.1, read as the reverse complement.
CGTCTTCACCGGGCGCGAAGGGCACGCTCACGCTCATGCCCGGGTCGGTCGGGTCCGTGCGGGCCTCTTGCTCTTCGTCGGCGCAGGTGGGGTCGTCGCGCAGCGCCTGCATGCGGTGCGTGGTGTCGCTCCAGATGTCGCGCAGGAACACGCGCGACTCGTCCAGCACCACCTTGCCGTGCAGGGAGAAGCACAGCTGGTCGTCGTCGCGCAGCTTGCCGATGGCGTGCGCGCAGCCGTTGAGGCCGTGCGACGCGAACGTGAGCAGCACCTCCTCGAGGTCGTCGCTGCGCACCTGGATGACCGCGCCCAGCTCTTCGTTGAAGAGGATGGGCAGCGCCTCGCCGCCCAGGCCGTCCAGCCGGATGTCGAGCCCCGTGCCGCCCGCGAAGGCCATCTCGGCCAGCGTGGCGAAGAGGCCGCCGTCGGAGCGGTCGTGGTAGGCCAGCACGCGCCGCTCGCGGTTGAGGCGCTGGATGGCGTCGAAGAAGCCGATGAGCAGCTCCGGGTCGTCGAGGTCCGCGGGCTCGTCGCCCAGCTGCTCGTACACCTGCGCCAGCGCGCTCGCGCCCAGACGGTTCTGCTCCATGCCCAGGTCGATGAGCACCAGCACCGTGTCCCCGCGGTCGCGGCGCAGCTGTGGGGTGAGCGCCTTGCGTGCGTCGAACACCGGCGCGAAGGCCGTGACGATGAGCGACAGCGGCGCCGTGACGCTCTTGGCCTCGTCGCCCTCGCGCCACGTGGTGCGCATGGACATGCTGTCCTTGCCGACCGGGATGGCGATGCCGAGCGCGGGGCACAGCTCCATGCCGATGGCCTTCACCATGTCGAACAGGCCGGCGTCCTGGCCGGGGTGCCCAGCCGGTGCCATCCAGTTGGCGCTCAAGCGCACCAGCGACAGCTGCTCGATGGGCGCGGCCGCCAGGTTGGTGATGGCCTCGCCGATGGCCATGCGCGCGGACGCCGCAGGCTCCAGCAGCGCGATGGGCGTGCGCTCGCCGAGAGCCATGGCCTCGCCCACGTAGGTGTCGAAGCCGGCGGTGGTCACGGCGCAGTCCGCCACGGGCACCTGGAAGGGCCCCACCATCTGGTCACGCGCCACCAGGCCGGTCACCGTGCGGTCGCCGATGGTGATCAGGAAGGTCTTGTCCGCCACGGTGGGCAGGCGCAGCACGCGCAGCGCGGCCTCGCGCACGTCCATGTCGCTGGTGTCGAGCGGCTTCGGCAGCGTGGCGATGCTGCGCACGTCGCGCGTCATCTTGGGCGGCTTCCCGAACAGCACGGACAGCGGCAGGTCGATGGGCGTGTCGCGGAAGTGCGCGTCCGCGACGGTGAGGTGCTCTTCCTCGGTGGCCTGGCCGAGCACCGCGTAGGGTGCGCGCTCACGCTTGCACATGGCGTCGAACATGGGCAGCGCGTCGGGCGCGATGGCCAGCACGTAGCGCTCCTGCGACTCGTTGCACCAGATGGCCAGCGGGCTCATGCCCAGCTCGTCGTTGGGCACCGCGCGCAGCTCGAACTTGGCCCCGCGCGCCGAGTCGTGCACCAGCTCCGGCAGCGCGTTGCTCAGGCCGCCTGCACCCACGTCGTGGATGGACACGATGGGGTTCGCGTCACCCAGCTGCCAGCAGCGGTCGATGACCTCTTGGCAGCGCCGCTCCATCTCGGCGTTGTCGCGCTGCACCGAGGCGAAGTCGAGGTCCTCGGCGCTCTGGCCACTGGCCATGGAGGAGGCCGCGCCGCCACCGAGCCCGATGAGCATGGCGGGCCCACCCAGCACGATGATGTGCGCGCCCGGCGGGATGCGCTGCTTCTCCACGTGCCCCGCGCGGATGCTGCCGTAGCCGCCCGCGATCATGATGGGCTTGTGGTAGCCGCGCACCTCGGTGCCCGCGGGCCCAGCGCAGCGCTGCTCGAACGTGCGGAAGTAGCCGGCCAGGTTGGGGCGCCCGAACTCGTTGCTGAACGCCGCGCTGCCGAGCGGCCCCTCCAGCATGATGTCCAGGGCCGACGCGATGCGCTCGGGCTTGCCGTAGTCGTGCTCCCACGGCTGGATGGCGTCCGGCAGGCGCAGGTTGCTGACCGAGAAGCCCGCGAGACCTGCCTTCGGCTTGCCGCCGCGGCCGGTGGCGCCTTCGTCGCGGATCTCACCGCCGGCGCCCGTGGCCGCACCCGCAAACGGCGCGATGGCCGTGGGGTGGTTGTGCGTCTCCACCTTGATGAGCACGTGCACCGGCTCGGTGGTCTTCTGGTAGACGCGCCGCTCGGCGTCCGGGAAGAAGCGCTCCGCCTCGCTGCCTTCGAAGACCGCCGCGTTGTCGCTGTAGGCCGACAGGATGCCGTTGGGCGACCGCTCGTGCGTGTAGCGGATCATCCCGAAGAGCGAGCGCGTCTGCGGCTTGCCGTCCACCACCCAGTTGGCGTTGAAGATCTTGTGCCGGCAGTGCTCGGAGTTCGCCTGCGCGAACATCATGAGCTCCACATCGTTGGGGTTGCGGCCCAGCGTGCGGAACGCGTCCACCAGGTAGTCGAGCTCGTCGTCGGCCAGCGCCAGCCCGAGCGTTTGGTTGGCGGCCTCGAGCGCCGCGCGCCCGGCCCCCAGAACGTCCACGCTGGTGAGCGGGGTGGGCACGTCCACGCGGAACAGCGCGCCGGCCTCGGCCTCGCTGCGCAGCACCGACTGCGTCATGCGGTCGTGCAGCAGCGCGGCCACGCTCTTCAGCGTGGTTTCGAGGTCGGCGTCCGGGCGCTCGAGCTCCCCCTTCAGCACGTAGCGCAGCCCGCGCTCGAGGCGCGTGACCTTGGTGAGCCCGGTGATGTGCGCGATGTCCGTGGCCTTGCTGGACCAAGGCGAGCGCGTGCCGAGGCGCGGCACCACCAGCAGCGTGGTCCCGTCCAGCTTGCGGCGCGGCACGCTCGGCCCGTACTCGAGCAAGCGGTCCAGCAGCGCGCCTTCCTTGTCGTCGAGCGCAGCGCTCAGCTCCACGAAGTGAACGTACTCCGCGTAGACACCCCGCACGCCGGGGGCAGCCGCTCGCACCCGCTCGAACAGCTTCTGCGTCTGGTGGTCGGAGAGCGCAGGCGCGCCACGAAGCGTCAGCATGGCCGGGGCATAGCAGCCTCGGGTGGTTCAGGCACGGCGGCAGACGGCTTGCGCTAGAGCGATTGGCACCCCGGACTGAAGCCTGATGATCCTACAGATCTCGCCAGGTGGCCGATTCGCTATGCTGCAAGGTTCTATGGGCACCCTCGGCTTCCAGCCGGGGGTGCCCCTAAGCCCGAATCCGCGACACCACCCAGTCGCCCACCGCGCGCGTGCCCAGCGCCCCGCCCACGTCCGCTGTGCAGTTTCCGTTCAAAAGCCCCTCCCGGACGATGCCGCGCAGGAGCTCCTCATCTTCCGGGTAGCCGAAGTGGGCCAGCATCATCCCCACGCTGAGCACGGTGGCGAACGGGTTGGCTCGGTCTTTTCCGGCCAGGTCCGGCGCGCTGCCGTGCACCGGCTCGAACAGGGCCACGTGCTCGGGCTCGTTGGGCCGCAGGTTGGCGCTGGGGGCCATGCCCATCCCGCCCTGTAGCGCCGCGGCCAGATCGCTGATGATGTCGCCGAACAGGTTGCAGGCCACGATGACGTCGAAGCGCGCCGGGTCCTGCACCACGAACAGGCACAGCGCGTCCACGAACAGCTGCTCGGCCACGATCTCCGGGTACTCGGCGGCCACCTCGCGGAACGTGCGCAGCCACAGCCCATGCGCGTGGGGCATGGCGTTGTGTTTGTCGGCCAGCGTGACCTTGCGGCGCCCGCTGCGGCGCGCGAACTCGAAGGCCGCTCGGATGATGCGCTCCACCCCGAGGCGCGTGTAGACCGCCTCCGTGATGGCCACCTCGTGCGGCGTGCCCTGCTTGAGCGTGCCGCCGATGCCAGCGTAGAGGCCCTCGGTGTTCTCGCGAAACACCACGAAGTCGCAGTCGCTCGCGCTTCGGCCCTTGAGCGGCATCAGCCGGTCGGAGAGGCACAGCACCGGGCGGACGTTGGCGTACAGGTCGAAGCCGAAGCGCATGCCGAACAGGATGTCGTGCGCGTGACGGTTGTCGGGCACGCGGCGGTCCCCCACGGCGCCCAGCAGCACGGCGTGGAACTCGCTCTTCAAGCGGCTGCGCACGTCGTCGGGGAACGTGACTCCGTCGCGCAGGAAGCGCTCGGCGCCCAGGTCGAACGACTCGCACGAGAGGTCACGTGCGCGGACCTCGCGGAGGGCCGCGATCACCTGGGCGCCCACGGCCACCACCTCGGGGCCCACGCCGTCACCGCCGATGAGCGCGATGTTGCGGGCGCTCATCAGAGCTCCTGAAGCTCGGGGGTCGGCGGGGGCGGGGCAGGAACCTCGGCAGGAGCGGGCACGTCGGTCGGCGCTTCCTCGTCCGGGCTGGGTTCGTCGTCGCCCGTGGGGGCCTCCCCATCCAGCGCGGCGGACTGCTCGGCGCGCAGCCGGTAGGTGCGGGCGTTGGCCTCCACCAGCAGCCGGTCTTGGTTGGCGCGCTGACGTTCGGTGTCCAGCTCTTCGTAGCGCCACACGATGCCGTACCAGTCTTCGCCGCCACCCGTGACGCGCAGGGTGCCGCCGCGGGGGGTCTCCACCACCAGCTCGTCGCCATCTTGGCGCTGGCTCAGCGGCGCGCCGATGCGCCCGGCCAGATCGCTCATGCACTCGCGGTCGCAGCGGTCGGCGAACAGCGCGGCGGCGTCCTCCATGTTCACCGCCGAGCCCAGCTCGGCCAGCGCGTCGGCCCGCTGGTCCTCGGGGTAGGTGGTGCGGATCAGCTCGGCCGCTGCGCGCCGATCGGCCACGATGGAGGCCATGGCGTGGCGCGAGCGCGCGTCGATGACGCGGAACAGCGCTCTTGGGTCACGGCGCTCGATGGCGCGGGCGGCGTACTCCAGCATGCCCGGCAGCGTGCGTGGGTCTGGCTCGCCCGTGCACGCTTGGAGCAGCAGCCCGAGGGAGAGGGGAATGAAAATCCAGGTCTTCACCGGGCGCAGCTTGACACATCGGCCCATGCGAGAGACGTTTAGCGCCAATTCCACTTTAGGTTCCGCACCCTTCATGAACTTCATCGCGGCAGGTCTCTCGGACGTCGGTAGGCATCGAGAGCACAACGAAGATAGCTTCTGCATCCTTCCGGAGCACCGCCTGTTCATCGTCGCGGATGGAATGGGGGGCCATCGGGCCGGAGATGTCGCCAGCAAGATGGCCACGCACGCCATCGCGTCCTTCTTCGAAGCCACCAGCTCGGAAGACGCCACGTGGCCGTTCAGCTTCGACCCGCACCTCTCGGTGGACGAGAACCGCCTGCTGACCGGCATCAAGATCGCCAACCGCAAGATCTTCGACGCCTCGGTCAAGCACCGCGAAGTGCACGGCATGGGGACCACGGTGGTCAGCATCCTCCTGAGCCGCGACAAGGGGCAGACGTTCATCGCGCACGTGGGCGACAGCCGTGCCTACCGCGTGCGCCGCGGCGCCATCGAGCTGCTCACGCGTGACCACAGCCTGGTCAACGACTACCTCATGGTCATGCCGGACATGACGGCCGAGCAGGTGGCAGAGCTCCCCAAGAACGTCATCACACGCGCCCTCGGCATGCAGGACTCGGTGGCCGTGGACCTCCTGCCCGACGCGCCGCAGCCCGGCGACGTCTACGTGCTCTGCTCCGACGGCCTGAACGGCATGATCGAAGACGCCACCATCAACGCCATCGCCACGCGTGCCGGGGACGACATGGAGCAGCTGGTGGCCGAGCTGGTGAAGGAAGCCAACGCCAACGGCGGCGACGACAACGTCACGGTGGTGGCGGTGCTCATCACCGAGTGAGCGGTGTCGGGATGACGCCCTGTCATCACCGCTCCACCATGGTCTGCCATTTTGTCTCGCTGCTGGCCCGTCCGTTGGGACCCGGTGGCCGGGATCACGCGCGATATCGCTGAAACCCCGCATGTTCGAGCCCTGTCGCCGGGTGGCATGCAGCGTGCACTACCGTCCCCCGTGCTACGCCGAATCTTCCTCCCCTTCCTGGTGGTCTTCGTCTTGGTCAGCGCCGTCTCCGCGGTGGCCGATGCCTTGGTGGTCACCGAGACCGAGCGCCTCGGGGAGCTCGCCAGTGTGTTCACCAGCGAGGAGCCCGGCCGCCGGGTGGACGAGCTGCTGCGCTACGTGGCACCCGAGCGCGAGGCCCTCGAAGTGACCGTGGGCGGCCGTCACCGGGACTTCGCCGAGGGCGACGAGGTGGACGCCGCCGACACGCTGCGCGCCGCGCTCGACTTCGCCGAGCAACGCGACGTGCAGTCCGTGCAGCAGACCGTGAACCATGACGGTGGCTCGGCCGTGGTGGCCCTGCGCCTTCGTGCCAGCGGCGACTTGCACGACGTGACGCTCTACCTGAACCGCCACGACGACCGCTGGCTCACGCGGCGCATCGTGATCCGCTGAGGGGCGAGGCTCGATTGGGACCCACGGCTTGAAAGACTTCAGTCCGGGGTGCCCACTTCAGTCCTCGGGCACCGGATACGGCGGGTACTGCGGCACGTCGGCAGGGATGAACCACTGCTCGCCCCAGATGCTGGCGCCTCCGTCGATGTACATGGTCTGGCCGGTGATGAAGTCGGCGTAGGTGGAGCACAGGTAAGTGATGAGGTGCGTGACCTCTTCGCCCGTGCCCAGGCGCTTCACCGGGCACGCCTTGATGGCGTTCTCCAGCAGCGAGGGCGGGTACTGCCGGGTGCCGCTGGTCTTGATGACGCCCGGCGCCACCGCGTTCACGCGGATGCCGTGCATGGCCCACTCGACGGCCAGCGTCTTGGTCATGTTCTCCACGCCGGCGCGCGCCGCCCCGGTGTGCACCATGCCGGGAAAGCCCCGCGCGATCTGCGCGATGATGTTCACCATGCGGCCGCGCTTCTGCGGGATGAAGAAGCGGTTGGCCACCGCGTGGGTCATGTTCCAGGTGCCCAGCAGGTTGTTCCGCACCACGGCGCCGAAGCCCTTCGGGGAGATCATGGCCGCGGGGCTCGGGAACTGGCCGCCGGCGTTGTTCACCAGGATGTCCACCTTGCCGAAGCGCTCTTGGATGGCGCTCAGCATGGCGTCGATGGACTCGGGCTCGCGGATGTCGCAGCTGCCCTGGTGCACCTCGATGCCCAGCGCCTCCAGCTTGGTGGCGGCTTCCAGCAGTGGCTCGGGGCGGCGGCCGCAGATGGCCACCTTGGCGCCCAGCCGGCCCAGCTCTTCGGCCACCAGGAGGCCGATGCCCGTGCCACCGCCCGTCACGATAGCGACGTCACCCTCGAACAGACCCGGTCGGAAAATGCTCTCCATGTGTCCTCACAATGAATGACGATTCATTCAGCCGTAGAGTAGGTCGAGGGCCGCCCGGTGGCAAGGCGTCCGCGCACGCTGCCACGATGAGCATGCGCGGCCCGGGGCTCAGCCAGCCGGGGAGATGCGCTCGCGGCCGCCCACGTAGGGGCGCAGGGCCTCGGGGATGATGACCGAGCCGTCCGCCTGCTGATAGTTCTCGAGCAGCGCCACCAGCGTGCGGCCAATGGCCAGACCCGAGCCGTTGAGCGTGTGCAGCAGGCGTGGCTTCTGCTTGGGCGCTGGCCGGAAGCGGGCCTTCATGCGGCGGGCCTGGAAGTCGCCGAACCACGAGCAGCTGGAGATCTCGCGGAACGTGTTCTGCGACGGAATCCACACCTCGAGGTCGTAGGTCTTCTGCGAGCCGAAGCCCATGTCGCCTGCGCACAGCTGCACCACGCGGTAGTGCAGCCCGAGGCGCTTCAGGATCTCCTCGGCGTGGGCCGTGAGCTTCTCGTGCTCGGCTTCCGCTTGTTCGGGGGTCACGAAGCGCACCAGCTCCACCTTGTCGAACTGGTGCTGGCGGATCATCCCGCGTGTGTCGCGCCCGTGGGCTCCGGCCTCACTGCGGAAGCAGGGGGTGTACGCGCAGTACGCGCGGGGCAGGGTGTCGGCCTCCAGGATCTCGTCGGCGTGCAGGTTGGTGACGGGCACCTCCGCCGTGGGGATCAGGTACAGCTCGTGGCCGCTGGCGTCGCTCTCTGCCTCCCACTCCGCGTCCTTGGCGATGCGGAACAGGTCCTTCGCGAACTTGGGCAGGTTGCCCGTTCCGCGCAGCGCGCTGTCCTTCACCAGCGCGGGCACCCAGACCTCCTGGTAGCCGTGCTCGTCGGCGTGGATGTCCATCATGAACTGCATGAGCCCGCGCTCGAGCCGCGCGCCCAAGCCGTGCAGCACCACGAAGCGGGCCCCGCTCAGCTTGGTGCCGCGCTCGAAGTCGAGGATGCCCAGGCGCTCGCCGAGCGCCACGTGGTCCAGCGGCTCGAAGCCGAACTCGGGGCGCTGGCCGTGCACGCGCAGCTCCACGTTGTCGTGCTCGTTCTTGCCGTCGGGCGTGCTGGGCGCGGGCAGGTTGGGCAGCGTGAGCAGCAGCGCCTCCAGCTCGGCGATGCCCGCGTCGGCGGCCAGCTCGGACGCCTTGATGCGGTCACCCAGCGCGCGCAGGGCGTCGCGCTTCTCGGCGAACTCGGGCGAGCGCTTGTCGGCCACCTTGGCCATCTCGGCGCTCTCGCGGTTGAGCTGCTCGCGCAGCGCGTCGGTCTCGGCGATGGCGGCGCGGCGCGCCTGGGCGAGCGCGGCCAGGCGGTCCAGCGTGGCCTCGTCGGTGAAGCCACGGCGGGCGAGCCCGGCTTTGACCTCGGGCAGGTTATCGGTGACGAAGCGCGGATCCAGCATGCCGGCGGGTGTACCCCGCAGGCGCCGCCGGATCCAGCGGAGTTTATGGCCTGCTCAGTACAGGTCGTCGTCTTCGAGGCTGGGGACCGGCAGCGGCTGCGGGAGGGCCAGCGGCTCGCGCTCCTCGATGCGCGCTCCCAGGTCACCGATGTCGAAGCAGCGCACGAGCTTGCGCTCGAAGTCCACCACGATGAAGCCGGGGGAGTCGTCGCGCCGCAGGGTGCCCGCGTTGACCACGACCAGCCCCTGGAAGCGCCGCACCATGCGCTCGTGCGTGTGGCCGGCCAGCATGTACTGCACGCTCGGGTCCAGCATGAGCTCGCGCAGGGCCTCGATCTGGAGGTCGTACCCGCGTGTGGTGCTGCGCAGGAACGACTCGTCGTCCTCGCCCACGGCGTGGCACAGGATGGCGCCGCCGGCGATGGTGGGCAGGCGCAGCGTGCGCGGCAGGCCCTCCAGCATGGCCCGGTTCTCGGGGCGCAGCGTGGGCGTGCAGTTGGCCAGGTGGCGCATCTCGTCGTGCAGGAACCAGCGCTCGTGGTTACCGGCCACCGTGATCACCCCACGCTCGCGCAGGATTGCGAGGGTGGCGTCCGCGTCGCCCACCCCGTCCACGATGTCCCCCACGCACAGGCTCGCATCCACGCCCAGGTGCGCGTCGGCGTGGTCGAGCACGCGCTGCACGCTCTCGGACTCGGCGTGGACGTCGCCGAGCATGAGGAGCCGCGCATAGGGTGGTGTCCCGGGAGACATGGGGCCGCATCCTACGCCAGCCCCCGCCCTCGCGCTCGACATACCCGCTGCGGTCGGTCCTGAGTTATGAAGGCGCATGAGCCGAGTGCCGATCGAACGCGACGTGCCCCTCGCCGGGCGAACCACCCTCGGGCTGGGGGGCTCGGCGCGGCACTTCGCTCGCGCCACCGAGGACGCGCACGTGCTGCAAGCGGTGCGCCACGCGGCGGACCGCGGGATGCCGCTGGCGCTGCTGGGTGGCGGCTCCAACACCATCGTGCCCGACGAGGGCTTCCGCGGGTTGGTGCTCTCCATGGAGACCAGCGGCCACGCGCTCATGCCGCTGGATGACGGGCGGGTGGCGCTGCGCGTGAAGGCCGGCACGCCGTGGCCCAGCGTGGTGAGCGCCAGCGTGGCGCAGGGGCTTGCGGGCCTCGAGTGCCTGGCGGGAATCCCAGGGAGCACCGGCGCTACCCCAGTGCAGAACGTGGGGGCCTACGGGCAAGAGGTCGCGGACACTCTGCTCACGGTGCGCGCGCTGGACCGCAGCACGCTGGACGAGGTCACCTTCACGCGTGAGGCCTGCGAGTTCGCCTACCGAGACAGCGTGTTCAAGCGCGACCCGCACCGCTACGTGGTGCTGGAGGTGACGTTCGCGCTCACGCGTGGTGGCCCACCCGCCGTGCGCTACGCCGAGCTCGAGCGAGCCATCACTGCGCTGGTTCCGGAGGGGCAGCCCACGCTCCAGCAGGTGCACGACACCGTGGTCGCCCTGCGCCGCGCGAAGGGCATGGTGCTGGACCCCGACGACGTGGACACGCACAGCGCGGGCTCGTTCTTCACGAACCCCATCGTGAGCGAGGCGCAGGCCACGCAGGTGCGTGAGCGCGCGGTGGCGGCGGGGGTGGTGAGCGCAGGGAGCGAGCTGCCCAGCTGGCCTGAGAGCGGCGGCCGCGTGAAGCTGGCGGCGGGGTGGTTGATCGAGCGCGCTGGCGTGACGAAGGGGCTGCGGCGGGGACACGTGGGCGTCAGCAGCAAGCACGCGCTTGCGCTGGTGCACCACGGCGGCGGCACCACCGCCGAGCTGTTGGCGCTGGCCGACGAGGTGGCTGCGCGCGTGGAGGCAGCGTTCGGCGTCACGCTGCAGCGTGAGCCGCAGCTGCTGGCAGGGGTGCGCGCCTAGCCGCCGGGCGCCTCAGAGCGGCGTGGAGGCGTCGGGCAAGCTGCTGGGCGAGGACGTGAGCGACATGCTGGTGACCTCTTCGGCCGCCACGGCGGCGCAGAACTTCGCGTCGCGCCGGCCACCCAGGTCGGTGACGCGGGCGAGGCTGGTGCCGCCGCTCTCGAGGCGCGGGTCGTCGTCGGCCACGCACTCGTAGCCCTCCCGGCCGCAGCCGGAGTTGCAGCGCTCCATGCAGTAGGTCTGGGTGGTGCGGCTGGGCTCGAAGCGCCACTCCACACAGACACTGCTGTTGGGGCACGAGTCCGGGTCACAGCCCTGCACGGTGCAGTAGCCGCGCGGCTGGGCGGTGTCGCAGATGCGGTCGCCGTTCACCGAGCAGTCCGTCGACACCGAGCAGCGGTCACCGATCTCCGGTGCGCAGCCCGTGGCGGAGAGCAGCAGCATTGCCAGCGCCGCGAAGGCGGAGCGGGCCAGAATGCGCGAAGAAGAAGGGAAAACGACGGTTCGGGAGGCACGCGACACGGCCGGACGGTAGCAGCACGAAGAAGGCGCCGCCATCCGAGGATGACGACGCCTTTTCGGGTGTCGTGGGCCGCCCCAGCGAGGGGCGAGCCGGGTCAGCGCGTCTGGTACAGGCTGAGCCCACCGACGTAGAGGAAGCCCACCATGAAGAGAATCAGGAAGGGCACGCTGATGTAGTTGCCGGTGGCGATGGCGAGGCCGATGGTGACCACGAAGTAGAGGCCGAAGGCCACCTCGAGCAGCGAGTGCATGGACCAGTTGCCGCGGTAGGCGGCCGTCTTCCACGTGGGGCGCTTGTTGGTGTTCTCGATGCCGTGCTTGGGCGTGCGGACGAAGGTGATGTCCTTGCCGAAGAGGCCCTCGAGGACGGCGCGGGCGTTGTTGATGCTGAGCCCGATGCCGATGGCCATCATCATGGGGAGCCGCTTCACAGCCGCCATCCAGCCGCCGTAGAGCTCCTTCTGGGTCACCAGGTAGAACACGCAGATGGAGCCGCAGGTGGAGAGGAAGAGCGGCACGTCGAGCAGCAGGAGCTCAGGGTGCTGCATGTCCTGGCGCATCAGCATGTTGGGCAGCTGGAGCATGGCCAGCACCACCAGGAACAGATAGGCGAAGTTGTTGGTCAGGTGGAAGACGCACTCGATCTTCACCTTGAGCGGGATGTCGGCCTTCAGCACGGTCCAGAGCAGCTTGCGGGTGGTCTGCGCCGAGCCCTTGGCCCAACGGAACTGCTGCGTCTTGAAGCTGTTCATCTCGCAGGGGATCTCGGCGGGCGCCACGGCGTCCGGCACGTAGACGAACTCCCAGCCCTTGAGCTGCGCGCGGAAGCTGAGGTCCATGTCCTCGGTGACGGTGTCGTGCGCCCAGCCACCCGCGTCGGCGATGGCCGCGCGGCGCCAGATGCCTGCGGTGCCGTTGAAGTTGAAGAAGCGGCCCGAGCGGTTGCGCGCGATGTGCTCGATGCAGAAGTGGCCGTCCAACATCATGGACTGGCACTGCGTGAGCGTGGAGTACTCACGGTTGATGTGGCCCCAGCGCGCCTGCACCATGCCGACCTTCTCGTCCGTGAAGTGGTGGATGAGGTTGCGGATGATGCTGGGCGTGGGCACGAAGTCCGCGTCGAACACCAGGAGGAACTCGCCCTTGGCCACCTTGGTGGCCTCGGCCAGCGCGCCGGCCTTGTAGCCCGTGCGGTCGGTGCGGTGCAGGTAGACCGCGTCGAAGCCGCGGGTGCGCAGCTCTTCCACCTTGGCGGAGGCGATCTGCACCGTCTCGTCCGTGCTGTCGTCCAGCACCTGGATCTCGAGCTTGTGCTTCGGGTAGTCCAGCAGCGTGATGCTCTCGAGCAGACGCTCGGCGACGTACATCTCGTTGAACATCGGCAGCTGCACCGTGACCATCGGCAGGTCTTCCTCGGCGTAGGGGGTGGCCGGCTTGCGGATGTTCTTGCGGTGCTTCCAGTACAGCATCAGCAGATGGCCGCGATGGAAGCCGTAGATGCCGAGGATGGCGAGCGTGATGAGGTACAGGATGATGATGGCGATTTGCACGGTTAGCTCCGGTGGCCAGACGATGAGTCCTCCTCGGATCGGCGGCGACCTGGCAATTGTCACCAAGATGTAATTCGTTGTTTGTGCTTGTGTCTGACGGTCGGCGCTGCGCCTGAGCTGCCGCAGACGGGCGCAGGGGGTTGATCAACGTCAAGACAAGTTGGAGCCCGCGCGTCATGCTTGGCCCACCATGACTCGTCTGATCGAGCGCTGGCCGACGGTGCGCGCCGCCCTCCTCACGCTGGTGATCGTTCACGCGGTCCTCTTCGGCGTTCAGATCCCCGACTTGGACGAAGAGCGGCTGGAGGGTGACTACTGGCAACCGTTGGTGCAGCGCGTCCAGAGCCTCACCGACGACACCCAGGCGGAGAGCCGCGCGCGCATCGCTCGGCACAGCGCGCAGCTGATTTCGCTCCGGGCCCAGGTCACGTGGCCGCTGGCGTGGATCTATCGCGGGCTGCGCGCAGGGCAGACGTGGAACATGTTCGAAGGCGCCGAGAAGCAGAACTTCGCGCTGCACGTGGAGATGCGCCGCGCTGGCCGCGACGAGTTCGAGACGCTCTATACGGTTCATGACCCAGACGCGCGCTTCGAGGCCGAGCGCATCGAGTACCGCCGTGTCCACGCTGCCTACATCGCCTTCGACAACGGCACCCCCGGGCCGTATTACGCATTCTGTCGCTGGGTCGCGAAGCGGGTGTTCTACACCTACGACGACGCGGTCGAGGTGCGCGTACGCATGAAGCGCCTCGACTACCGCGACTACGCGGAGCGGGTGGCGCACCCCGAACGCAGCGGGTGGGCCAACGGCATCCGCATCACCCGAGAACAGTTCCAGGAGGATATGCAGGCCCCCCGTGACTGACGCCTCCGTCACCCCCGGGCGCCTCGCGCGCTACGTCGCATTCTGGAACGAGCGGGAGCCCGCCACCGCGCTCGCCCTGCTGCGCATCGCCATCGGGTGCGTCCTCGCCTACGACCTCATCTACCTGGCGTGCCTGGACCTCGAGCTGACCATATTCGGCGACGCGGCCGAGTACAACATGGGCTACACCCGCTCACTCGACGTGCAGCCGCTCGTGCGAGAGGTCTTCGGGCCCGGCCCGCTCGCCGTGCACGTGGCCGTCTACGGGGGCATCGCCGCGGCCGTCTGCTTCGCTCTCGGCCTGCTGACGCGCGTGTCGGGGCTGCTGGTCATCGTGACCCAGCTCCAGCTGGCCGCGCTCTACGGCGAGGGCGATCGCGGCATCGATCAGCTGCTGCGCCTCGCCACCATGATCCTGGTGCTCAGCCAGAGTGCCGCCACGCTCTCGCTCGACGCGCGCCTGCGCCACGGGGCCTGGGCGCGCCCCAACGTGCTGGTGCCGGCCTGGCCGCGCTACCTGATCATCGCGCAGCTCGTCTGGCTGTACACGTCGGCTGCCCTCAGCAAGGACCACTCGCTCTGGTCCGCGCGCGGCGACTACATGTCGCTCTTCTACATCCTTCGCTATCAGCACTTCGTGCGCTGGGACATGACCTGGGTACCGGCGTGGGTCACGCAGGTGGGCGCGTTCACCACCTTCTGGTTCGAGGCGCTGGCGGGGCTGATGGTGGTGGCCTGCTCGCACACCCGGAGCGACCCGGACCTGCTGCTGCGGAGCACGCGTGGCTGGTGGGCGTTCAAGCGCACGTGGATCGCCATTGGCCTCGGGCTGCACACCACGCTCTGGATCCTGATGAACATCGGGATCTTCACCACGGGCTTGCTGGCGATGTACGCCTGCTGGGTGAACCCTCGGCTGCTGCAGCGCCTGCCCGCCACGCGATGGTGGAGGGCGCTGCGCTTCGTGCCCGAGGCGGCCTCACCGGCTGGCGCGCAGCCCGATGAACCGGCCAGCGCCCCGCCGCCTGCCGCTCCGCAGGGCGCCTAGCCTCGCGGCGCGCGGAGCGGCGGGCAGGGCGCCCAGGGTCGAAAACCTCAGCCCGCGGGCCGCCGCGTCACGGGGCCGAAGTTCTGCGGCGGCGTGTTGGCGCGCGGGCGGTCCGAAGGAGGTTTGGGTGCCGCAGGGATCTGGCGCGGCGCCACGGCCGCACGCGGCGCAGCAGGCTGCCCGAGCTTGGTGCGCAGCGCCTCGCCCAGGTCCACGCCCACGGCGGCCTTGACCTGCTCGTTGGCAGCCACCAGCTGCCCCGCGAGCGAGCCACCACCACTCTTGTTGTTGCCGTCCTGGCCGATGACCGTGAGGCGGTCGACCTTGATCTCGCCGATGGTGCCGCTCACCTGCCGGAGCACCGGCAGCAGCTTCTGCATGAGGAGCACGTCGCGGCCAGAGCCGCCGCTCTCCGTATAGGTGCGGGCGAGGTCGGTGAGCACCTGGGCGGTGGCCTTGCCCATCTCGATGCTGGTCACGGCGCCGGCCTGAGCCTGCGCGATGGCCTCGGCGCACTGGGCGGTGGCCGGCTGGATGATGTCGCCCTGCAGCCGCAGCTGCACCTGTGCGATGCGCGCTTCCTGCATCTGCACCTCGGCGTGCGCCTGGGCCACGTCGGCCTGCACGGCCGCCAGCTGCTCGGCGATGACGGCCTGACGGCGCGTGCGTGCGTCCGCGATGCGGCGGTCGTTCTCCTTGCGGGCGATCTCGATGGCCGTCTCGAGCTTACTGACCTCACCGCGCATCTGGCTGGTCCACTTCACCTCGGAGGCCTGCGCCTGGGCTGCGGCTTCGGCGATGGCCGCGTCGCGCCGGATGTGCGCGCTGCGCATGCGCCCGATGGCGTTCAGGTAGCCCACGTCGTCCGACACGTTCTGGATCTTGAGGGTGTCCAGCACCAGGCCGATGCGGTTGAGGTCGTGCTCGGCCTCTTCGGTGAGCTTGCCCGCGAAGGCTTCTTTGTCTTGGTTGACCTGCTCGGGGGTGAGCGTGGCGAGCACGCCGCGCAGGTTGCCTTCGAGCGTCTCGCGCGCCACCTGCATGACCTCCTGCCGGCTGCGGCCCAGGAAGCGCTCGAGCGCGTTGTGCAGCAGCGGGAGCTCGCCCGGGATCTTGATGTTGGCCACGCCGTTCACGCTGAGCGGGATGCCGCCCTTCGAGTACGCGTTGGTGACCGACACCTCGATGATCATGTTGGTGAGGTCGATGCGGTCCACCGCCTCGATGATGGGCTTCCGAATGGCGCGGCCGCCCTTGATGATGCGGTAGCCGACGATGCCCACGGAGGACTGCCGCGTGGTGCCCGAGAACACCAGCACCTCGTTGGGCTGGCACACGTAGAGCAGGTTGCGGATGACGAAGAGCATGACCAGGAACGCGACGAGCGCGAGCCCGAACAGGACTACCAGGGCGACGAAACCGGTCACGACACACCTCGCTCGTTGAGGATGGCAGGGATGTTGACGCCCGTGCTCTCGGCCAGGGCTTGCATGACGCGGCCCACCATCATGGGGTACGCGGCGGCGTAGCTCGCGAGGCCGCTGCCGTCGCCTTGGTCGATGACGGTGACCTCACCGACCGACACGTCTTGCAGGTTGGCGACGACCGCGCCCACCAGCTCTTCGAGGTGCTGGATGACGTAGAGCTCCTTCGCGTGGGGCCCCATGGTCTGCCAGGCCTCGCTCAGGAGGCGCAGCACCTCCACCGCGGCGCGGCCGTTCTCGGCGGTGGGAGCCGCTTCACCCACGGCCAAGATGGCGCGGGCCTCGCGGTTGATGTTGGCGGGCACCACCACGTCGGCCTGCAGGCGCCGCTCTTCCACGGCGTTGCGCAGCGAGTAGAGCTCTTGCTCGGCCTGGGCACGCGCGGTCTTGGCGGCCATCTCGGCCTCGCGCTCGATGGCCAGCGCGGCACCGTCCAGCTCGGCGCGCACGCGGCGCAGCTCGTTCTGCTTTTCGATGGTGGCCGTCTCGGCCAGGGCGCGCGAGACCTCCGCCTTCTGGTGCGAGCCGGCCTGCGCGCTCGTGATCTTCTCCTGCGCCTCGTTCTCGGCGTTCTCGGCGTCACGCAAGACGGCCGCGATGCGCGGGCGCCCGAGCGAGTCCAAGTAGCCGGTGTCGTCGTGCACGTTCTGGATCTTGAGCGTGTCCAGCATGAGCCCCAGCTTGTGGAGGTCGTCTTCGGCTGCGTGGATCAGGTTCTCGGCGAACTTGAGGCGGTCTTCGTTGACCTCTTCGGGCGTGAGCGACGCGACCACCTCGCGCACGGCGCCTTCGAGCGTCTGCTGAGCCACCTGCTGGATCTCACCGAGCGAGCGCCCCAGGAAGCGCTCGATGGCGTTGCGGATGAAGGTGTCGTCCGAGTGGATCTTCACCGTGGCGATGGCGTGGATGTGCAGCGGGATGTTGCCCGCCGAGTAGGCGTTCTGGATGCGGATGTCCACCGGCAGGAGGCGCATGTCCATGCGGTCCACGCGGTGCAGGATGGGGATGCGGATGCCGCGCGCGCCCTGCTTCACGATGGCGTACGGGAGCGTCTCGCCGTTGGGCCCGCGCGACTTCTTGCCGCTGAAGACCAGGGCCTCGTTGGGCCGCGAGATGAGCAGGAACTGGCGCAGCAAGAACACCAGCATCAGCAGCAGGAAGGCCACGAAGAGCCCCGCCATGCCCGCCTTGATGAGCAACTCGATGGCCTCCACGGCGGCGCTCGGCTCTTCGATGGGAACGGGAGTAGTGGGGTACGCCGGAGGGGTGTAGCCCGTATATGGTTGCGTCATGTGAAAACCCCAGCTGTCTATGGTTGAGTGGGCCGTGTGGCCGGGCTCAGTCGTTCTCGGCGGCCATGACCTTCGCGACGCGGGCGGTGGTGCCGTCCATCTCGATGATCATCACTTGGTCTTGGTTGCCCACGTTGTCCTCGTCCGTGGTGGCCAGGACGTCCACCAGGTTACCGCCGATGTCGATGCGGACCTTCCCCACACCGCCCGGCTTGGGCGCCACGAGCACTCGCGCGCTCTTGCCCACGTAGTCTTCCGACTCGGCCACGCGGGCCGACGTGTCGGACCCCAGCACGCGCATGGCGTAGGAGATGCCGAAGCCTGCGCCGCTGCCCATGCCCACCGCCAGCACGGCAGAGATGGCCTCGTGCGGAACCAGCGAGAAGCCATCGAAGATGAGGCCCGTGAGCCCGAAGAACGCGAGGAAGAACGTCCAGAAGCGCACCGACGTGAGCGACCACATGAGGAAGTCGGCGCCGCCGCCCAGCTCGAGGTCCTTGCCGGCGTCAGCCCCGTGGGCCTCCACCTCGGCGTGCACGTCGGCCCCCGCTTCCAGGTCGGGGGCATCGGACTCGGCCTCGATGCCGTCCTTCCCGCCCAGCAGGATCGACGCGCCGAGCAGCACACCGCCGAGAGCGAGCGAGAACATGTAGACAGAGAGCAGCATCGAACGACCCCGTGACCCCGATGGGAGTGTGTGTGGGCAGCCTACCATGTGAACGCGCGAGCGGGAGATGCGTTCCATCCGCTGGGCCGTTTCCGGCAGATAGCCTGTCGGCGGCGGCGGAACCCTCGCCCCGGTCACATTCGGGGGCTGCGGCCGCTCTCACGAGGGCCGCGCGAAGTCCGGGATGCGGAACCGCTTCCGGTACGCACCTGGGGCCATGCCCGTGACGCGCTTGAAGAGGCGACGGAAGAATGCTGGGTCTTCGTAACCCACGCGCCAGCTGATGGTGTCGGCTGGTTCCTCCGTGCGCTCGAGGCGGCGCTTCGCGTCTTCGATTCGGAGGCGCTGCACGTACTCGATCGGCGCGAGGCCCGTGGCTGTGACGAAACGGCGCTTGAACGTGCGCTCTGCGAGCTTCGAGCGCTTGATCATCTCTTCGACCGGGCGCGCCACCGCGAAGTGGCGGAGCAACCAGTCCTGCGCGCCGAGGATCTCGCCGTCTCCGTGGTCGCGCTTCCCCTCGAACACGATGTACGGCGCGAGACCATCCTGATGCCACTGCAGCGCGAAGGCCCGCGCGACGTCTTGGGCCATGGTCGCGCCAGCGTACCGGGCGATGAGATAGAGCACCAAGTCGTGCCAGGTCGTCGACGCACCCGAGCACACGAACTCTTCGCGACGCCCGGAGATCACCAACACGCGCTCGGGGTGGATTGCGATCTCGGGATAGAGCGAGGCGAACGCGCCGGCGTAGCCGAAGTGCACCGTCGCGTCCTTCCCGTCGAAGAGGCCCGTCTCGGCGAGCAGGAAGATGCCCGAGCACGCCGAGCATAGGATCGCGCCGCGCGCGTGCATGCGCTTCAGCCATGCGACGAGGCGAGGGTATCGACCCGTCTTCCACTGATGCGATTTCAGGAGCACGGAGGGAACGATCACGATGTCGGTGCGGTCGAAGTCGTCGATCGCGCGCTGGACCTCGATCGGTAGGCCGCTCGCGAGCATCAGCGACCCCGTCTGCTCACCGACCGTCTGCACATGGAACGGTGGCCGCGACTGGCCGCTCGATGCCATCAACGTGGCCCCGTTCATCACGTCGAAGAGGCCGCTGAGGGTGGAGATCACGGCGTCTGGCAGGGCGAGCAGGCTGACGTGCAAGGACGCGGATTCGGCGCGAGGGCTGCGGGCGCGTGGAGCCATGAAACCGACGAGGGTGGCACGAACGGACCGATTCGGGGCGATTCCGACTCTGCCGCGGCTCGGGTCGGGGGCGAATGATGAGCGCATCGAGGAACCACTCACCTGGAGCAGAGATCGCCATGACCACCGACACCACCCCCATTGATCCGTCCAAGCTCGAAGCTTTCGTGATGCGCGCCCTCGGCGACGCGACCGCCGGGTACACCGGCGTGCTCGTCAGCCTCGGCGCCAAGCTCGGGCTCTACAAGGCACTGGCGGGCGCAGGCCCCGTCAGCTCGCGTGAACTCGCCGAGCGCGCGCAGTGCGCCGAGCGCTACGTGCGTGAGTGGCTGAGCGCGCAGGCCGCCGGCGGATACATCGCGTATCACGCCTTCAGCGACACCTACGAGCTCGAGAACGAGCACGCGATGGTGCTCGCGGACGAAGACAGCCCCTACTACATCCCCCACGCGTGGAACGCCCCGGCGTCGATGTGGTTCGACGAGGACAAGCTCGTCGCGGCGTTCCGCACCGGCGCGGGCGTGGCCTGGGGTGAGCGCAACGGTCGGCTCGCGTGCGGGGTGGCTGCGTTCTACCGCAACGGGTATCGCGCCAGTCTGGTCTCCGCCTGGTTGCCCGCGCTCGAGGGCTTGGTCGCGCAGCTCGAAGCCGGCATCGAGGTCGCGGACGTGGGCTGCGGCCACGGCCATGCCACGTTGCTCATGGCGGAGGCGTTCCCGAACTCGCGCTTCGTCGGCTTCGACACCCACGCCGAGTCGATCGCAGCCGCGCGTGGCCACGCCGCCGAAGCAGGCCTCGCGGGGCGCGTGCGCTTCGAGTGTGCGGCTGCTTCCGAGATCACCGACCGGCGCTACGGCCTCGTGTGCTTCTTCGACACCCTGCACGACCTCGGCGATCCGGTCGCGGCGGCGCAGCGCGCGGAAGCGGTGCTTGCGCCGGGCGGCACGCTCTTGCTCGTGGAGCCCTTCGCCCATGACCGCGTACAGGACAACCTGTCGCTCGTGTCGCAGCTCTACTACTCGGGCTCCGCGTTGATCTGCTGCGCGCACGCCATCTCCGAAGGCGGCAAGCTGGTGCTCGGCGCGCAGGCCGGCGAGGCGCGCCTCGCGGATGTCTTCCGCAAGGCAGGGTTCACGCACTTCCGGCGTGCCGCGGAGACGCCGTTCAACTTGATCTTCGAGGTGCGACGGTAGTCATGCTCTCGGGGTGCCCCGGTGGGAGCGACGCGATGGCCCACCCACGAGCGGCGGGTGGGCCATGCCCGACGCCGGCTACTCGAGGCGAGGCCCCGGTGCGCCCAGCGTCAGCGCGAGGGCCTCGAAGCCCGCGGCGGCGAGTGCGTCGTCGAAGGCAGCGAGGTCCTCGGCCGCCGTGAAGAAAGCGATGGCCACATCGCCGCCGCCAGCGCCGCTGGGCTTGGCGCGGCCACCGCACTGCGTGGCGAGGCGGGCGACTTCGGCGAGGCGTGCTTCCACGATGGGCGCGCCCGCTCCTTCTCCGAGGTCGCGCATACCCTCGTGGTAGCGGGCCGTGAGCGTGAGGAGCTCGGCGAGCTGACCGCGCTCGAAGGAGTCGGCGAAGGCCGCGGCGGTCTCCGTGAGTGCGGCGGAGCAGGCCGCGAACGCTCGCGGCTCGCGGGAGGCCCACTGACGCACCTGGGCCACGAGGTCGCTGGTGCGGGCGGCGTGGCCCGTCCAGACCACGCGGGTGAGCAGGCCGGCAGGGGCCGCGAGCGCGCGGCACGCAGGCAGGGTCCCGGGCTCGCGCACGCCCGCTTCGAAGCGCACGAAGCCACCGAGGGCAGCGGCGGCCACGTCGGCGCCGCTGCCGTCGGGGGCGATCACGCGGTGGCCTTCGAACGCCAGCTCGAAGAGCGCGCGGCGGGTGTCCTCGATCTCGAGCGGCAGCCCGGCGTGGGCCAGGGCGAGGCCGGCGGTGGCTGCTGCGGCGGCGGCCGACGAGCCCAAGCCCAGCTTCTGCGCACCGGTCGGGTCGCGCAGCGCGCGCACGTCGATGGTGGGTGGCTCGGCCGGTAGCGCTGGGAAGCGCTCGCGTGCGAGGTTCCAGGTGGCCGCGACCTCGGGAGGGACGCTCGCCGAGTGCGCGTCATCGGCAGCGAGGTGCGCGACGGCGCGCGCGTCCACGGCGGCCACGATGGCGGGGGCACCGTCCAGCACGGCGTACTCGCCGGAGAGCATGAGCTTCCCCGGGGCGGAGACACGGAGCACGCTAGGGGCGCTGGTGGGGGCGCCCCGTGTTTCAACCGGATGATTCATCACAACTCGTGGTGGGCTCTGGTCAGCATGAATCGCGCTTGTTTCATGCGGTATTGGCACCCCGGCTTGAAAGCCGGGGCAGCATCCCTCGCCCGGGCAGGCGCGGAAGTCCAGCCCCTAACGGGCCCGGACTGGGCAGTTCCAAGCAGGAGAACGGTCGAACTCCAAGCGGTGGATGACGCACAACTCGAGACACACCCGAGCTTGAACGACGCAGTCCGCGCCCGGCAGGGGGCGGACTTCCGCAGTCGACCCAGGCCCGGGATGCTGCCCCGGACTTCAGTCCGGGGTGCCCATAGTGCCTGGCAGCACGGCGAATCGGCTGCGAGAGGTGCAGAAGCCTCAGGATCCAACCCGGGGCGCCCAGAGATCCTTGAAACGAGCCCGATCGCGAGTCGCACCAGCCCGCCAAGGGCCACCAGCTCCTCGCTGTGCGCTAGTCCCACTTCAAGATCTCCACGCCGGGACCGGGGGCACTGACGCCCGTGGCGATCACGCCCTCGGTGCGGCCCAGCGCTCGCCGCACCCGCGCAGCGTCCTTCGCGTGGCACAGCGCCTTCACGTGCGGGCCCGCGTCCATGGTGGCGAACACCTCGATGCCGCGCTGCTCGCGCAGGTCGCGCACGGTGGCGAGGGCGGCCAGCGTGGCGGGCTGGAAGTACAGGATGCCTGGCGCGGAGGCCATGGCGCAGGCGTGGAACGCGAGCGTGCTCTGCTCCATGGCGGCCCCCAAGAGCGGTAGGTCGCGCTTCCTTAGCCCGCGCTTCACCTGCTGCGAGAAGCGCGGCGCGCTGGCCACCCACGCCTCGTAGAAGGGCGAGGTCACGCGCGAGCGCTCCATGCCCTCGGTGGAGCCCACCTTCTTGGGGCCCTTGGCGGTCTCGGCCACCACGATGCGCAGGTCCCAGTGATCCTCGCCGTGCAGCTGACGCGCGGCCAGCTTGGCCTGACCGGGCTTGCCGGCGGGCAGCTCGGCGAAGCCCCCGAAGATGCTGCGCGCGGCCGAGGCGCTGGCTTGCCTGGCGAGCGCGCTCACGCGGCGGTCGTCCCACTCGAGGCCCGCAGCGCGCGTGGCGGCAGCAGAGAGAGCAGCAAACCCCGACGCGCTCGACGCGAGGCCCGCCGCGGTGGGAAAGCGATTCACGGAGCGCACCTCGGCGCGCTGCTCGTGCTTGGCGGCGGCGCGCACCTGGTCGAGCATGGCCACCACGCGGCGCGTCTCTCCGGCGCTGGCTGGGCGGCCGTCCAGGAACATGCTGTCGGCGCGCAGGCTCGGGTCGAAGCGCACCTCGGTCTCGGTGACCAGCCCGCTGAGCGTCATGCTGATGCTGGGGACCGCCGGCAGGTTGAGGGCCAGGTCGGACTTCCCCCAGTACTTCGAGAGCGCGATGTTGGCGTGCGCGCGGACCGTGCAACGCCCCGTGGAACCCTTCATGCGCCGACCTCCGTGATGAAGCTCTCGGCGCCCAGGCTCTGTAGCGCCGCGAGGATGGTGTGGGCCGCGCCAGTGTCGGCGGCGAGCGCGAACATGCAGCCGCCGCCGCCCGCGCCGGTGACCTTGGCGCCCAGCGCGCCGGCTTCGCGGGCGGCGTGGCACAGGTCCTCGAGGCGGGGCGTGGACAGCATGAGCGCGCTCAGGAGGCCGTGGTTCATGTCCATGAGCTGACCGAGCGCGCGCAGGTCGCCCGCTTCCACGGCCAGGCGGCCGTTGCGCACCAGCGCCGCGATGGCGTCGAACAGCTCGCCGATGCGCTTGGGTTCGCGCTCGAGCTGCTGCGCCACTAGCCCCACCATGAGCTTTGTTTCGGAGGCCTCGCCGCTGTGGCCGATGACTAGCACCAGGGGCCGCCGCACGCGCACGGGCTCGAGGGGCTGCCCGCGCGTGAAGAACGCCACGCCGCCCACCGCGGCCATGGTGTTGTCCACGCCCGAGGGGTTGCCGTGGAACACGCGCTCCCAGGCCAGCGTCTGGGTGGCTCGCTCCTCCGGCGTGCGGGCGACGCCCAGGTGCTGGTCGAGCGCGGCGCTGACCGCCACGCCCATGGCGGCCGACGCACCCAGTCCGGCCCCGGCAGGGAGCTCGAGCCGCACCGTGAGCTGCATTGGCGGTGGCTCCGTGTAGGTGGCCAGCAGCGCTGCCAGTGCGCGGCCGAGGGAGTGGTCGGCGTCCGGGCTGGCCAGTACGTCGACCTCGGCGGTGTCGAACACGAAGCGCGCGCGTGTGAGGCCGTCGGTCGACGCGCTGACCTCGGCCGTGGCGCCGCGCGACAACCCAGCCGCGAGCGCGGGCCGACCGTGCACCACGCTGTGCTCGCCGAGAAGGATGACCTTCCCGCAGCCTGCGCCGCGGGCCGTGGTCATCGGTCGCGGTCCGTGAGGCGCAGCGCCAGCGCCCGCAGCCGCTCACAGCCAGCGGGCGCGAGGGCCCCGTGGTCCAGCACCTCGAGGGCCACGTCGCGCAGCTCGGCGCAGCGCTCCTCGAGGGCGGCGCGCGCGCCACAAGCCGTGAGCAGCTCCATGGCGTCCGCCACCTGCGCGTCGGTGGCGCTGGAGTTGCCGAACACGGCGGCCAACCGCGCGCGCCCGGCCGCGTCGTCGCGCAGTCGCTGCTCGGCCTCCAGGATGAGCCCGGTGCGCTTGCCGTGGCGCAGGTCGTCGCCCGGCTTGCCCGTGGCGGCGCTCGCGAAAGTGCCCAAGAGATCGTCGCGCAGCTGGAAGGCCTCGCCGAGCGGATCGGCCCAGCCCGTGAGCGCCAGCACCTGGTCGGGGTTGGCGTCGGCCAGGATGGCGCCGAGCGCGGCCGGCCCGCGCACCGTGTAGCTGCCGGTCTTGAGGTGGTGCATGCGCGCCACGTCGCTGTCCGCCAGCACGTCCAGGTGCTGCCCCAGGTAGACCTCGATCTGCAGCGTGGAGAACGCCTCGAGCCCCTCGTCGCGGCGCCACTTGGGGAAGGGCGCCTGGGCCATCAGCTCCCACGCGTAGGTGCCGGCCAGGTCGCCCGTGAGCACCCCCAGGCAGTCGGCGATGTGCACGTCGCGCCCCGGCTCGCGAAACGTGGTGTGCACGGCCGGGCCGCCGCGCCGCTCGTCGTCGCGGTCCATCCAGTCGTCGTGGATGAGCAGGTAGCTCTGCAGCAGCTCGAGCGAGGCGCCCGCCGCGATGGTGTCCTCGAGGTTGCCCTCGGGGTTCACGGCGCTGTAGGCCGCCGATAGCACCAGCGGGCGCAGGCGCTTGCCCCCGCGCAGCGTGAGGGCCGCGGTGGCGTCCACCATCTCCACGCCACGAGGCGAGAGGCGCCGCGTCTGCTCGCGCTTCGTCTCGAAGAACGCCACGAGCCGAGCGTCCACGCGCTCGCGCACAAAGGTCGACCAATCGGGTTCGGTGTGTTGCGTCACGCTGCGCTCCTCTTACGCTCGGGCTATTCCTCAGGCAAGTTGCATGGACCGCCCCCGGAGGCGGAGCGAAAGCTGCGCATGACCGACGAGATTCGACAACGAAAAGCCGACCACCTGGACCTCTGCGCGACGGATCAAGTCGCTTTTCGTGGTCAGACCACGCTGCTCTCGCAGGTTCGCCTGGTGCACCAGAGCCTGCCCGAGCTTTCGCTGGACGAGTTGGACCTGAGCACTGAGCTGTTGGGCAAGGTGCTGCGGGCGCCCCTGGTCATCGCGGCCATGACCGGCGGACACGAGCGCGCCGAGGAGATCAACCGCACGCTGGCGGGCATCGCCGAGCGGCGCGGCTACGCGTTCGGGTTGGGCAGCCAGCGCGCCATGGTGCTGCGCCCCGAGGCGGCGTCCACCTACCGCGTGCGCGACGTGGCGCCCACCGCGCTGGTGCTGGGCAACGTGGGCGTGGTGCAGGCGCGCGAGATGCCCACGGCCGACGTGGCGCGCATGGTGGAAGCCATTGGCGCCGACGCGCTGTGCGTGCACCTGAACCCGGCCATGGAGCTGGTGCAGCCCGAGGGGGACCGCGACTTCCGGGGCTGCCTCGCCACGCTCGCGCGCCTGGTGCGCGAGCTGCCGGTGCCGGTGGTGGCCAAGGAGACGGGCAACGGGCTCAGCCGCCGCACGGTGGCACAGCTCAAGGACGTGGGCGTGATCCACGTGGACACCAGCGGCGCGGGCGGCACTTCGTGGGTGGGCGTCGAGACGCTGCGGGCGGAGGGTGGTCAGCGCGAACTGGGTGAGGCGCTCTGGGACTGGGGCGTGCCCACGGCCGCGTCGGTGGTCTACGCGGCCCGCGCCGGCATGAAGGTGATCGCCACGGGCGGCGTCGCCACGGGCCACGACGTCGCGCGGGCCATCGCGCTCGGTGCCACCGTGGGGGGCATCGCCCGCCCCGTGTTCATGGCGCTCACGCAGGGCGGAGAGCCGGCGGCCGAGGCGTTCTTGGATGGCGTGGAGCGCGAGCTGCGCGCCGTGATGCTGCTCACCGGGAGCCGCACACCCGCAGACCTCGGTGTGGCCGAGCGGCGCATCGGGGCCGAGCTGCGCGAGTGGACGGAGTGAGCGCGAGCGTCCCCAGCGAGGTGCACGGCGCGAGCACGCCGCTGCGCGTGGAGCGCTTGTTCCTGCGGGGCTTCCGCAACCTCGAGCGCCTCGACTTCGAGCCGGGCGCGCGCTTCAACGTCATCCATGGAGACAACGGCGCGGGTAAGAGCAACCTGCTCGAGGCCATTCACTACATGGGCTCGCTGCGCAGCTTCCGGGGCGCCAAGACCGAGGACATCGTGCGCCTGCACGAGCCCACCGCCGTGCTGCGCGCGCGCGTGGGAGGCGACCTGGCCACGCGCACCTACACCATCGGCCTCGAGCGCGGGAAGGCCCGCAAGCTGCAGCTGGACGAGAAGCGCCCGCGCTCGCTCGGGGCCTGGCACGGCACCTTCCCCATGGTGCTCTTCCACCCCGGAGACGTGGAGCTGGCGGGCGGCTCGGCGGAGCTGCGGCGCGCGTTCCTGGACCGCATGCTGGAGCAGCTGGACCCCACCTACGAGAGCGCGCTCGCCACGTACACGAAGGCGCTGCGCAGCCGCAACCGGGTCCTCAAGCAAGACCCCATCGACCCGCGCTCGGTGCGCAGCTACGACGCGATCCTGGCCGACGCCGGGGCGATCGTGGGGCGGGCGCGCGCGTCGCTGGTCAGCAGCCTAGCGCCGCGCGTGGCCCGCGCCTTCCACGACGTGGCCGGCGAGGAGCTGCCGCTCGACGTGAGCTACCAGCCGCGCGTGGCTCCCGAGCGTGAGCTGATCCTGCAGGCGCTCGAGCAGGCTTTCCAGAAAGACTGTGCGCGCGGGTTCACGGCCGACGGGCCGCACGCCGACGACCTGCGCCTCACGGTGCGCGCCATCGCCGCCAAGCACCACGCCTCGCAGGGGCAGCAGCGCGCCATCGTGCTGGCGCTGAAGGTAGCCGAGCTGGACGAGCTGAGCGCGCGTACCGGCAAGGTGCCCGTGCTGCTGCTGGACGACGTGAGCAGCGAGCTCGACCGGCGCCGCAACCGGAGGCTGTTCGACCTGCTCGCGCGCCTCGGCGGACAGGTGTTCCTGACCACCACTCACCCCGAGTTCATCCTGCTGGACGAGCACCGCCGCGACTTCCACGTGGCGGCGGGCGTGGTCACGGGCTGAGGCGGCGCCGAGTTGGCGGCGGAACAGGCCTCGCAGAACGCCGGGATGTGTTGGGGCGCGTGGCGCGACGGGCCCAGACGGGGCCCCCGGTTCACTCCGAACGAGAAGAGAAGAGCACCACCCGGCCCCGCCCGGCGTTCTTGGCTTGATAGAGCGCTCGGTCTGCCTCCGTCAGCGCCTCACTGAATGGCTGCGCGGCGCTCGTGATCACGCGAGCGCCGACGCTCCCACCGACCCTTAGGGACTGCTCGCCAAAGCGGAGAGGCTCACTGACGGTGGCGATCTGCTTGTTGGCGATCAGCAACGTGTTCTCACTTGCGTGAGCCGGTTCGAGGCCTCGAATCACGATCAGGAACTCATCGCCGCCCATGCGCACCGCTAAGTCTCCTGCGCGAACGAGCGACGAGATCCTACTGGCGATCTCCACGAGCACGGCGTCACCGGCGTCGTGGCCGTGGGTGTCGTTGATCGGCTTGAACCCGTCCAGGTCCAGCAGGAGCAGGGCGCTGTTGGCGTGTGTGGGTTGCGTCGAGAGGAAGCGGCGGTTCGCGAGCTGGGTCAGCGGGTCGGTGTTCGCGGTGTGCCGAATCTGCTCGAGCGCCTGGTCGCGTGCATGGATGAAGGGCTTGATCACCCAGATGTGGATCAAGGGCGCCGACACGAGCGTCAACAGGGCGGTGTCGATCAGCGCCCCGGTCAGAGGCGGGAACCTCTCCACCGCACCGAGGACCCACATCGTGGAGAACTCAACGACGCCGAAGATCAGCAACAATCGTGAGATGACCTGCGTAGCCGTTAGGTTTTTGAGTGGCAATACTCGGTTCCCGTTCGGAAGCGGTCGATCGTCAGCCGCGCTACATTGGGCGCCATTTGTCCTCGGCACAACCCGCAGCGCTCCGACGCCCCCTGCCTCGGACGGGAGGCTGGTGCGTGGAGCCGGATCGGTGTGTCGTCGGTCCTGCGGGAGTCATCAATGATTAGTCGAAGCCGGGCCAAGGGGGAGGCTCCAAGCTCACAGCCTTGCCCACGGTTCGTGGCATCCTCCAGCAGGTGCTGCCCACGCACGAACCGAACACCCCACCGCGACCTCGGGTCGCGAGCGCCACACAGCGCGCGTTCACCGCGGAGCTGCCATGACGGCGCCGTGGGACGTGGCCGTGGTGGGCTCGGGCCTGGATGGACTCGCGACAACCATCGACCTCGCGCGAGCGGGGCGGCGCGTGGTGGTGATCCGGCCCGCCGGCGTGCACGCCACGTATGGCGAGAGCCTGGACTGGGAGTCGAACCGCTTGCTCCGTCAGGTGGGGCTCGACCTCGGGGCGCTGGTGCGCGCGGACGACGCCACGTGGAAGCGGGGCGCGGTGGCCAGCTATGCCCCCACGCGGGCGCGCATGACCATCGGCTTCGCGTGGTTCTACCGCGCGCTGATGCGCTTGGTGGGGCGCGACCAGCCCACTGCGCACGTGGACATGGCGGTCACGCGCGCCGCGCTCGAGGGCATCGCGTGCGGCGTCGGCGTCGAGTTCATCGAGGACCGCGTGCAGCGCGTGGAGTGCGATGGTGACCGGGTGCTGGGCCTGCTCCTGGCGCAGGGCGAGCGCGTGGAGGCGGGGTACTACCTGGACGCCAGCGGCCGCACGCGCGTGCTCGGGCGTGCGCTCCACGTCACCACGGAGCCCTTCGGCGAGCGCAAGGTCGCGTTCTCCGCGCGTGCGCCGCACGAGTATGACCAGCTCGGCACCCAGATCTTCCTCGATGACCAGGGTGACTTCGTCCGCTGGTGCTGGGGCATCCACCTCGGCGCTACGCGCGTGGACGTGGGCGTGGCGCTCTTGGCGCGCGAGGTGGCGCTGCTCCGGCGCGAGCGAGCGGATCTGGCAGTGGCGCTGCTGGCGCGCGCGCACCGACACGAGCAGCTGCGCTGGCTGACCCTCGAGTGGGCCGAGCAGGCGAGCGCGCACGCCTGCACCTACCAAGACGACGTGAGTACGCGCCTGCGCGGTCCCAACTGGTGGCTGCTGGGCGAGGCGGCGGCGGTCATCGACCCCATCCTGTCGGGCGGCGTGACGTTCGCGCTGCGCAGTGGCCTTGCGGCCGCGCGCTCCATCCGCACGGGCGACGTGGACCTCGCTGCGCGCCTCGAGCGCAAGCTGCGCATGCACGCGCGCACCACCAACACGCTCGTGGAGCACGTGTGGTACCGGTCCTCCATCCGCAAGGGCATGGGGCTCGCGTGGAACGTGCTGTCCATCTTGGTGCCCAACTTCAACCTCAACCACTTGCACGCGCGCGGCTGGGCCAGCTCCGCGCTGGGGGTGCGGCTCCTCGCCAAGCTGCATCAGGGGCTGGACTGGCTCATCCCCCGCTACGCCCAGCGCCTGGACATGCGCAGCCGCCGCCTGCTGGGTCGGTCGCCGCGGTCACCGCTGCTCACGGGGAGCACGGAGCCATGAGCCTCGAGATCCTCCACGACCCGCGTGTGCGGGCCACCGAGCACCGCGACCTGCACGGCATGGGCGCGGCGCAGACCGCCCTCGAGCTGCTCATGGGGGTGCCCTTCGTGTTGGGCTCCTGGGCCTGCGCGGCGCGCGGCTGGTGGCTCGCTTCGCTCGGACTCGCCTTCGTGTTCTTCCTGGTGGGCCTGCGCCTCGTACACGACGCCTTCCACCGGAACCTGGGGCTCTCGCGCGCCGGGCACGACGTGGTGCTGGTGGTCATGAGCGTCCTGATGGGCGCCGCCATGCACGCCATCCAGTTCAACCACCTGCGCCACCACGCGCACTGCATGGACGACGAGGACGTGGAGGCCTTCGGCGCGCGGCTGCCAGCCCACAAGGCCCTGCTCTACGGGCCCTACTTCCCCTGGCTGCTGCACCGCCACGCGTTCTTGCACGGTGGCCCGCGCGTGCGCCGCTTCCTCGCGCTGGAGCTCGGCCTGTGGCTCGCGCTGGTGGCGCTCGCCCTCGCGCTGACCCTGCCGCTGCTGCGCTTCCACCTGGGGGTCATGCTGGTGGGCCAGTGCCTGACCGCGTTCTTCGCCGTGTGGACGGTGCACCACGACTGCGATCGCTCGCACTACATCGCGCGCACCATTCGGGGCCGCGTGAAGAGCGTGCTGACCTTCAACATGTTCTACCACGTGGAGCACCACCTGTTTCCACGGGTGCCCACCTACCGCCTGCCGGAGCTGGCGCGGCGCCTGGACCAGCGGGCCCCCGAGCTGTCCACGCGGCGCGTGTTCTGAGGCGACCATGACGCGGCAAGCGCAGGTGCTGGTGCTGGGGGCCACAGGTGAGCTGGGCTCTCGCGTGGTGCGGCTCCTGAGCGTGCTCGCGCCCCACGTGCCGTGCGTGGGTGCCTCGCGGCGCGGGCGCGGGGGAAGCGTGGCCCTCGACGTCTCCCGGCCGCCCCCCGTTGGGCTGCTGGGCGCAGGTGACGTCGTGATCGACGTGGTGGGCCCCTACGAGCACGACCCGAGCGCGTGGGTGCAGGCGTGCGCGAAGGCGCACGCCCACTTCGTGGACCTCAGCGAGCGCCCCGAGTTCATCGAGCGAGTGGCCCGCGCCGGGAAGCACAGCCCGTGCGCGGTGCTCTCGGGGTGCTCCACCGTGCCGGCGCTCGCGGCCTCTCTGCTGGGCGCCATGGTGGCGAGCGCGCCCCCCGGCGAACAGACGGAGCGCGTGGAGGTCTTGCTGTCGATGGGCTCGCGCCACCGTCCCTCACGCGGCCTACTCCATAGTCTGCTCCGGCCGCTCGGTCGCGCCTTGCCCGAAGACCCTGCGGCACGTGCCTTCCGCAGCATGACGACGCGCACCCTCGGGTCAGGTGTGCGGCGCCGTTATGGGCGATTCCCTTGCCCCGACCTCGGGCTCGGCTGCCCGGTGCGCTTTTGGTCCGGCTTCGACCGCGGCGCGCTGGTGTGGGCGCTGTCTGCCCTCAGCTGGGTGACCCCGTGGGTGCCTGGCTGGCTCCTGCTCGCGCTCGCTGGTCCCGTCGCGCGGGTGGCGACTCTCACCTCCTTCTTGGGCGGCGAAGCCGGCAGCCTGCGCCTCGAGCGTCACCGGCGTGTCGGTCCGCCCGAGGTCATGGAGATCCACGCTGCGCGCCGCGGTCTCGACGTGCCGGCGCTGCCCGCAGTGTGGGCGGCAGCGCGGCTCGTCGGCCAGTCGTCGTCCAGCGCGCGCCGCCTCGAGGACGTCATCCCTGCTCGAGAGCAGCACCAGGCGCTCGAAGCGAGCGGCTATGTCGTGCAGACGCTTGGTGTGTGAACTTTCCGTACATCGTCTGCTTCTGGATGATGCTCTCGTGACCGCGCTTCATCTGCGCACGGCAGCGGGATAGCATGGGCCCGGCGTGGCCAAAGACCCGGTGAGCACAGAACGCGGACAGTCGATCCTCGTCGTGGACGACGACACCTCGGTCCGTCGTGTGCTCGCGGCTCTGCTCGTGCAGGGGGGCTACGATGTGAGCGGCGTTGGCTCCGGTGAGGAGGCCCTCGCCGCGCTCGATACAGGGTGCTTCGACCTCGTGATCAGCGACCTGCGCATGCGTGGCATGGACGGGATGGCGCTGCTCGCGGCGATCGTCGCCCGGCATCCGGGTCTGCCCGTGATGATGCTGACGGCCCACGGGACGGTGCCGCTCGCGGTGGCTGCGATGCGCAGCGGCGCCGCGGACTTTCTGCTCAAGCCCTTCGACCGTGAAGAGATCCTCTTCGTGGTGGACAAGGCGCTCCGCGCGTCGAGTGCCAATCGAGACGCGCCGCCTCTACCCGTGCTCCACGGAGGCGGCATCATTGGGCGCGCGCCCGCGCTGCTCGAGGTGCTCCAAGTCATCCGGCGTGCAGCGACCGGCACCGCGACGGTGCTCATCCGCGGTGAGAGCGGGACGGGCAAGGAGCTCGCGGCGCGGGCGCTCCACGACGCGAGCCCGAGGCGCGACGGCCCCTTCGTCTCGCTGCACTGCGCCGCGCTGCCCGAGAACCTGCTCGAGAGCGAGCTCTTCGGCTACGAAAAGGGCGCGTTCACCGGGGCGGTCGCGCGCAAGCCGGGACGCGTCGAGCTGGCGGATGGCGGCACGCTCTTCCTCGACGAGATCGGTGACATCTCGCCCGGAACGCAGGTGAAGCTCCTGCGCGTGCTGCAGGAGAAGACCTTCGAGCGCCTGGGGAGTACACGGACGGAGAAGGTCGACGTGCGCTTCGTTGCGGCGACCCACCGTGACCTCGAGTCCATGACGGTGGAGGGCACGTTTCGCGAGGACCTCTTCTATCGACTCAACGTGGTGCCCGTCTGGATGCCCCCGCTGCGTGAGCGGCGCGAGGACATCGATATGCTGGTGCGTCACTTTTGCTCCACCCTCGCCCGTACGAACGGGAGAGGCTCCATGGCGATCACGGATCAGGCTGTGGCGCTGCTGCGCAGCGAGCCGTGGCGCGGTAACGTGCGCGAGCTCGCGAACTTCGTAGAGCGCCTGGTCGTGCTCAGCCCCTCCGACACGATAGACGCGGAGCACGCGGCGCGCGAACTCGCGCGCGTGCCCGTGGCAAAGCGGACGGCCGCGACCACTCGTGAATCCGGAGCGGAATCCGGGGCGAGCCCGCTCGCTGCGCTCGAGGCTCGCCGCCGTGATGGAGAGCGCGACGAGATCCTGAACGCGCTGACTCGTGCTGCCGACAACCGCGCGCTCGCCGCCCGGCTGCTCGGTGTCAGTCGCCGCACGCTCTACAACAAGCTCCGCGAGCACGGGCTGTCCTAGAGCCATGGCGGAAGTCGCCACAGCGCTGCACGAGTGGTTGAGACTCGTGACGTGGGTGGCCGAGTTCGGGCTCGCGTCGCTGGCCCTAGCCCGCGTGCGCAAGAGCGTGCTCGCGCTGCCGCTCGCAATCCTGTGCCTCGTGCTCTTCGCCTGGGGGTTCGCAGAGTGGGCGTATCGCGTCTCGCGCGTGCCCTGGTTTCGGGTCGTGGACCTCACCCTCGCCCCCATGACCACGCCCGCGGCGCTCCACTTCATCCTCGCGTTCACGGGGACGCGTCGAAAGCATCGGCGCGTCCTCATCGTGGTCACGCTCGCGTCCGGTGCGCTCGGGATGGCATGCGCATCCGCTGCGTTCACGGAGTGGGGACGGGACTTCGCACGCTCGGCGCTCCGCGGAGAGATCCAGAGCGCGCTCATGTTCGTCTCGATGTCGCTCGGCCTCTATCTGCTCGTGCAGCATGCGCGCGAGCAGGCGGAAGCGAAGGAGCAGATCCGCGTCCGACTCGTCATCGCGGCGGCGCTCGTCGGAGCCGCGCTAGGCGCTGCAGAGGTGCTCGACGCCTTCGTGCTGCCCATCCCGCCCATGCTGGTGACCATGGCCCTGCTGGCGGTGACGGCGCTGCGCTTCCAGCTCTTCGAGCAGGGTCCGAGTCGTATGTCCGTGCTCTACGCGCTCACGCTCGCCACGCTCTTCGCCATCGCCTACGTCGCCGTCTTCCGGCTGCTGGCGGCGCGCCATGCTGTGCTCGTCGTGGCCCTCGTCGTGGTCACCGTCGCGCTCACCGTGGCCGTCCGGAGCTTCGTGCTCGCCGCTGGGCGCGAGCGTGCACGGAGAGAGCGCCTCTTGGTGCTCGGGCGCATGGCGGGCCAGATGGCCCACGACCTCAAGAACCCCCTGGCGGCGATCAAGGGCGCCGCGCAGGTCCTGCTCGAGGAGCGTGCCCGCGGACGTTCCATCGACGACCAGACCGAGCTGCTCGAGATCCTTGCCGAAGAGAGCGACCGTCTCGCTGCGCTGGTGACGCGCTACAGCCGCGTCGACGCGCTCGAACTGTCCATGACCACTGCGGATGTTCCTTCCATCGTGACCAGCATTGCGCGCTCGAAGGAGCCCATCTTGCCGCCCGGGGCGCGTATGGACGTCGAGCTCGAGCCGGACTTGCCCGCGTGCGAGCTGGACGTGGACCTGTTCACGGCCGCGCTCGAAAACGTGGTCGCCAATTCCATCGAAGCCCTGCGTGCCGGAGGCACGATCATCGTGCGGGTCGCGCGCTCCAAAGACGACCGGGACGCGCTGCGCATCAGCGTCACCGACGACGGCATCGGCATGGACCCGCGCGAGCGCGAGCACGCGTGGGAGGAGCTCTTTACCACCAAGCCCAACGGGAGCGGGCTCCGGGCTCCCGTTCGTGAAGCGCGTGGTCGAAGCCCACGGAGGGACCGTCGTCCTCACCAGCCGCCGAGGCGCGGGGACCACCGTGACCATGCTCGTGCCGCGAGCTCCCGCTCACATGTGAACGTGTGCAACGCGGTGCGCACATGCGTGCAGCGCGTTGCCACCTGGACAGCCTCACCATCTCGGAGGCCCCTCCCGGAGCGCCGAAGCGAAGCACGAGCCGCGGTTGGCACGACCGGTGCACACGGTGATGGCCATGACTCCTGCCCTCGCTGTCGGCATCCAAGCGCTCGGATACTACCTCCCTCCGCGCACCGAGACGGTGGAGACGCTACACGCCAGCGGCCGAACCACGACCCGCCCCGAGCAGCTCCGCGGCCTCGGCTACGCCCAGGTGCACGTGGCTGGCTCGATGACCACGGTGGAGATGGCCCGCAGCGCCATCGCCGACCTCCAGCGCCGGTCGGACGTGGACCTCGGTCGGGTGAGCCTGATCCTCTACGGCGGCGCGCTCGCGACGAGCTCGGTCATCGAGGTGAGCGCCGAGCAGCACGCGGAACTCGAGCGCAACCCGCTCCCGCTCTTTCGTTTCCCCGGTACGCGTCTCCAGGCTGAGCTCGGGCTGCCGCACGCAGCCGTGATCGGCGTGTCCCAGCTCGCGTGCAATGCATTCCACGGCTGTCTCAGGATCGCGCGCGCGCTCCTCGTCGCAGAGCCCGGCCTCGACAGCATCCTCTGCGTGGCCGCCGACAAGTTTCCGGAACATGCGAACCGCGAGGTCGTCTTCAACATCATGTCGGACGGCGCATGTGCCGCCATCGTGCGTCGCGACGAGCCGCGCGGCCGCATCCTCGGCACCAGTCAGATCACACGTGGCACGTATTGGGACGGAGAGTCGCGGCACGACGCGTTGGTCGCCGCCTACTTCCCGCTCGCGCGCCAAGCGGTGTACGAGGCGGTCGCGAGCGCAGGGCTGTCGATCGGAGACATCCACTGCTTCGTCCCGCACAACTTCAGCGTGCGGAGCTGGGAGATCCTGAGCCGCATCCTCGAGATCGATCACGCGAAGGTCTTTCTCGATAACGTGGCGCGCATCGGGCACGTCGTCGCGTCGGACAACGTGATCAACTATGTCGACGCGGTCTCTCGAGGGCGAATCCGCCCGGGCGACAAGGTCGCGTTGTTCGTGACCGGCTTCGGCGCGCACTTCAGCTGCACGATCGTGGAGGCATGACGCCATGGAGACCATCTTCATCACGGGCAGTCATGGGATCGTCGGACGTGAACTCGTGCGCTCGGTCGCACGGGCGTGCACCGGCAGAGCGCGAATCGTGTTGCTCCTCCGGGGCGACGCCCTCGAGGTCCGTGCAAAGCTCATGCGGGTGCGCAGCCACGTCGGCGACGCACGCTGCGAGATCAACGCCGTGCCTGGGGACGTGACGTCGCCCCGGCTCGGCATCGACGAGGGCACGTACGCCCAGCTCACGCGGGACGTCACGATGATACTGCACGCGGCGGCGGACACCGGGTTTCGGCAGAGCCGCGAGGACGCCGGGCGGGTCAACGTGAAGGGCACGGCACACGTGCTCGAGCTCGCGCGCCTCTGCGTCCACAACCCGCGCTTCGGCTACCTGGGCACTGCGTTCGTCGCCGGTGGGCGGACCGGGGAGATCGCCGAGGACGCGTGCGGTGTCGAGGGTCCGTTCTTCACCGAGTACGAGCGGAGCAAGGCGTTCGCCGAAGCGCTCGTTCGCGACGCCTCGCGCTCGCTGCCCGTGAGCATCCTGCGGCTCGGGATCGTCGTCGGGCGACAGACTGACGGTGTCATCGGTACGTTCGACGGTCCCTACCGGGTCTTCAAGCTCGCGCAGCACGGGCTGCTCGCGATGCTACCGGGGGACCCTTCGCAGCCTGTGGACTTCGTTCCCGTGGACTTCGCCGCGGACGCGATCACCTGGCTCATGCGCGACGGCTTTCGAGCGGGTGAGACGTTCCACGTGTGCGCAGGGCCTCACCGCTCGCTCCCGCTCGGTGCGATCATGCCGCTCGTGATGGCGCGCTTCGCCGCGCTCGACCCAGCGTTTCGTGCGCACGGTTATCCGGCGCCGGTGGTGGTGACGCCCGAGGTCTTCCGCGACTTCGTGGACACGATCGAGCAGGTCGGGAATCCGCGGCTGCGTTCGGTGCTCGAGAACTTGCAGACGTTCACGCGGCACCTCTCGGCGCCGAAGCGCTTCAGCACGGCCCGACTCGACCGAGCGCTCGAAGGTTCTGGCCTCTCGCTCCAGCACGCCCAAGACTTCCTGCCCACGCTCGTCGATCACGCCGTCCGCGCTCGCTTCGAGGTGTCCGCATGAGCGCTCCGCTGGACAGGCTCGTCTACGCCCAGAACTGGGAAGACCCTCTGCTGGAGATGGAGGCGCTCGCCATCCGTCCGACCGACGTGGTCGTTGCCACGGCAGGCGGAGGCTGCACCGCACTCTCGCTGCTCGCGTCTGCACCCAAGACGCTCTTCGTAGTAGACCGTAGCGAGGCACAGCTGCGTGTCGTCGCGCTCAAGCAGGCGGCGGTGTGTGCGCTCGGCGAGCGTGCGCTCGAGTTCCTCGACCCGTCCGCATCCTTCGCGCGGGGTGAGTCGTGGCCCGAGGTTCGTGCGCGGCTCCGCGAAGACGACGCGCGCTACTGGGATGCGCGGCTCGGGATGATCGAGCGAGGCGTCCTCGGCGAGGGTCGCGCGGAGCGCTTCATCGCGTTGCTCGGCCGCCTCCTGCGGGCCTTCGTGCATCCGAGGGCGCGCATGGAGCGGCTGCTCCTCGAGGAGGACCGGGAGGCTCGCGCTCGCTTCTACGACGCATCGTGGAACACCCGACGCTATCGCTTGGTGTTTCGCGGGCTCCACAGGCGGGTACTCGAGCGAGCGCTCGGCGGCGAGTTCTACACACACGTTGCGGGTGTGGACGTGGGGGCGGCGCTTCACGCTCGTGCCGAGCGTTGTCTGCGTGAACAGTCCGGTCGCGACAACTATTTCCTCTCACGCATGCTGCTCGGCGTGTTTCCAACGGGCGCCTCGGGACGGCCGCCCTACCTGGCCATGCCCGGTGTTTTGGCCGTGCGCGCATACGGCGACTGCGTGCGTCTCGTTCACTCCGGCATGCTCGAATTTCTGGCCACGCTCGAGGCTAGCAGCGTGGACAAGCTCTATCTGTCGAACATCGACGAGTGGATGAGCGATGACGAGCGCCGTGTGCTCTTCGAAGAGGTGGCGCGCGTGGCTCGTCCGGGCGCGGTGATCACCTCACGAGCGCTGCTCGCCGCCCGCCCGTTCCCGCCTTCCGTGCGGGCCACCATCCTTCCGGACGAAGCGCGCTCGGAGGCACTGGGACTCCGGGACCGCGCGTTCATCAACGCGCGATTCTGTGTGGCCACCGTCAACAAGGAAGTGCCATGACAACCGCTCTCGAACACCGGCGTGCGTCCATCGACACGCTTCGGGCCTGGCTCACGGCCCGGAAGCCGGAGCTCGCCAGGGTGACCTTCGATGACGACACGGACATCGTCGCGGCCGGCATCGTGGACTCCTTCGCGCTCGTGGAGCTGATGATGCTCATCGAAGAGCAGACCGGGGAGCGTGTGCTCGGCGAGCGCTTCGAGCCCGAGAGCGTTCGGACGCTCGGGCGAATCTACGCGCGCTACTACGTCTGAGGAGACCCCATGCGGAAAGACAGAAGAGATCAGGTGCTCCGCGTGCTCGCTCTTCGTTCGCGAGGCGCCGCAGCGCGAACCACGTCTGCCCTCGAGTGGCCTGAACGGCTCAGCGGGGGTCTCTGGTGGACCTCTCCCGACCTCGTGTCGCTGGCGGGGACGGAAGTCTTCCAGTCGATGCCCCTCGACCAGCAGCAAGCGCTCGCGCGGCACGAAGCGATCAACTTCTTCAGCCTGAACATCCACGGAGAGAGGCTGCTCGCCGAGGGCATTCTCCGGTACCTGCATCGCGAGGCGGATCCGCTCCGCCACGCGTACCTGCACCACATGCTCGAGGAGGAGATCGAGCACATGGCGACGTTCTCCCGATTCTGTGAGCGGTACCACGGAGGGTTCTACGAGAGCCGCTACGTGCCCATGCCGCGCGAGCAGAGCCCGCGTGAGGAGGCCCTCTGTTTCTTTGCGGGCATCCTCGTGTTCGAGGAGCGCGTGGACTACTACAACCGTGTGAACGCGGCCGACCCGCGGGTGGAACCGTTGGTTCGAGAGATCAACCGCCGGCACCATGAGGACGAGGTCCGACATCTCGCCTTTGGACGCATCATCGTCCGTGAGCTGGTGGACGAGGCGCAGAGCGCGTCCGACCCGCGCGAACTCGAGCGCGTGCGCACGTACCTGCGGGCGTTCGTGTCGGCGAGCCGACAAGAGTACACGAACCCAGACGTCTATCGCGACGCCGGGCTCGCTTCGCCCTTCGCGGTCCGCCGGGTCGCGCTCGCGTCCCACTCCACGCAGGCTCGCGAAGCACGCGCGCTTCGGCGTCTCCATCGTGTGCTCTCGCCCATGGGGCTCCTCGACGCAGGTGAACTCCATGTGTGACCTCCACGCCGGGATCCATCCCTACGCGGACGGGCAGGTCGCGCTCTCGCACGATGCGCTCTGCGTGCATCGCGCGCTCGACGCGCTCTTCGGTGGTCTCGCGGACGAGCTCTCCGCGAGCGAGTACCGCTTCCCGCCGATGATCGCCGCGGAGGCGCTCGACCGCACCGGCTACTTCCACTCGTTCCCGCACATCGTGTCCTTCCCGGTGTCGCTCCGCGCGGACGAAGCGACCTTGCGCGCCTTCGCGGACGGGAACGTGCTCGACGATGACGGGAGCGTCCGGCTCGGTCCGCTCGCGCCCGTGCACAGCGCGCTGACCCCGGCCGCTTGCTATCATTTCTACGCGCTCCTGGCGGGGCGCGAGCTCCCAGCGCCATTGCGGCTCACGACGAGCGCGACGTGCTTTCGCACCGAGCCGTCTTATGCGGCGCTCGCCCGACAGCGGAGCTTCAGCATGCGCGAGATCGTCTGCATCGGGACGGGCGACGAGGTGGCGACCTTCCTCCTCGACATGCGCGCTCGCATCGAGCGGCTCCTCGACCTCATGGAGCTCCCGATGACGTTCGCTCCCGCGACGGATTCGTTCTTCGATCCCTACCAGGACCCGCGCTTCTACGCGCAGCGCCTCTCACCTCTGAAGACCGAGATCGTATTCGGGGACGGCCTCGCCGTAGGGTCGCTCAATGCGCACGGGTGCTTTTTCGGGCAGACGTTCGGGATCATGCGCGATGGGAGCGCGCTTGCCTCGGGATGCGTCGCCTTCGGACTCGAGCGGTGGTTGCTCGCGTTGTGCACGCAGTTCGGAAGCGTGACGGACCACTGGCCTGCGGGCCTCCGAGACGCGCTCGGCCTCGCCCGCAGGTCGGACGACGCTCAGTTGGGCACGATGCGCGCCGAGCGCACGTAGTCGAGGTTCGGGAAGCTGGCCCGCAGGTACGTGTTGCCCTCGGCGTGCATGCGCCCCTGATCGGGGCCGGCGCCGCGCGGCGCGCCCTCGCCGTAGCCGTTGTAGAGGCTGTCCACGATCGCCATGTCGGCCTCGCGGACGCGCGCAAAGGGTGAGAAGCCCATCCCGTCGAGGTTGCGGTTGTCGACGAAGTTGATGAAGAACTGGGT
Source organism: Sandaracinaceae bacterium (assembly GCA_016706685.1). Classification (NCBI taxonomy): domain Bacteria; kingdom Pseudomonadati; phylum Myxococcota; order Polyangiales; family Sandaracinaceae; species Sandaracinaceae bacterium. The sequence goes on along the minus strand of JADJJE010000005.1, from coordinate 139,137 downwards.
GGTGCGTGTGTTGGGCCCCCGGGTGGCGAAGCTCAGCATGCCGCGCGTGTTGCTCTGGGTGACGGGGTCGTCCGGGAAACTGTTCTCGCGCCAACGGTTGTTGACGGCCGGGTCACCGTGGATGCCGATCTGGGCCATGAAGCCCTCCACCACCCGGAAGAACGCCACGTCGGTGAAGTAGCCGGCCTCGACCAGCTCACGGAAGCGCGCGGCCCCTAGCGGCGCCCACTCGGGATGCACCTCGATGTGGATGGGCCCCTTGGTGGTGTCCAAGAGCACCGTGAATGGCTGAGCCGTGGCCGGCGCGGCAGCGGCTGGCTGCGGGCGGACCATCTCGGCACGCTCCTCCGTAGAGGTGCGACGCGCGCTACACGCGGCGAGGCCGATGACCGGCAGGAGACAGGCGAGGGAGAACCAGAGCTTCGTCGAACGCATGGGCGCCATGTAACACCCGGGCGGGCCGTCGTCATCTCCCCGGGTGCGGCTCTAGGCGGCGTCTCCCGCCTTCACCAGCGGACAGCCCCAACCGTCGTGGGCGCCATCATAGGATGCGGCGAGGTCCACCAACTGCATCACGGCCTCGTGGATGGCGTCGAGTTCCACGGTGTCCATGCGCTGCAGCGGCACCGACTGCATGCCGTCCACCGCAGGGGGTAGCTCTTCGAGCATCCCGAAGCCGAGCTCTCTGGCCGCCGCACAGAAGCCGCTCACGTCCACGCCCTCTGGGAAGTTGAGAAAGTGGTCCACGGGCCGCTCGGCGGTCAGCACGTCGCCGTGCTGTTGGAGCTGCGCCACCAAGCGACGGTCCATGATCCACTGCAGTCGCTCGGGCGGTGGATACAGGAAGCCCGCGTAGCACTCGCCCTCGGGGTCGTCTTGGCAGCCGAAGCGAAAGCCCCGCGCCTGACCGTCGAGCGCTCGCTCCAAGGTGGCCAGCATGCGTTCCTCGACGACGGGGGGGCCGTACAAGTGCAGGCGCCACTCCCCGTGGTTGCGGAGACGTGCCACGAACACCAAGCCCAGCGTGGCCAGGGCCGGGACAATAGCGTCTTCGCAGACGAAGAGGCTGTCCACGTCCGGCTGCACGCCCATGCCGTGCTCCCCGGGGTGCAGCATCTCGAGCCCCACCCAGTGCAGCACGGGCATCGCGTGTGGGGGCATTGCGTCCACGAACCCGAGGTTCAAGAACATGGAGGCCGGACGGTCATCGACCTGGCACGGGTAGAAGTCCCACTCTTCGCGCACGGGCTGATCTGAGTCCATGACGCGTGTCGTACGCCACGTCCGTCTCCCGTGTCCACGACCCGTTCTACATCACCCGGAGCTGCTTCTTCTTCGGCCGGCTGCGCGCCGTGCGGCGCTCCGGGCGCTCCACGCCGGGCGGCGCGGTCCAGTTCCCGTCACGGTCCAGCAGGTCCGCCACCAGATCGTAGTCCCCCGCGTCGCGCACCAGCGCCCGCCGGATCTCGCCGGGCTCCGCCTCGCCGTTGGCCAGGTAGATCTTGCCGTCCACCTCGGGCGCCTGACCCCACCAGCGGCCCTCGAGCAGAAACTCGCTCTCGTCGCTCTCGCCGTCCACCAGCACCTCGAGCTCGGTGCCCACGCGCGCCTCGAGCTTGTCGCGGCTGATCGGCCGCTGCAGGCCCATCAGCTCTTCGTGGCGCGCCGCGATGACCTCAGGCTCCACCAGGTCGGTCATGGTGCCCGCGTGTGTGTCCTCTTCGTGCGAATAGCGGAACACGCCCACGTGGTCGAACTCGGAGTACTGCACGAACTTCTTCAGCTCGGCGAAGTCCGCGTCGGTCTCGCCCGGGTGCCCCACGATGAACGTGGTGCGGAACACCATGTCGGGGATGTTCTGCCGCAGCGTGTCCACCACGCGGTAGAGCCGCTCGCCCCCGTGGCCGCGCCGCATGCGCATGAGCATGGAATCGGCCGCGTGCTGCAGCGGCATGTCGATGTAGGGCAGCACCTTCGGGTGCTTGGCGAACAGCTCCACCAGCGGCTCGGTGAGCGCCTCGGGGTACAGGTAGTGCACGCGGATCCAAGAGATGCCGCTCACCTCGCCCAGGGCCTCGATGAGCTGCGCCAGGGTGGCCTTCTGGGTGAGGTCGCGCCCAAATGCGATGGTGTCCTGGCTGACCAGGTTGAGCTCCACCACGCCACGTTCGGCCAGCTGCGTGGCCTCCATGACCACGTCTTCCACCGTGCGCGAGCGCTGCTTGCCGCGGATGCCGGGGATGGCGCAGAAGCTGCACTGACGGTTGCAGCCCTCCGCGATCTTCATGTACGCGCTGTGCCCGCGCTGGGTGAGCGTGCGCGGGTCCGTAGCGCGGATGGTCCACTCGGCGGGGTTGCCCACCAGCATGCGGGCGGCGGCGGCCCTCGGGTCCAGCACTTCGCCCAGCTTCAGCATGTCGCTCGAGCCGAGGAAGTGGTCCACCTCGGGCATCTCCAGCTCGAGGTCCTTGGCGTAGCGCTGCGAGAGGCAGCCCGCGACCACCAGCTTCTTGCATGCGCCGCTGCGCTTGAGTTCGGCCATCTCGAGGATGGTGTCCACGGACTCTTCCTTGGCCGCGTCGATGAACCCGCAGGTGTTCACCACGATGACCTCGGCGGCCTCGGGATCGTCTACCGGCGCGAAGCCGGACAGCCCGGAGACGCCCAGCATCACCTCGGTGTCGACGCGGTTCTTGGCGCATCCGAGGGAGATGAAGTGGATGGTCTTCGGGGCAGGCATGGCCTCTCTGGTAGCGCCGACGGGGCCACTCGGCCAGTGGTCGACGCCGTCTCGGCTCGACCGCAGCCATCGCCCGCGGCGTTGCTGGCGTCCGCCAATGTCGATAGCCTCCCCAGGAATCACCGTGGAAGCGATGAGATGAACGGCGGCTACCGCTATCACAGCCACGACCTGGCGAGGGTCCTCGACGCTTGGGGCAGTGCCCTCGGCGACCAGACCAGCGCGCACGTCGAGGGCAGCGTGCTCGAGCTGCGTCGGACGTGGGACTTGCGCGTGGCCGGTGGCTGGGTGCTGGCCGCGCTGGCCCTCGGGGGCGCGTCGGCGCTCGCGGTCATCTGTTTGGTGGTGATCCAGCTCGACCGCTTCGCGCACGTCCACGAAGTGCTGGCGTCGCTTCTCCCCGCAGTGGTCATGGGCGTGCTCGGTGTGCGCCACGCCCGCCCGAAGAAGACCGTCGTGGACCGTGCCACGCGCTCGCTCTGGTCGCGAGGAAAGAAGGGCGCGCTCGACCCGCCGGCGCTGCTGTTGACCCGCCACCAGGTGGACACCAACGCGTTCGATGTACGCCTGGCGCTGCGCCATGGCGGGACCGTGCTGCGGCTCGGCCGTGTCCGCGCGAGCGAGGCGGCGCGCACCAAGGCCATCGCCGTGGCGTTGGCGGCCTGGCTCGACGCGTCCCTGGTCGAGACCACGTCCGAGGCCACCCTCGAGGCGCTCCATGATGCCGATGCGCGACATGGTCTCGTGCTGCCCCGCCCGGCGTCGGACACCCCCGTGGTGAGCAAGGCGCGCGCGCGTGCCCGCAAGAAGGTGGCGAACTCCGTCGACGTGGCGGTCGTCGCCATCGAGCTGCTCAACGCGCTCTGACCCGCGCGTAGGCCTGGCGCGGTCAGCGCACGCAGGTGGGCGTCGTGCCTTCGCTCCGAGCGGCCAGGACCGCGCCGCTCGCCTCCGCTTCCGTGCAGCCCGCCAGCACCAGCGCACGCGCCCAGACCATGTGTGCCACCGGCGCGTTGGTCCTGCTCCAGTCGATGGGGCCGTCCACGGACCGGGCCACCGCCAGGGCCTGGCGGGTGTCGCCCAGCACCAACGCGAGCGCAGCGGCGTTGGGGTCGTCCTGCGCCAACGCTGCGTCCAGTTGTGCTCGTGCGGCGGCGGGCAGTGTCGCCTGAGGGCGCCGCGCGAGCGCCTCGAGGATACGCTTCCGGTCGTGGGCGACGGAGGTCCCGTGCCCTGCAAAGTAGGTCGCGGTGAACGCGCCGGCCTCCTCGCTGCTGGCGGGCGGGAAAGACGAATGAGAGATGGTGGTGGTCACGTCGATGGCCATGGCGCGCGATTCCTCCGAGGCCAGCGCCTCGAAAGCCAGGGCCCGCTCGTCCACGTTCCACATGCGGAGACCCGGCACGAACACGTCGGGACGGGTGTTCATGCCGGCCCGCAGCTCAGCCTGCGTGAGCGGGCCGCTCAGCGCGAAGAGCGCACGGGTGCGGCCGATGCCGGGAGGGCAACCTTCGGCCACGGGGATCCAGTCCTCGGGATGGCTGTGCCGGCTGCCGCTGAAGGGCGTGACCACGGGGACGGTCGTCTCGCTGCCCAGGGCCGCACACCAGGCGTCGAAGTCAGCGCGAAGAAAGCGCACGCGGGCCGGCTCGTCGTGCATGTAGCTCGCGCACGGGTTCATGACCAGCTCGGTCGAGAGCGGACCAGGGCTCACCCGGAGCGATGACACGAGCTCGGTGGCGAGAGGGTCGCTCGGCTGGAACCTGTCGAAGCTGCAGATCTCCCGGAGCACGGAGGACACCTCGGCGTCGTCGTGACGTCGCACCACCTCGCGGACGGCGGCGGCCACCAGCGGCTCGTCTTCGCGTGCCGTCAGCATCTCGAGCAGCAAGGGGCTCCGGCTGCCCGTCTGGGCCTCGAGAGCGGCCTGGTAGCGCGCGACCAGGTCCACCTGGGAGCTGAGCGGGATGGCGACCCGCCCCTCGTCGCTGCCCGCCGAGCTGACGGGTACGGTGGCCACCACGGCCGCGAAGCGAGCGCCGAGCGCTGGGCGCTCGAGGACGGCGACTTCCTTGTACTGCTCTCCATCCAGCAGGCGTCCGAAGACGAGCCCACCCTCGGTGTCGTACCCGCCGATGAAGATCACCTGTTCGCCCCGCCGCACCACGCTGGTGGTGTGGATCCGTGGAACCAGCGCGGCGCCGACGACGACCGGCAGCAGGATCAAGCATGCGATGCCGTGGCAAGCGCCACCGGAGCCCTCGCGCCAGTCGAGCGACCGCTCGACCTTCCCGGTGGCATCTCGGGCCGAGGCCCAGGCGTCCACGTCATCCGAGCGGACCGGCACATCGATGAGCGCTTCCAGGCTGCCCGCCCCGCGTGGCTCCGGCCGGGCGTCGCAGCCGCTCGCGAGCGTGAGCAGCGCGAGGGCCCATGCGAGGCCGTCACGCCAGCGGGGTGCGAGTCGGGCCGCGCGGCGATTGAGCGAAGGCATCGGGTCGACGCTGCTCGCAGGGCCTCGCCCTGTCAACACACGCCTGGGCGCAGCGGTACGCGGGCTCGCGCCGTGACGCGGAAAGCCGTGATCGAAACCCATCGTCGCGCCACCACCCCGGGGAACGGCGCCAACTCCGCGCCACAGAAAGGCCCTCGCCCATGAAGTGCTTCGACTCGCAAGCTCTGCGCTGCGCCCCACGCTCGACGATTCAGATGCCCCGCCTGCTCTGGGCCTTCGGCCTCCTGACCGCCCTCGGGCTCGCCGGCTGTGGCAGTGACGGGGGCGTCGACCCGGACCCAGACCTCGGAGTCGCGGACGACCTGGGCACCACGCCCGACGAAGGTGTGCTGGTGGACACCGGGGTGTGCGTGGACGGCGACGAAGACGGACACGGCGTCGACTGCGCGCAGGGCGCGGACTGCGACGACACCGACGCCAGCAACTGGACCGGCTGCGCCACCTGCGTGGATGACGATGGCGATGGGGCCTTCACGGGCTGTGATGCCTACGTGGACATCACCGGTCCGGACTGCGACGACGCGGACGCGGTCATCTCGCCGGAGGCCTACGAACTCGCCGACGACGGTATCGACAACGACTGTGATGGCAGCGACCTGGTCGCGGCCACGGCCAGCGCGGGCATCTTCGTGGCCGGCGTGGCGGGTTGCTCGGACGTGTCGCCCACGCGGGGCTCGCGCCAGCAGCCCGCGTGCACGCTGAACGGTGCCCTCGGCCGCGCGACCCACGGTGACTACTTCGTCGAATCGAGCACGCAGGACATCGCGTCCGCCGCGTTCTCGGGCGGCAACGTACGGCTCTACGGCGGCTACGACCCCAGCGACTGGAGCCGCAACGCGAGCGACGACCCGACGAGCATCAACGTGGATTCCGTCTCCGCAGGAGACCCCATGATCACCTTCGTGAGCGGCGGGAGCTTCCTCGTGGACGGCTTCGTGATCAACGCCACGCCGGTGGGGGACGGCGTACCGGAGCGCGCAGCCTTCGAGCTGACGCCGACGGAGCGCGCGGACTTTCGGCGCGTGCGCATCGCCACCACCGGCCTCATCGGAGCCATCGCCGTGAGCGGGATCAACGACGACCGCCCCAGCATGTCCATCATCGAAGCGCGCGTCTCCTGCTCGGACACGTCGCTCCTGACCTCGAGCCTCCTCGAGTGCGTGCGTGGCTCCGCGCTCGAGCACGCGCAGCTGGCGTTCTCGTCCTTCCGCACCAACAGCGTCGGACGGAACCTGCACGTGGTGGAACTCCAGGACGTTCGGCACATCGACATCCTGAACAACGCGTTCCAGGCGAGCAGCATGGACAGCTCGTCCCGCATCGTGGTGGCCAACAGCCCCCTGGTGTTCAACGCCATCGCGAACAGCATCGCCATCCGCAGCGCATCGAACTCGTACGCCGGCGTGTTCGAGCTCGGCGAGGTGGGCTCCATCGTGCTGGTCAACAACGCCACCCAGGGCTGGTCGGCTGCGACCGTGTGGCTCTTCGAGAACTCCGACACGCTCGGCGCGCTGACCGCCCGCAACAACCACTTCTACGAGACGGGCACCCCGGCCATGGCGGCGTTCGCCACACGCTTCAACCGCAGCACGGTCACCACCTACACGTCCACCGGCGCCGCCGAGTTCAACGCCTGCAGCATGCAGTGTCAGGACGTGGGCGGGAACTTCGCCGGCGACCCGCTCTTCACGGGTCCCGAGCAGGCCGACTTTCTCGTCTCGGGTGCCTCACCCCTCGTCGACGCCGGCGTCGACCCCGGTCCGTACGTGCGCATCCCCGGTGTCGGGTTCTCGTTCAGTGGCACGCGTCCGCAGGGTGGCCTGTTCGACGTCGGGGCGTACGAGCTAGAGTTCTGAGCCCGTCCGTCGACGCGACGTGTAGCGCTGTTCACGCGTCACCGGGGCGTGGTAGACCCGGGGTAATGCCGAAGATGAGCACGCGCCGGAAGCTGGCCATCGCCACGTGGTCCGCGCCACGCGAGGGGAACATCTACGGGAAGCTCACCGTGGACGCCACGCACGTGCTCGCCTACCTCGAGCAGGTGCGCGCCGAGACGGGTGAGAAGGTCACCATCACGCACTTCGTCGGCAAGGTGGTGGGGGCCGCGCTGCGCGAGGCGCCGGGGCTCAACGGCTTCCTGCGCTTCGGTGCCTTCCATCAGCACAGCACGGTGGACGTGGCGTTCCTGGTGGCCCTCGACGAGGGCAGCGACCTCGGCAAGGTCAAGGTGGAGCGCGTGGACGAGAAGCGCCTCGAGGACATCGCGCGGGAGTTCGGCGCCGCCGCCGCGAAGCTGCGCGCTGGCAAGGACAAGGAGTTCAAGAAGAGCAACAACCTGGCGCGGATGCTGCCCACCTGGGTCATTCGCCCGCTGGTCACGTTCATCGGCTGGCTGACCGGCTCGCTGGGCGTGTCGCTCCCCGGCGCCGGGCTCGAGGCGTTCCCCTTCGGCACCTGCATCATCACCAGCGTGGGCATGCTGGGCCTCGACGAGGGCTTCGTGCCACCCACCCCGTTCGCGCGCGTGCCCGTCTATGTGCTGCTCGGCGCCATCCGCGATCAGGCCGTCGTCGAACACGGCCAGGTGGTGGTGCGCCCCATGCTCACCATCACGGCCACCATCGACCACCGGTTCATGGACGGCTTCCAGGGAGGGGTGCTGGCCCGCAAGGTCCGCGAGATCTTCGCCGACCCCACGCAGCTGTACCCCGAGCGCTGAGCGCAGTGGCCAAATGAGCCCTGTTTTTGCGGTGATTGTGGCTTCGCGGGCGTTTTCCCAGGCACGAAAGCGACACGAAACATTCCTGAAACAATGATCCAGCTATAACCCGCATCGGACACCCAGCGAGACCCTGTCGGACCACGAACCCGACCCTCGCTAGGACACACTACGCGCACCGGGCGGGATGACCCCGCTCTTCAAATCGGAGAATTTCGATGGGTAAGATCAGGGCTGAATACATTTGGATCGACGGCACCGAGCCGACCCCCCTTCTGCGCTCCAAGACCAAGGTCATGGACGAGGGTGACACCCCGCCGGAGTGGGGCTTCGACGGCTCCAGCACCAACCAGGCGACGGGCGACCGCTCCGACTGCATCTTGCGTCCCGTCTTCACGTGCCCGGATCCGCTCCGCGCCGACGGCGACATCCTCGTGCTCTGCGACGTCTACTCGGCCGATGGCTCCGTGCACCCGTCCAACACGCGCGCTGCCTGCGCCGCCGCCGAGACCAAGCACAAGGCCCAGGAGGCCTGGTACGGCATGGAGCAGGAGTACACGCTCATGAAGAACGGGCGGCCCTACGGCTTCCCCGAGGGCGGCTACCCCGGTCCCCAGGGCCCGTACTACTGCGGCACCGGCGCCAGCAACGTCATGGGTCGTGAGCTCATCGAGGAGCACCTCGAGGCTTGCATCATGGCCGGCCTGAAGATCAGCGGCATCAACGCCGAGGTCATGCCCGGTCAGTGGGAGTTCCAGATCGGACCCGCGGGCCCGACGGAAGTGGGCGACCACATGTACATCGCGCGCTACCTGCTCTGCCGCATGGCCGAGTCCTACGGCGTGGACGCGAGCTTCGAGGCCAAGCCCGCCAAGGGCGACTGGAACGGCGCCGGCTGTCACTCCAACTTCTCCACCAAGGCCATGCGCGAGCCCGGTGGCTGGGACGTCATCATCGCGGCCTGTGAGAAGCTCGGCCAGCCCGACAAGATCAAGCTGCACATCGCCAACTACGGCCACGACATCGAGAGCCGCCTCACCGGCAAGCACGAGACCTGCTCCTACAAGGAGTTCAAGTACGGCGTGTCGGACCGCGGCGCCTCCATCCGCATCCCGCTCGCGACCAAGCTCCAGGGCTACGGCTACTTCGAGGACCGTCGTCCGAACGCGAACATGGACCCGTACACCGTCGCTCGTCTGCTCCTCGAGACCACCTGCGACTGATCTGAGCCACTCGGCTCCCCCGAGAGCGCCGCGAGCCACCAGGTTCGCGGCGCTTTTTTCATGGGAGCGCGCGGGGCAGACGGTAGGCTGCGCCCCACCTTGTTTGTGCAGCGTGCGCTCGAGAACGTGATGCGGATCGGCCTGTCGTGTGTGCTGGGCTGTCTGCTCGCGTCGTGCGGCACGAGCGCGCCGCCTTCGGGGCTCGCGCGCGTCCAAGCCGCCGGCGAGCTGCGCTGGGGCGCAGACCTGCAGGGCGGAGACCCATACGTCTTCGAGGACCCGAGCGCGCCGGGTGGCATCTCGGGCTTCGAGTTCGAGCTGGCCAACGCCATCGCACAGGAGCTCGGCGTGCGCGCGCGCTTCGTGCAGCAAGACTGGACCAACCTCGTCCCCGCGCTCGAGCGTGGCACCTTCGATCTGGCGCTCAACGGCCTCGAGGTGACGCCAGCTCGCGCGGGCAGCATCGCCATGACGCGGCCCTACTACATCTTCTCGGCGCAGCTGGTGACGCGCCGCAGCGACGACACGGCGCGCTCCCTGTCGGACCTGCGCGGCAGGCGCGTGGGCACGCTCTCGAGCTCGTTCTCCTACGACCTCCTGCGCGACAGCGGCGTGACCATCGTGCCCTACGAAGGCAACGACGAGCCCTACGCCGACCTCGAGCAGGGGCGCCTCGACGGCGTGCTGCTCGATGACGTGATCGTGGCGCGCTACGGGACCACGCGGCAGGCGCTGCACGTGGTGCAGGACGTGGACGAGGGCTACTACGCGGGAGCGTGCCGGCGCTCCGAGCGCGACCTGTGCGACGCCATCGACGACGCGCTCGAGGCCATCGCGGCGCGCGGTCAGCTCCGCGAGATCCTGACGCGCTACCAGCTGGCCAACGAGCGCCAAGAGGCGCTGCGCACCTGGACGGACGAGGACACGCGGGAGCTGCTGCACACGCGCTCGCAGATCACGTTCTCCGTGCACCATGTGAAGCTCTTCCTGCAGGGGGCGCTCGTGACCATCGGGGTGTCCACGGCGTCCATGCTGATCGCCATCGTGCTGGGGCTGTGGCTGGCGCTGCTGCGGCTGTATGGGCGGCGCCCTCTCCAGCTGCTGGCGTCCGCCTACGTGGAGCTGTTCCGCGGCACGCCGGTGTTGCTCCAGCTCTATCTGCTGTACTTCGGCATCATGCCGTTCGCGCGGGCGCGCATGGATTTCACGTTCGGCACCGAGTACGACGCGCTGGTCGCCGCCATCCTGGGCCTCGGGCTGAACTACGCGGCCTACGAGTCCGAGAACTACCGGGCGGGCTTCAAGGCCGTGCCACCGGGGCAGCTGGAGGCGGCCCAGGTGCTGGGCATGAGCACGCCCCTCTTGCTGCGCCGCATCATGCTGCCGCAGGCCCTGCGCGTGGCGCTGCCGGGCGTCACCAACGACTTCATCGCGCTGCTCAAGGACAGCTCGCTGGTCTCGGTCATCACGGTGGTGGAGCTCACCAAGCACATGCAGATCACCGCGGTGGACGTGCGCAGCTGGGCGCTGCCGGGCGCGCTCTGCGCCGCGCTCTACCTGGCGATGAGCTATCCGCTCGCGCGCCTCTCACGCCGCCTCGAGGCGAAGCTGGAGCGCTCATGACTCCTGGTGGGCGACGCGGTCACGGTCACGGGCCTGTCCAAGCGCTTCGGCGAGAGCGAGGTGCTGCGCCACGTCGACCTGCGCTTCGAGCCGGCCCGCGTGAGCGCGCTGCTGGGGCCCTCGGGCAGCGGCAAGAGCACGCTGCTGCGCTGTATGATGGGCCTCGAGGCGTTCGACACGGGCAGCGTGCGCATCGGCGGCCTGACCCTCGATGCCGGCGTGAACACGGCGCAGCGCCGCGCGCTCCAGCAACGAGCGGGGCTCGTGTTCCAGCAGTGGCACCTGTTCCCGCACATGACCGCGCTCGAGAACGTGATGGAGGCACCGGTGCACGTGCGTCGCGTCGCCCTCGCCGCCGCGCGCACGCAGGCGCTCGCCCTGCTCACGCAGGTGGGGCTTGCTCACCGCGTGGACGCCCTGCCGCGCGACCTGTCGGGAGGGGAGCAGCAGCGCTGCGCCATCGCGCGAGCGCTGGCCATGGAGCCACACGTGCTCTTCCTGGACGAGCCCACCAGCGCGCTCGACCCGCAGCGCGCGGGTGAGCTGAGCGACCTGCTGCGGGGCCTCGTTGCGGCGCGCGGGCTCACCGTGGTGTGCGTCACGCACGACATCGCGTTCGCGGAGCGCGTGGCGCAAGACCTGGTGGTGCTGCACGCGGGCCAGGTGGTGGAGCAGGGTGAGGCCAAGCAAGTGCTGGCGGCGCCGCGTGACCCGCGCACGCGCGAGCTGCTGGGCCTCGGCTGACGGAGTTCGGTCCCGCGTACGCGAGCGCGCTAGTGCCTCGTCGGACCCTGGCCTCGGTGACCACTGGCCGAGGCCCGATGAGTCGCCAGACGTAGACGTGGTCGTAGGCGTGGTCGTGGTCGTCGTCGCACTCGTGCTCGTTGACGTGCTCGTGCTCGTGCTCGTACTCGCCAACACCGACGTCGTCCAAGACGCTCGCAATCCCAAGCCGGCCATCGCCACAGACTTCGCGATCGCACGCGGCTCGGCGATGGAGTGCGCGACAGCGCTCGACGTCGTTCGCCTTCTGGGCGTAGAGGCGGACGAGCTGCATCGCCAGGCGGTTGAGCTGCTGGGGCGGATGGTGTCGAAGCGGTCTCGGTAGCCTGTGGGGGGTGGTGGAGACACGAGTACGAGCACGAGCACGAGCACGAGCACGTCAACGAGCACGCCTACGACCACGACCACGCCTACGACCACGAATACGACCACTCTTGCGACCACGACCACGTCTAGCGACGCAGTCCTAGTCGCAGCGGCCGTTCGCGGCCCGCACCAAAACCTGGATTCGCGCGCGCGCCGGGTCGGTGCGTGGCGCGGCGGCGCAGAAGCGCTCATAGGCCTTGAGCGCGTTGAGCCGGTCGCCCAGCGTCTCGTAGCACTCGCCTTCGGTGCGGTAGTAGAGCGCCGACCCGCCCGCGCGCATGGCCGCCTCCACCAGCTGGGTGCAGGCCAGCGCGTCCCCCCGCTGCTGGGCCGCGAGCGCGTCGGCGTAGAGCGCCTCGGGCGTGCCTGGCTCGGCGCCCGCGCTGTCCGCGGGAGAGGCGGGGCCGGCCTGCGTGCTGGGCGTGGTGGCGGGCGATCCTGGTGAGGCTTCGTCGGGCGCGTGCAGCTGCCGCCAGCCCAGCACGAAGGCCCCCGCCGTGCATGCGCCCGCCAGGAGCGCGGTGCCCAACAGCGCCACCAGCCACACGCGGCTCTTCTTGGCGGGGGCGGCCATGGGGGTGGCGCTCGCGGGCTCTCGCTTGCGCGGCGTGCCGGTGGAAGCCGGTGCCTGGTCGCGTGGGCGCCGCGCCCGCGGGCTCTCGTAGGCCGTCTCGGGCGCGCTGATGCGCTCGGCCGCCACGTGCGGCACCGCCGCCGCCACGACGGGCTTCTTGCTGCCCCCCGGGGCGAAGTCGCTGAAGGAGGCCGGCGGCTCCGACGCGCCCGCGCCTGCCGTGTTGTCCGGCAGCCCGCCCATGGGCCCGAGCACGTTGGTGTGGTCCACCCCCGCGCTGCTCTTCTGCGCGGGCTCTTCGCCCAAGGCCTCGAGCCACGCCGCGAACAGCGCGCGGGCGCTCTCGTAGCGGGCGTCCTTCGCGCGCGCCATGGCCCGGTGCACCACCACCTCGAGCCCGGGCGCGAGGTCCGGCACGTAGTGGCGAATCGGGGTGACGCGCCCGTGGAGGATGGCCTGCACCAGCTCGCTGGGCGACGCCCCGAGGAAGGGCGGGTTCCCCGACAGCGCCTCGTAGAGGATCACGCCGAGCGCGTAGGTGTCCACGCGTGAGTCCAGGTTCTTGTCCGCTGCCAGCTGCTCGGGCGCCATGTAGCGCGGCGTCCCGAGCACCTGTCCCGTGCGAGTGAGACGCTCGTGCCCCACGTGCTTCGAGATGCCGAAGTCCAGCAGCTTGACCTGCACCCCGCCGCCCTCGAGCGCCTGCAGGAAGATGTTGTCGGGCTTGAGGTCGCGGTGCACCACACCGCCCTCGTGCGCCACGTGCAGCCCCGCCACGGCGCCCGCCAGGATGGGCGTCAGCTCGTCCTGCGAGAGCCGCTTACGCGCCCGCATGCGCGCGCCGAGCGTCTCGCCCAGCAGGTACTCCATGGCCAGGTAGATGCGTCCATCCGGCAGGCGCCCCACGTGCTCGATGCCCACGATGGCGGGGTGCGCGAAGCGCGACAGCAGCTCGGCCTCACGGCGCAGGCGCGCGGCGGCCTCGGCGTTGTCGGCGATGGCGTCCTTCAGCAGCTTGAAGGCCACGTGCTCGCCGGTGCTCTCATCGAGCGCGCGGTAGACGTGCGCCATGCCTCCCGACCCCAGCAGCGCTTCGATGCGGAAGCGCTGGCCGAGCAACGTCCCGACCAGCTCGTCGGGGGCAGCGGTGACGGGGGGGAGGGCGGTCATCGCGTGAGTGGCTCAGCCCGAAGGGGAGCTCGGGTTCGTGAGCGCGGGTTTCTCCGCATGCACGGGCTCGCCGGCCATGGCGGCTCCGGACTCGAGGCACAGCATGCGCACCTTGCCGTGGGCCAGGAGGTTGCCTTCGCCGTCTTCGATGCGTGCCTCCCACACCTGCGTGCGTCGGCCGCGAATGAGCGGCACGGCGCGCGCGTGCAGCGTCCCCTCACGGGCGGCGCGCACGAACGACGTGGAGTTCTCGAGCCCCACGGCCGAGCGCCCCGTCGCCAGCGCGTTCAGCGCAGCGCCGACGCTGCACAGCGTCTCCACGATGCCGGCATAGACGCCGCCGTGCACCAGGCCGTACGGCTGGTGGTGCTGGGGTGTGATGGGCATCTCGGCGACGATCTCATCGAGCGTGGCGCGCACGAAGCGCAGCCCCATCACGGAGTCGTAGCCCCCCAGCCGCTCGTTGAGGCCGGGTGCGTAGTCCTTGCTGGCGTCAGGCACGTGGGATCCCTATCACGGCTGCGCGCTGCTTCCTATACCCGCGCCGGCGGGCCGGGCTCGGGTTGACTGTGCTCCGCGCGCCTTCATCATCGCACACCATGCGACATCGCCTCTGGCCCATCGCCACCGCACTCGCGCTCGGGACGCTCGGGTGGACCAGCAGCGTGTTGGCGCAGCCCAGCGCGGCGCCCGAGGCTGGCTCGTTCGCGGGTCAGCCGGTGGTCTCCATGGTGGCGCTCGTGGCGCTCACGCTGCTGCCGTTCGCGTTCATGACCATGACCAGCTTCACCAAGATGTCGGTGGTCTTTTCGCTGCTGCGCAACGCGCTCGGCGCAGGCCAAGTGCCCTCGGGCATGATCCTCTCGGCCCTCGCGGCCGTGCTCTCGCTCTACGTCATGGCGCCCGTGTTCTCGCGCGTGGTGGACGCGGCCGCTCCAGCCATGGTGCGCGTGGACCGTCAGGCTCCGCTCGAGGGCGAGAGCCTGGATGCGGTCTTCGAGGCCGTCACCTTGGGGAGCGCGCCGCTGGTGGCCTTCCTCACGCACAACGCGGGCGAGCGCGAGCGCGTGCTCTTCTTCGACTTGGCGCGGCGCGCGCGAGACCCTGGGGACCGAGACGCGGTGCAGCCCGACGACCTGCTGGTGGTCTTGCCCGCGTTCGTGGTCACGGAGCTGGCCGAGGCGTTCCAGATCGGCTTCCTCATCTTCCTGCCGTTCCTGATCGTCGACATGGTCATCGCCAACATCCTGCTGGCGCTGGGCATGCACATGATGTCGCCCACCACGGTCTCGCTGCCGTTCAAGCTGCTGCTGTTCGTCATGATCGACGGGTTCTATCTGCTCTCCCGCGCGCTGGTGCTGGGGTACGCTCCCTGAGCCTCGTGGTCCGCCGTGCGGACGCTGAACCATGTCATTCTTCCCCCTCCCCAGCCTCGACGGTGCCCTGTGTGAGCCCGTGCGCGTGCGCGAGGGCGCGCGCTACGCCTGCTTCGGCGACGGCTTGTGCTGCACCGACATCCACGCCATCGGGCCCATTCGCCTGTCGGAGCGCGCCCGCCTGCGGGTGCTGCACGACGGCATCGTGGCGCACGACCCGCGCGACGACGTTCACGTGCTGGTCATGCGCGCCGGCTCGGGCACCTGCATCTTCCTCGAAGAGGGCCGTTGTGCTGTGCACGAGCCGCTCGGTGGGCTGCTCAAGCCGCTGGCGTGCAAGCAGTTCCCCATCAGCCTGACCGCCACGCCCGAGGGCGGGCGCGTGACCACCGAGCACAAGTGCCCGTGCCGCACCCTGGGTGAGCGCCCCGTGCTGACCGTGGCCGACGCGCTCCCCGCAGTGACGCAGCGCGGAAAGCTCGCCCCGGTGGCGCGCGTGGGTCGCAAGGTGCCCATCGCTGCCGGCGAGACGCTGCCCTTCGCCGCGTACCGCGAGCAGGAGCGCGCGCTCATGACCGCCGTCGAACGCGCCGCGAGTGTGGCCGAGATCCGGCTGGCGCTGCATCCCGTGTCGTTTCCCCCGCTGCAAAAGGGCAGCTGGCCCGCGTTGGCCAGGCAGCTGCGCGGGCTCTCGGGTCAGACCCGGCTCGAGCACGTCATGCGTCTCCTGGCCAGCGCGATCCTGGCGCACTGCGAGCCCGAGGCAGACGGCGCGACCCGGAGGCCCGGTGCTGCACCGCCGCCCTGGCGCGACGCGTTCGAGCGCGGCACCGCCCGCTCCACGGCTGTGCAGGAGCCACTGACCATGCTCGTGGACTTCGTGCTGGACCAGATCTGGGCCATGCACTGGATCGACGAGTTCCCCTTCGCCAACTTCCGCGCGGAGCTCGCCACGCGCGTGCAGCTGTTCGAGACCGTGCACGCCTGGCTGGTGGCGGACGGCCTGCGCCCCGACCAGGCGGCGGCGGAGGCCATCTTGGTCATCGAGCTGGGCGGTGGCACCGATTGGTGGCAAGACATCGCGCGTGAGGTGATGCTTTTCCCGTGACGCGCTACACTCCGGCCAGTTGCCGTCACTCTTGACTGATCGCGCTCCTGCCACGCTGCAGGGCTCGGAGGACCAATGTCGCAGTACCGCTCGTGGATCTCACTCGTCTTGTGCGTCTTGGGCGTCGCCGCCACCCCGCTCGGTGTGAGCGCGCAGGCCGCCGCGGGCGAACCCCCGGGCACGGATCCGGCTTCCCCCGAAGCGGGCCCCTCGGACCCCGCCACCCCTCCTCCGCCGCCGCCTGCAGGTGAGGGCGACACGGGTGACGGCACCACGCCGTTTGCGCCCACCGAGACCACGCGTCGGCCCGACGGCAGCGTGGACACCGCCGACGTCACGCAGAGCGGCATCATCTCGGACGAGCAGGTCCTCACCGAGCAGGCCTACGGCGTCGAGACCGTGCGCCGCGGCACGGACCCGTACGAAGACCCGAACAAGCGCTACTACTTCCTGGGTGGCTTCTATCGCCATCACTTCATCCCCGCCGGCATGATCGAGCTCTTCGTGCAGGAGGCCCCCTCGGTGGCCAACCCGCAGGCCGGCATCGAGCTCACCATTCGCCGCGACTCGTTCGAGATCATCGCCAGCGCCTGGTACGCGGACTTCACCACGGTCGGTCCCTTCCTCGCCAACGGCGATCCGCCCGACGACGTGGAGATCATCGACAGCAACCTGCGCGCCGTTCTCGTGGGCACCACCTTCCTGTGGAGCACCATGTTCAACGACTACATCGGGCTCGAGTACGGCTTGGGCTTGGGCGTGGGCTACGTGTTCGGTGACATGATCCGCACCGAGGCATACCCCAGTGAGAACGGCGGCTTCGCGGCTTGCACCACGCCCGTGGTCGGGGGCGGGCCGGGCGGCGCTCAGCCCGGCGACAGCATCGACTTCGCGCGCTCCAATGGCCTCGGCATCGCCGGCTACTGCCAGGGGGCCATGGGCGATCCAGGCAACGAGCCCATCACCAACGAAGACGGCGAAGAGGGCGCGCACTACGGCGTCATCGCCCGCCAATGGTTCGACGGCGGCAGCGTGCCCAACCTGTGGTTCCGCTTGGCGCCGCAGATCTCGTTGCGCATCAAGCCCATCCACCAGCTGGTCATCCGCGCCGACGTGGGCTTCGACATCTTCAGCGGCATCTACGTGGGTGGCGGCATCGCTATCGGCGTCAACTGACCATGGTGCGCAGGAAGACCGTTCGCCGGGCGCTCACCACGCTCTCGCTGCTGCTTTCCCTCGGCGGCGCGTCGTTGCTGGGTGACGCCGCGCACGGGCAGGCCCCCACGGCGCCCGCCGCGGGTCGCAGGGCTGCACCGCCCGCTGCTGTGGCTGCGGAGCCCGCGGGTGACACCGAGTCGCAGCCCGTGCCGGCACCGGCGGACGACGCGGCCCGCACGGCGCGGCGGGCCCGGGTGTTCTCGCGGCTGGGGCAGGTCACGCTCACGCTCGGCGAGATCGAAGACGACATCCAGCGACGGTCACCTTTTGCGCGCCGCCAGTTCGAGGACCGCGAGCGGCTGGTCGCCCACGCGCGCGAGCTGTTCCGCGCCAAGCTGCTGGCGCACGCTGCCAGCGAGCGGGGCTATGGAGACAAGGCGTCCGTGCGCACCCTGGTGGACCGCCACCTGGTGGCCGCGGTGGTGCGGCGGCAGGTGGACGAACTGAACGGGCCCACACAGATCACCACCGCAGACGCCCGCGCCTACTTCGACTCGCATCAGGAGCTGTTCGTGCGCGCCGAGCAGCGCCGCGTCTCGCACATCTTGGTGGAGTCACGCGAGCAGGCGGCCGCGTTGCTGACGCAGGTGCGCGCCGGTGACCTGCGCGTGTTCCGCAGGCTGGCGCAGGCCGAGAGCCTGGACACCGAGACCAACCAGCGCGGCGGTGACCTCGGCTTCTTCGCCGCCGATGGGCGCGCTGCGGGCGGCACCGACGTGGCGGTCAACGAGACCATCGCGCAGCTGGCCTTCACGCTCACGCGCGAAGAGCCGGTGGCGCGGGAGCCGCTCGAGCTCACCACCACCGCCGGCCTGCGCTACAGCGTGGTGCGCCTCACGGGCATCCGCGAAGGTGCCAGCCCCAGCTTCGAGGACGTGGAGGCCTCGGTGCGCCGGCGCCTGGCGGTGGAGCGGCGCGACGGAGCCTATCGCGCGTACATCACGCAGCTGCGTGAGCGGCACCAGGTGCAGATGCAGCCCCTCGAGGTGCTGCGTGCCATCACGCTGCCGCCGCCGCCCATGCCCAGCCATCAGCACCGTGGGGCCGAGACCGAGACGGAAGCCGAGCGCGCGGCCGAGGGCGCCGCGCACATGGCGCCCTAGCCGTCCGCCGTCAGAACCCGAAGAGGCCACCGCCCGGGCCGCTGCTGCTGCAGTACCACTGCAGGTACTCGTCCTGGTAGATCCAGGTCCCCGGCGAGCCCTGCGGCATGGTGCCGAGGTCCACGAGGCGCAGTAGGCAGCCTCCACGCCGAGCGCCGTAGTAGCTGGCGTTCGGATTGGAGTTCCAGTTCGGGCAGTAGTAGTCGAATACCGTGTCGTCGCTGTCCTCGGACCACGCCTCGTCGAAGCTGAACGCCCCATAGGTCGAGCCCGTGCCGTGGCAGCCCAGGCATGTGCTGAAGGTCGTGGTGGTGGGCGTGGGGTAGGAGGCGGGCGAACTGCCCGCCGTCATGGACCCGCCCGGGAAGCGGTTCACGCGGTAGCCGCAGGTGCCGCCACCGTCACATTGCGCCACGTGGCACACGTTGTTGCGCCCGCTCGCAGGCGTGGTGCAGGCGGTACCCGCCGAGATATTGGGACACGAGTCGCCGGATTCGTTGCACGTCTCGCACTGCGAGTCGCACGGGCTCCCGCCGCCAGGCGAACACGCGCCGCCCTGGCAGCTGTCGCCCGACGTGCAGAACGCGTTGTCCGTGCACGTGAACCCGTTCGAGCGGTCGACACACACGTCCGACGTGTCGTTGCAAGTCTGACACTGCGAGTTGCACGGGCCTCCCGTGCCACCGCACATGCCCGAGCCGTTGCAGGTGTCCGTGAGCGTGCAGAAGGACCCGTCGTTGCAGGGCGACCCGCCGACCAAGTTGTTCAGCCCGCAGCTGTTCCCCGTGCACGTTCGGCTCTGGCACTGGTTTCCGTTCGGGCACTGGGTTGCCGTCGTACAGTCCACGCACGTGCCCGAGCCGTTGCAGAAGTCGCCGCTGCCGCACGCGGTGTTGATGGCGCTGTTCGGGTTGCTGGGGGTGCCGGACGTACAGATGTCGTTGGTGCACGAGTTGCCGTCGACGAACACGTCGCTGTCCAGCACCGCGTTGGTGGTGCCACCCACACCGTTGCAGCGCAGCTCACGGCAGTTGCCCGTCACCTGCATCCCCGCGGGCAGCGCGGTGCCGTTGGCCATGTTGGACACGCCGCACGTGTTGCTGTTGCACGTGAACGTCTGACAGAAGGTGGTGGTTCCACACTGGCTTGCCATGGTGCAGTCCACACAGCTGCCGGAGCCGTTGCAGAAGTCGCCGGTCCCGCACGCGGTGTTGATGGCCACGTTGGTGAACGTGGGCGTCCCCGCCGAGCACGTGTCCGTGGTGCACGCGTTGTTGTCGTTCGGCACGTCGGTGTTGGCGATGGTGTTCATGGTGCCGCCCGCGCCGTTGCACTCCAGCAGGCGGCAGTTGCCCGCGGTCTGGTCACCCGGCGGCAGGTCCGTTCCAGACGCCACGTTCACGGTGCCGCAGGTGTTGCTGTTGCACGTGAAGCTCTGGCAGAACGTGGCGGTGCCGCACTGCGTGGCGCTGTTGCAGTCCACGCAGCTGCCGGCGCCGTTGCAGAAGTCACCCGTCCCGCACGCGGTGTTCAGGGCCGCCGGCGGGTTGCTGGGTGCGCCGGCCGTGCACACGTCGGCGGTGCACGCGTTGCCGTCCACCGGCAGGTCGCTGTTGAAGGCCCGCGACACGGTGGCCCCCGCGCCGTCGCACTCGAGGCGCTGGCAGTTGCCGGCCGTCTGCCCCGGCAGCGGTGTGCCGTTCGCGGTGTAGGCCACCTGGCACGAGTTGCTGGCGCACGTGTAGGTCACGCAGAAGTTGCTGGTGCCGCAGTTCGCGTCCGCCACGCAGCCCACGCAGCCGCCGTTCAGGCACATGCCGCTCATGCCGCACGCGATGCCGTTGGTGGCGTTGGTGTAGGTGGGCGTGCCCGCCACGCACGTGTCGTTGGTGCACGCGTTGGCGTCGTTCGGCAGGTCGGTGTTGAGCTGCGCAGAGACCACGCCTCCGCTGCCGTTGCACGCGAGCGAGCGGCAGTCGCCGGTCGTCTGACCGGTGGGCACCGTGGCGCCTGCGCCCCGGAAGCTCTCCTCGCACGTGCCGCTGTTGCACGTGTAGGTGTGGCAGAACGTGGTCGTGCCGCACTGCTCGTCGGTCAGGCACTCGAGGCAGCTGCCCGCGCCATCGCAGTAGCGCCCGCCCATGGTGCAGCTGGCGCCCATGGCCGTGTCCGGGTTGCTGGGCACGCCAGCCGTGCACAGGTCGTCGGTGCAGGCGATGCCGTCCACGAACACGTCCGTGTTCAGCGCCACGCTGCGGGGCGCGCCCAAGCCGTTGCACTCCACCACCTGGCAATCGCCCGTGGTCTGGTTCCCCACCGGGAGATCCACGCCAGCGGTGGTGTCCACCTGGCCGCACGTGTTGCCGTTGCACGTGTAGCTGCGGCAGAAGCTGTCGGTGCCGCACTGGTCGGCGCTGTTGCAGTCCACGCACGTGCCGGCGCCGTCGCAGTAGTCGCCGCTGCGGCACACGTAGTTGAGCGGCCGGTTCGGGTTGCTGGGCACGCCTGCGGTGCACACGTCCTGCGTGCAGGAGTTTCCGTCGCTCGGCACGTCGGTGTTGAGGGCCGCCGAGCGCACCGCGCCGCTGCCGTTGCACTCGAGCACCTGACAGTCGCCGGGGGACTGGCTGCCGCCCGGCAGGTCCACTCCCGTGCCCGTGTTGGTCTGCACGCACGCGCCCGTGGTGCACGCGAACTGAGCGCAGAACGTGTTGGTGCCGCACTGGCTCCCGGCGTTGCATTCCACGCAGCTCCCCGCGCCGTTGCAGTAGGTGCCGCCGTCCTCCGCGCAGCCCGTGTTCACCAGGCGGTTGGGGTTGCTCGGCACGCCCAGAGAGCAGATGTCGTCCGTGCACTGGTTGTCGTCGTTCGGGATGTCCACATCGTTGGCCACGCTGCGCGTACCGCCCAGCCCGTTGCATTGCTGCTCCTGGCAGTCTCCGGCCGTCTGCGCGGGCAGGGCCACGCCCAGCGCGGTGGGCGCCGTGCCGCACGTCCCGCTGTCGCAGGTGAAGGTCTGGCAGAAGGTGTTGGTGCCGCACTGGGCCGCCGCGGTGCACTGCACGCACTGGCCCGAACCGTTGCAGCGCGTGCCCCCGTCGGCGGCGCACACCGAGTTCACGCTGGTGGGCGGGTTGCTGGGCGCGCCCGCGGTGCACACGTCGTTGGTGCACGCGTTGCCGTCCACGGGGACGTCGGTGTTCAGCGCGGCGCTGCGCTCGCCTCCCGCGCCATCGCACTCGATGACCTGGCAGTCGAGCGGTGCCTGGCTGCCGGCCGGCAGGTCCGTGCCCACCGCGGTGTTGGTCTGCTGGCAGGTGTTGTTCACGCACGCGAACTGCGCGCAGAACGTGTCGAAGCCGCAGTCCGAGGCCGCCAAGCAGTCCACACACGCGCCGTTGCCGTTGCACAGGTCGAGGCCCGTGTTGCAGGGCACGCCCAGCGGGTTGGGGGTCTGCACGGGCGTGGTGCCGGTGCACGCGCTCACCGTGCACTCGTTGCCGTCCTCGGCCGGGACGTCCAGCGGGTTGGAGTTCACCGTGGTGCCCCCCGCGCCGTCACACACCACGGTGCGGCAGTCGGCCGCCACTTGATCGCCCGCAGGGAGCGCCGTGTTCGCGGCCACGTCGTTCACCTGGCACACGTTCGCGACGCAGGCGTAGGCCCGGCAGAACGTGCCCGTGCCGCAGTCGGCAGCCGAGTTGCAGCCCACGCACTGGCCGGCGGCGTCGCACACCCCCACGGCACCGCAAGACGCGTTCGGGGTGATGGTGTGCTGCGGGGCGCCCGCGTTGCAGCTGTCCGCAGTGCACGCGTTCTGATCGTTGGGCGTGTCCGTGTTGGCCGGCGCGCTGGTGGTCCCGCCGCTGCCGTTGCACTGCACCTGACGGCAGTCGCCCGCGGTCTGAGCGCTGGTCGCTGTGCCCGCCTGCGTGTCTTGCACCACGCAGGCGTGGTTCACGCACAGGTGCTGACGGCAGTCCGTGCTCGTTCCGCACTCGGCGTTGGCGTTGCACTCCACGCACGTGCCTGCCCCGTCGCAGACATCGCCGCCATCCGTACAGGCCGCGCCCGTCTGGAGGGACACGGTGGCAGGGACCCCGGCGTTGCACGAGGGCTGCGTGCACTCGTTGGCATCCTCGGGCGGCACGTCGCCGTTGTCGGAGGCGCTGGTCACCTCGCCCATCCCATCACACTGCAGCTGCTGGCAGTCGCCCTGCATCTGGTCGTCACTCGGGAGTGGGCTGCCCACCGTCAGCGGGGTCACCACGCAGCTCCCCGAGATGCACGCGATGGGCGCGCAGAAGGTGCCGCCGGTGCAGTCCGTGTCCGCGAAGCAGCTCTGGCAGTTCCCGCTGTCGTCGCACATCTGTGAACCCGCTGGCCCGCACGTGCCGCCTGCGTTCACGGGCGGGTTGCTGGGCACACCCGCCATGCACACGTCGCCGGTGCAGTCGTTGCCGTCCACGGGCCGGTCGGTGTTGTCGGCGCTCGACTGCGTCCCGCCCGAGCTCCCGCACGTGAGCAGCTGGCAGTCGCCGGCCACCTGGCTGCCGGAGGGGATGGCCGTGCCCACGGGGGCCACCACCACGGCGCACGCGTTCGTCACGCACACGAACTGCACGCAGGCGGTGTCGGTGCCGCAGTGCGAGCCGGTGTTGCAGCCCACGCAGCTCCCGCTGCCGTCGCAGTACGAGCCGCCCGAGGCGCAGGGCGTGTCGATCAGCGCGGGCGGGAACATGGGCGCGCCGTCCACGCACGCCTGCGTGGTGCACTCGTCGCCGTCGTCTTGGGGAAGGTCCGTGTCCTCCACGATGGGCGCGAGGCCGCCTTCGCCGTCGCAGATCAGCGCCTGGCAGTCGCCCGGCTCCTGGAGCTCGGTGGGGGCCACGCTGCCGAGCGTGGCGAACGTGCGCCCGCACACGCCGCTGGTGCACGTGTTGGCGGCGCAGAAGGTGTCGTCACCGCACTCGTCCGGCGTGCTGCAGCCCACACACTGCCCGCTCGCGTCACAGCTCAGCGTGCCGTCGCCGCACTCGCTGCCCATGCCGCGCATGGTGTGAGTCGGGGTGCCCGCGCTGCAGGTGTCGTCGGTGCAGTCGTTGAGGTCGTTCGGCAGGTCGGTGTCGTGCGGCGCGGACATCACGCCGCCCGCGCCATCGCACTGCAGCTCTTCGCAGTCACGCGGGGTCTGCAGGGCCAGGGCCGTGCCCGACGCCGTGAACTCCTGCCCGCAGGCGTGCTCCACGCAGGTGCGCGTCTGGCACTCGTCGTCCTCGGGTAGGTCTGTGCAGTCGGCCGGCGCGTTGCAGCCCACACAGGCCGGCGTGACGTTGTCGCCGTTGCACACGCTGCCGCCGTTCTCGTCGCAGGTCTGGCCCAGCGGCGCGGGGGTCACCACGGCCACGCCACCGTCGCAGGTGCCCGTCGCGCAGGCGTTGCCCGCGGGCAGGTCGGTGTCGTCGTCGGCGCTCTGCACCGCCCCACCCAGGCAGGTGACCTGCTGGCAGTCACCCGTGGTCTGGGCCACCGGGGGGGCCGGCCCGTCGGACAGCGGCGTGATCACACACGCCGAAGCCTCGCAGGTGACCGTGGTGCACGCGGACTGCGGGCAGTCCGCCGCGGTGTCGCAGCGCCCCGTGGCACTATCGCCCAGGCCCATGTCCTCCGCCGGTGCTGGGCCATCGCCCCCGCAGCCCACGGCTCCCAGCGAGAGCCCCCCCCAGCATCACAACCCAAACCGCGATCCAAGACGTCCGTGCCATCGCTCTCGACCTCTACGCCGAGGGGCTTCGCGGCTTCCGGGGGAGGCCCAGGTCGCGCGATCGGCTAGACCGTCAGACTGCACGATTTCAACGCGCGCGACAATAGCGCCGACTGGGGAGGCCGGCGCTCGGTCGCGGCCCCGTCACCAGTTGTTCACGCCACCCCCTGGGCCCGAGTTGCTGCAGAACCAGTCGAGGTACTCGTCGTCGTACAGCCAGCCCCCTGGGTCGCCGGGCGGCATGATGCCCTGGTCGAGCACATAGAGGACACAACCCGCCCGGAAGTTGCCGTAGAAGGTGCGATCCGGGTCCGTGTTCCAGTCAACGCACTCCGAGTCGAACACCGAATCCGACACGGTCTCCGACCAGAGCTCGCTGAAGCTGAAGTTGCCGGGGGGAGTGTGTGAGCTGTGGCACGCCGTGCACGTGCCGAAGCTCGTGATGTTCGCATAAGAGTACGTGGTGTCGAGCGGGAGGACTCCGTTGTCGAAGCGGTTGATGCGGCGCCCGCACGCGCCCGCGCTGCACTGCTCGACGAAGCAGACGTTGTTGCGGCCCGAGGCGGGGGTGCTGCAAGCCGTCCCAAGCGGGTCGTCGTTGCACTGGTTGAAGAACTCGCTGCACGACTGGCACTGCGAGTCGCAGGGGCTGCCGCCTACGCCCACGCAGGTGCCGCCCGAACACCACGACGACGTGGTGCAGAACTGCCCGTCGTTGCACAGGGTGAAGTTGGCGACGTTGTTGCACGTGTTCATGCCCTCGTTGCAGGTCTGGCAGAGCGTGTTGCAGGGGGTGGTGACGCTGCCGGTGCAGGAGCCCGCGCCGTTGCACGTGTCGGTGTTGGTGCAGAACTGGCCGTCGTTGCACGAGGTCCCGTTCGCCAGGCTGGTGAGCCCGCAGACGTTGCCCGTGCAGGAGCGGCCCTGGCATTGGTTGCCCGTGGGGCACTGCGTGGACGTGGTGCAGTCCACGCAGCTTCCGGAGCCGTTGCAGAAGTCGCCCGAGCCGCACGCCGTGTTGATGGCCAGGTTCGGGTTGGTGGGGGTCCCGGCGGTGCAGATGTCGCCCGTGCAGGCGTTGCCATCCACCGGCAGGTCTGTGTTGAACGTGTTCTGCACCGGGCTTCCGGAGCCGTTGCACTCCCACAGCTTGCAGTCGCCCGTGGTCTGGTTCCCTGGCGGAAGGTCGGTGCCGATGGCCGCGTTGGTAAACCCACACGTGTTGCTGTTGCAGGTGTAGGTGCGGCAGGTCGTGGTCACGCCGCACTGGCTGGCCATGGTGCAGTCCACGCACGCGCCCGCGCCGTTGCAGAAGTCGCCCGCGCCGCACGCCGTGTTCGCCGCCAGCGGCGGATTGCTGGGGACGCCTCCCGTGCAGACGTCGTTGGTGCACTGCAGCCCGTCCACCGGGAGGTCGGTGTTGAACGCCGTGCTGATGGTGCTGCCCGCGCCGTTGCACTCGAGCACCTGACAGTCGCCGGTGGCCTGGCTGCCCATGGGCAAGTCGGTGCCGTTGGCGGTGTTGCTGGTGCCGCAGGTGTTGCTGTTGCAGGTGAAGGTCTGACAGAAGGTGCTGGTGCCGCACTGGCTGGCCGCCGTGCAGTCCACGCAGCTGCCCGCGCCGTTGCAGAAGTCGCCCGAGCCGCACGCGGTGTTGATGGGCGCCGCCGGGTTGCTGGGCACGCCCGCAGTACACACGTCGCTGGTGCACGTGTTGCCATCCACGGGCAGGTCGGTGTTGAACGGGGTGCTGATGGTGCTGCCGGCGCCGTTGCACTCCAGCACCTGACAGTTGCCCGTGGTCTGACTGCCCATGGGCAAGTCCGTGCCGTTGGCGGTGTTGCTGGTGCCGCAGGTGTTACTGTTGCAGGTGAAGGTCTGACAGAAGGTGCTGGTGCCGCACTGGCTGGCCATGGTGCAGTCCACGCAGGCGCCCGAGCCGTTGCAGAAGTCCCCCGAGCCACACGCCGTGTTCGCGGCGAGCGGCGGGTTGCTGGGCGTCCCCGCGGTGCAGACGTCGTTGGTGCACTGCAGGCCATCCACGGGCAGGTCACTGTCCGCAACGCTGTTCATGGTGCCACCCGAGCCGTTGCACTCCTGCAGGCGGCAGTCCCCCGTGGTCTGGTTGCCGCCCGGGAGGTCCGTGCCTACGGCCGTGTTGATGGTGCCGCAGGTGTTGCTGTTGCAGGTGAAGGTCTGACAGAACGTGTCGGTGCCGCACTGCGCCGCGCTGGTGCAGTCCACGCAGCTGCCCGAGCCGTTGCAGAAGTCGCCCGAGCCGCAGGCTGTGTTCGCGGGCGCCGCCGGGTTGCTGGGCACGCCCGACGTACACACGTCGCTCGTGCACGCGTTTCCATCCACCGGGACGTCGCTGTTGAACGCCGTGCTGATGGTGCTGCCGGCGCCGTTGCACTCGAGCACCTGACAGTTGCCCGCGGTCTGACTGCCCATGGGCAAGTCGGTGCCATTGGCGGTGTTGCTGGTGCCGCAGGTGTTGCTGTTGCAGGTGAAGGTCTGACAGAAGGTGCTGGTGCCGCACTGGCTGGCCATGGTGCAGTCCACGCAGGCGCCCGAGCCGTTGCAGAAGTCTCCCGAGCCGCAGGCCGTGTTGGCGGCCGTGGGCGGGTTGCTGGGGGTGCCCGCGGTGCACACGTCACTGGTGCATGCGTTGCCGTCCACCGGCAGGTCCGTGTTGAACGCGGTGCTGACGGTGCTGCCGGCGCCGTTGCACTCGAGCACTTGGCAGTTGCCCGCGGTCTGACTGCCCGGGGGCAGGTCGGTGCCGTTCGGGGTGTTGCTGGTGCCGCAGGTGTTGCTGTTGCAGGTAAAGGTCTGACAGAAGGTGCTGGTGCCGCACTGGCTGGCGCTGGTGCAGTCCACGCAGCTGCCGGCGCCGTTGCAGAAGTCGCCAGAGCCGCACGCGGTGTTGATGGCCGCCGGCGGATTGCTGGGCGCCCCCGCCGTGCAGATGTCGCTGGTGCATTGGTTGCCGTCCACCGGCACGTCGCCGTTTGCCGCGATGGAGATGGTGGCGCCTGCGCCGTCGCACACCAGCGTCTGGCAGTTGCCGCCTGTCTGGCTCCCGCCCGGCAGCGCGGTGCCGTTCGGCGTGTAGGCCACGCCGCACGAGTTGGCGTTGCACGTGTAGGTGACGCAGAAGTTGCTCACGCCACAGTCGGCCGCCACCATGCAGCCCACGCAGTCGCCACCCTGGCACATGCCGGCCGAGCCACACATGGTCCCGTTCGGCACGTCGGTGAACGTGGGCGTGCCCGCCGAGCACGTGTCGCTGGTGCAGCTGTTGCCATCGCTGGGCAGGTCGCTGTTGAGCGCCACGCTGCGCACCGCGCCCATCCCGTTGCACTCGAGCACCTGGCAGTCGGCCGCGGTCTGGCTGCCGCCGGGCAAGTCGATGCCCGCCGTGGTGTTGGTGGTCTGGCACACGCCGGTGTTGCAGCTGAACACCTGGCAGAACGTGCTGGTGCCGCAGTCGGCGGCGGCGAGGCACTGCACACAGCTTCCCGAGCCGTTGCAGTAGTTGCCGCCCATGCTGCACATGGCCCCGGCGGCCACCGGGGGGTGGCTGGGCACGCCCGCCGTGCATACGTCGTTGGTGCACTGGCTGCTGTCCACCGGGATGTCGCTGTTCAGCGCCACGCTGCGCACGGCACCGAGGCCGTCGCACTCGTTCACCTGACAGTCACCGCTCGTTTGGCTGCCGCCGGGCAGGTCGGTGCCCACGGCCGTGTTGTTGCTGCCGCACGCGTTGCTGGTGCACGTGTATGCGCGGCAGAAGCTGTCGGTGCCGCACTGCGCCGCGTTGTTGCAGTCCACGCAGGTGCCCGTGCCGTTGCAGAAGTCACCGCTACCGCAGGCGAAGTTGAGCGCCTGGTTCGGGTTGCTGGGCGTGCCCGCGCTGCACACGTCGTTGGTGCAGGGGTTGCCGTCCACCGGGACGTCCGTGTTGAAGACGGCGTTCACCGCCACGCCCGCGCCGTTGCACTCCTGCACGCGGCAGTCGCCCGTGGTCTGGCTGCCCGGGGGCAGATCCGTGCCGTTGGCGGTGTTGCTGGTGCCACAGGTGTTGCTGTTGCACGTGAAGGTCTGACAGAAGGTGCTGGTGCCGCACTGGCTGGCAGCCGTGCAGTCCACGCAGGCGCCCGAGCCGTTGCAGAAGTCGCCCGAGCCACACGCGGTGTTGATGGCGGTGGGCGGGTTGCTGGGCGTGCCTGCCGTGCACACGTCGCTGGTGCACGCGTTTCCGTCCACGGGAAGGTCCGTGTTGAACGCGGTGTTGGACACAGCTCCGGCGCCGTTGCACTCCTGCACGCGGCAGTCACCCGTGGTCTGGCTGCCCGCGGGCAGGTCCGTGCCCATGGCGGTGTTCACGGTGCCGCAGGTGTTGCTGTTGCAGGTGAACGACTGACAGAACGTGGCGGTGCCGCACTGCGTGGCGTTGTTGCAGTCCACACAGGCGCCCGAGCCGTTGCAGAAGTCACCCGAGCCGCACGCGAAGTCCGCGGGGCGGTTGGGGTTGCTGGGCGTGCCGGCAGTGCACACGTCGTTGGTGCAGGCGTTTCCGTCCACGGGCAGGTCCGTGTTGAAGACCGAGTTCAACACGGCGCCAGAGCCGTTGCACTCCTGCACGCGGCAATCGCCGCTGGACTGGCTGCCTGCGGGCAAGTCCGTGCCAGCCGCCGTGTTGGTGGTCTGGCAGACGCCCGCGTTGCACGCGAAGGCCTGGCAGAAGGTGCTGGTGCCGCAGTCGGCGGCGGTGATGCACTCCACGCAGTCGCCCGCGCCGTCACAGATGTCCCCGCCCATGGTGCAGCTGGCCAGCGGCGGGCTCGCGGGGTTGCTGGGCGCGCCGCTACTGCACAGGTCGTCCGTGCACTCGTTGCCGTCCACGGGCAGGTCGCTGTTCAGCGCCACGCTGCGCGTAGCCCCCATGCCGTTGCACTCCAGAACCTGGCAGTCGCCGCTCATCTGGCTGCCACCGGGCAGGTCGGTGCCCACGGTGGTGTTGCTGGTGCCGCAGCTGTTGCTCGAGCACGTGAACGTCTGACAGAACGTGTTGGTGCCGCACTGGGCCGCGGCGGTGCAGTCCACGCACGCGCCGCTGCCGTTGCAGAAGTCGCCCGTGCCGCACCCGAAGTTGAGCGCGCGGTTCGGGTTGCTGGGCACGCCTGCGGTGCACGTGTCCGCGGTGCACTCGTTGCCGTCCACCGGGACGTCCGTGTTGAGCGCCACGCTGCGCGTCGCGCCCAGGCCGTTGCACTCGATCACCTGGCAGTCGCCACCGCTCTGGCTGCCCGCCGGCAGGTCCGTGCCCACCGTCGTGTTCGTGACGCCGCACTCGCCCGCGCTGCACACGAACTGCGCGCAGAACGTGTTGGTGCCGCACTGGCTCCCGGCGTTGCACTCCACGCAGCTGCCCGTGCCGTTGCAGAAGGTGCCGCCGTCCTCCGAGCAGCCCGAGTTCACGAGCCGGTTCGGGTTGCTGGGCACGCCCAACGAGCACACGTCGTCCGTGCACTGGTTGGCGTCGTTGGGAAGGTCCACGTCGTTGGCCACGCTGCGTGTCCCGCCCATGCCGTTGCACTGCTGCTCCTGGCAGTCTCCGGCCGTCTGCCCGGGCAGGGGCACGCCCACGCCGGTGGGCGCCGTGCCGCACTCTCCGCTGTTGCAAGTGAAGGTCTGGCAGAACGTGTTGGTGCCGCACTGCGTGGCCACGTTGCACTGCACACACTGACCACCACCGTCACAGAAGGTGCCGCCGTCCGCGTTGCACACGCTGTTCACGGGGGTGGGCGGGTTGCTCGGGGTGCCCGCGCTGCACACGTCGCTGGTGCACGCGTTCCCATCCACGGGCAGGTCGGTGTTCAGCGCCACGCTGCGTTCGTTGCCGGTGCCGTCGCACTCGAGCACGCGGCAGTCGAGCGGGGCCTGGCTGCCCGCCGGCAGGTCCGTGCCCACGGCCGTGTTGGTCTGCTGGCAGGTGTTGTTCACGCACGCGAACGTGGCGCAGAACGAGTCGAAGCCGCAGTCCGATGCGGCGAGGCACTCCACGCAGGCGCCGCTGCCGTTGCACAGATCGGCGCCACCGTTGCACGGCACACCGAGGGGGTTCGGGTTCTGCACCGGCGTGCTGCCCATGCATGCGCCCACGGTGCACTCGTTGCCATCGTCGTTCGGCACGTCCACCGGGTCGGGCGTGGGCAGGGTCCCGCCTGCGCCGTCGCACACCAGCGTGCGGCAGTCGGCCGGCACCTGGCTGCCCGCGGGGAGCGCGGTGTTGGCGGCCGTGTTGTTCACCTGGCAGGTGTTGGCCACGCAGCTGTAGGACCGGCAGAAAGAGTTGGTGCCGCAGTCGCTGGCGGCGTTGCATCCCACGCACTGGCCGCCGGCGTTGCAGATGCCGGACGTCCCGCACGACGCGTTCGGGGTGGGCGTGAAGACCGGGTTGCCGCTGCTGCACGTGTCGGCGGTGCACGCGTTCTGGTCGTTGGGCGTGTCCGTGTTCGCCGTGGCGCTGGTGGTCCCGCCCGTCCCGTTGCAGCGCACCTCGCGGCAGTCACCGGCGGTCTGCTCGGTGGTCACCGTGCCTGCCATGACGTTCTGCACTTCGCACATGTGGTTCACGCAGCGGTGGAGCTGGCAGTCGGTGCTGGTGCCGCACTCCGCGTCCGCGTTGCAGGCCACGCAAGTGCCGCTGCCGTCGCACACGTTGCCGCCCACGGTGCAGCCGTTGCCGGTGGGCAGCGGGAACGACCCGGGCACGCCCTCGTTGCACGCGGGGGCAATGCACTCGTTGCTGGTGTCGCCGGGCAGGTCGCTGTTGTCGATGACGATCTCCACCGCGCCGGCGCCGTCGCACTGCGAGCGCTGGCAGTCGCCGTCCACTTGGTCCACGTCCTCCACGGGCGTGCCGGGGGCCAGCGGTGCGGCCACGCAAGCGCCCGCCACGCACGCCATGGGCGAGCAGAACGTCCCGCCCTCGCAGTCCGACGCATCGAAGCAGCTCAGGCAGCGACCCATGTCGTCGCACATCTGCGTTCCGTCGCCGCACGCGCCGCCCGCGTTGATGGGCGGATTGCTGGGCGCACCCGTGGTGCACACGTCGCTGGTGCAGTCGTTCCCGTCCACCGGCAGGTCCGTGTCATCCATGGCGGACTGCACACCGCCGGAGTTCCCGCAGCTGAGCAGCTGGCAGTCGCCCGCCACTTGGCTCTCGCTCGGGATGGGCGTGCCACGGCGCACGCGTTGGTCACGCACGCGAACTGCACGCACGCGGTGTCGGTGCCGCACTGCGAACCGGCGTTGCAGCCCACGCAGGCGCCAGCGCCGTCACAGAACGAGCCGCCGGAAGCACAGGGCGTGTCAATCAGCGCTGGCGGGAACATGGGGGCGCCGTCCACGCACGTCTGCAGCGTGCATTCGTCGCCGTCGTCTTGCGGGGTGTCCGTGTCCTCCGCGATGGGCGCGAGGCCGCCGTCGCCGTCGCAGATCTGCGACTGGCAGTCGCCTGGGTCCTGCAGGTTCATGGGGGCCACGGTGCCGGCCGCCGTGAAGGCGCGTCCGCAGACGCTCGCGGCGCAGGTGTTGGTGGCGCAGAAGGTCTCGGCGCCGCACTGGCTGGGCAGCGTGCAGCCCACGCACTGGCCCGCGCCGTCGCAGGTCAGCGTGCCGTCGCCACACGCGTCGCCGTTGTCGCTGACCGGGTGCGCGGGTGTGCCGGCGTTGCACACGTCGCCGGTGCAGTCGTTGTTGTCGTCCGGCAGGTCCGTGTCGTCCACGGCCGACGTCACGCCACCGCTTCCGTCGCACTGAACCTCGCGGCAGTCGCGCGGCGCCTGGAGCGCGAGAACCGTGCCGGCCGCCGTGAAAGCCTGCCCGCACACGTGATTCACGCAGGTGCGCGTCTGGCACTCGTCGTCTTCGGGCAGGTCCGTGCAGTCGGCCGGCGCGTTGCAGCCCACGCAGGCCGGCGTGACGTTGTCGCCGTTGCACACCGTGCCGCCGTTCTCGTCACACGCCTGGCCCAGCGGCGCGGGCGTCACGATGGGGGTGCCGCCGTTGCAGGTGCCCACCGCGCAGTCGCCTGGCGCGGGCACGTCGTCGCTGTCGATCTGGGTGTTGGGCTGACCGTTGGTGCACGTGATCGCACGGCAGTCGCCCGCCACCTGCGCGGTCTCGGGGGCGGGACCGTCGGCCACGGTGGTCAGCACGCAGCGTGACGCCACGCAATCGGTCATCACACAGGCCGACTGCGGGCAGTCCGAGACGTCATCGCATGCGCCCGTGGCGCCGTCACCGGTGCCCATGTCCTCGTTGGGGACGGTGTTGTCTCCGCCGCCGCAGCCGTGCGCCGCCGCGCCCAGCATCACCGACACACACGCGACCGCGACCCAGCTCTTGCGCCACATGCCCCACGACCTCTCTGCCCGCACCCAGCGCCGTAGGCCACCCCGACCGCGCCGAAAAAAATTCGACTAAGCGGCCGATTTGCTGGATCCCCGCGTCTTCCGCAAGAGCGCTGCTGGGGTCCTGTAGGTGAATTCACCCAGGTCGGGTTGGCGAGTGACTTGGGCGTCAGCGCTCGCGCTCGCGCGGCGCGGTTTGCCGACTCACCGTCTGCTCCTCCACGTGCTCCTGGAACGTCGTCGGACCTGGGCCGGCGGCGCTCGGCGCCACCCGCACCCGCGGACCCGCGCTGGCCGGCCGCACGCCCACGGCGTCGATGCGCTCGGCGATTTTGCGCGCCGCGGCCTCGATGAGCGCCGCCGCTCCGGCCTCCACGGCCTTTGGCAGCTGGCGCTCGCGCTTCTGCCAGTCGCGCTTCTTCCACTCCTTCTGCAGCTGCTTGCGGGCCAGCTTGTCGAGGTCGGCTTCGTCCGCGAAGAACGCGCGCCGCCCACGGAAGGTCAGCACCATGCCCCACACGGCGGCCACGTACGGCACCCACCAGCCGGGGCCCTGCACGTAGTCGATGACCCCGAGGAAGCTGGTGGCGATGGTGGCGTTGCCCACCGCCGCATAGAACCCGCGCTTGCGCTCGCCCACGATGCTGGCCCGGCGCCGATCCACTTCGCGCTCGCGCTCGATGAGCTCGATGGCGCCGTCCAGGTCCGTGAGCGGGATGCCCACCTCGGCGGCGACCTCCGCCAGCTCTTCGCGGGTGAGCCCCTCCACCGCCTCGGCGCGCTGGAGCGCGACCCTCAGGATGGCCTCCACCTCGTCGCGGTCGAACGTGCGTGTGCTCACCGGACGAGTATTGGGCCAAGCGGCGCGCGCGTCGAGAGCGGGGCTGGTTGCCCCCCGGACCACCCGCACGCTAGAAGACCCCACGCGATGGGCTACTGGACGTACTACCTGTTGATGATGGCGCTCTGGTACCTGGTGGGGCACCCCTTCATCCTGGCCGGGGTGGTGGTGCTCTTCCTGCTGCGCGGGTTCATTCCAGACCCCTACGTGTTCATGCGCACGGCCGGTCGCATGCGTGCCCTGCAGGCGCAGATCGCGGCCAACCCCGCCAACGTCACGGCGCGCCGGGACCTCGCGCGCGTCTACCTCGAGCGCTCACGCCCCAAGCGCGCGCTCGAGCTGCTCACCGAGGCGCGCAAGCGGCACCCCAACGACGCCGAGCTGCTGTTCCTCACGGGCCTCGCGCAGGCGCGCACGCGCGCCCACGAGCCGGCCTTGGAGTCGTTGATCCAAGCGGTGGGCATCGACCCCCGCGTGGGCTTCGGCGAGCCCTACCGTGTGGCCGGCGACGTGCTCATGAAGCTCGAGCGCTACGCCGACGCCGAGGACGCCTTCGAGCACTACGTGGAGACCAACAGCTCGGCCATCGACGGCTGGTACAAGCTGTGGCGCGCGCGTCAGAAGCAGGGCAAGGCCGACACCGCGAAGCAAGCCCTCGATGAGCTGCGCAGCACGTGGCGCACGCTCCCCAGCTACCTCCGGCGCAAGCAGTGGACCTGGCGCCTCCGCAGCCTCTTCGCAGGGTGACGCCGTGGCTGCCGTCTACAGCGTGGCGCGTCGCTTCTTCCGCCGGGCCGCGGGCCTCTACTTCGTGGACGTGCAGGAGGAAGGCGAGGCCCACGTCCCGCGCACGGGCCCGGTGGTGTTCGCCGCCAACCACCCCAACTCGCTCATGGACACCGTGCTGCTGGGCTCGCGCGTGCCCCGCAACATCCACTACCTGGCGCGCAGCGGGCTGTTCGCGCACCCGCTCGCGGCGGCCGCCTTCCGCGCCGCCGGCGTGATCCCGGTGCAGCGCGCACAAGACGCGGTGGAGGGTCCCGGTGCGGGCCCCAAGGCCGACAACGACGCGGCCTTCGAGGCCGCCTTCGAGGCGCTGGCCGCGGGCAGGGCGGTGGGCATCTTCCCCGAGGGCCAGAACGCGCCCACGCGGCACGTGCGCGCCATCAAGACCGGCGTGGCGCGCATCGCGCTCGGCGCCGAGGCCAAGCACGGCTTCGCGCTGGGCGTGGTGGTGGTGCCGGTGGGCCTCAACTACGTGGAGCGTGAGCGCTTCCACACGGCGGCGCTGGTGCGCTTCGGCGCGCCCATCCCGGTGGCTCGCTACCGCGAGCAGTTCCAGGCCGACCCACGCGCCGCAGTGCGCGCGCTCACCGACGACGTACAAGCCGCCATGCGCGCCGTGGCCGTGCACGTGCCGGACGAGGCGCAGATCGACCTCGCCGAAGACCTCCATGCGCTCTACGGTGCCCAGCTGCGCGACGACGTGCTGGGCAGCATGCCCGACCTGCGCATGCCCCAAGAGAAGCTGCTGGACCACGCCACCGGGCGCCCCTCGCGGGCCGAGCAGCTGAGCGACCGCTTCCTGGCCGAGCAGCTCATCGCCAACGCCTTCGATTGGTTCCTGCGCACCGAGCCCGCGCGCGCCAAGGCGCTCCAGAAGCGCGTGAACGAGCACGAGCGCCACCTGGGCCAGCTGCGCCTGCGCGGTGACTTCGCGGAGCTCCCGGGCAAGCGCCTCTCCACCCGGGCCGAGCTGCTCAAGCTCACGCTCTACGCCATCTTCATGGCGCCCGTCGCAGCCTACGGCCTGTTCCACAACTTCGTCCCATATCGCCTCACCCGCGTGGCTGCGCGTCGCGCCCCCGACGAGCCCATCCAGGCCATCACCGCCCTCGGCTCCGGCGTGCTCACCTTCGGCGCCACGTATGCGCTCTTCGGCTGGCTCGCCTGGCACGGCAGCGCCTCCCTGCTGGGCGCCATGCTCTACGTGCTCACGCTGCCCTTCGCGGGCTTCTGGTTCTTCCGCTACCGCCGCCGCCTGGGTGTGCACGCGCAGCGCATCGTGGCCCGCACGCTGTTCCGCACGCGGCCCGAGCT
Source organism: Sandaracinaceae bacterium (assembly GCA_016706685.1). Classification (NCBI taxonomy): domain Bacteria; kingdom Pseudomonadati; phylum Myxococcota; order Polyangiales; family Sandaracinaceae; species Sandaracinaceae bacterium. The sequence goes on along the minus strand of JADJJE010000005.1, from coordinate 103,491 downwards.
GTACCGGGGCCTGGTGCTCGAGCGCGAGCAGCTGCTGGTGGAGCTGGACGCGGTGCGGGCGGGGTACTCGCGGAGCTCGGAGGTCCGTGGCGACTCCGGTGGGGATCCGCCTTCATCGTTGTCGTGATCGTTGACGGCGACGGCGACGGCGACGGCGTCCCTCAGCGGCAGAGGTAGCGGCAGGCACATTCGTCGCCGTCGCCGTCGCCGACAACGCCCACGCCCACGCCCACGCCCACGAGGAGCAAACTCCCTGGCAGCCGTCGTGGTCGCCTTCACGACCCCGTCGCTGCCGCCAACAGTCGCTTCCCGATCACCCGCTTCGCCGCGTGCACCCCGCGGTGGAACAGCGCCAGCGCCTTGATCGCCGGCTCCAGCTTCGCGCTGACCTGGTACTGCGTCACCTCGAACACCACGCCGTCCGGCCCCGTGAAGTACACATACCGCACGGGCGACCCGCCGCGTGGCGCCGAGTGCGGCGTGATCCCAGCGCGCTCCAGCTTGGGGAGCAGCTCGTCCAGGCTGGCCACGTTCAGCCCGATGTGCGCCACGCCGAAGCCAACCTGCAGGGCTCCGTCGCCCACGGCGGGCGGCTCGCGCGGTGTGATTCCGGGCGGGAACGCAGAGACGGCCATGAACTGCCCGCCCAACAGAAGGATGTGGTTGAAGCCCACTTCCTTCGGGATCTTGCCCACCTCTTCGGCGCCCAGCACGGCGGTGTAGAAGTGCAGCGAGCGCGGCAAGTCTTGCGCATAGATATGGACATGGTCGAAGGTGGCGCCCATGGGCATGACGTACCACGCCCGCTTACGGACAGGACGAGACCATGTTGAATGAGCTTCGCTTTGGGTTGCTGGGCTGCGCGCTCGGCTTGCTGATCACGGTGTCGGGCTGCGGCAGCAGCGGCGATGGCCCGGTGGATATGGGCAGCGGGGTGGACGCCAACACCACCGCCGACAACGGCACAACGCAGGACGGCAGCACCACGCAGGACGGCAGCACCACCGACAACGGCACGGCGGACAACGGCACGGACGACCAGGGCACCGACGCCGGTCAGTGCATCGCGCGCTTCAACAACTGCGCGGCGGCGCCCACCACGTGTTGCGCCGGGCTGCTGTGCGACAGCGAGCTCGACATCTGCGTGACCGACACCAACCTCCCGGACGGTGGCATGTGCAGTGGCGAGTTCGACCCCTGCGTACCGGCCAGCTCCACCTGCTGCGCCGACTTGGTGTGCACCACCGTGGCGGGAAATAGCGTGTGCGCGCCGGACTTCACCGCGGACTCCGGCATGTGCGTCTCGGGCAACCAGATCTGCGACACCACGGCCGACGCCTGCTGCGAAGGCACCACGTGCGTGGCCCTGATCGGCACCAACGGCCGCTGCCAAGGAAATGCTCGGTGACGGCGGCACGTGCGTGGCCAGCGGCGAGTTCTGCGCGCCGGGCGGTCAGATTGGCGGCACCTGCTGCTCGGGCACCTGCACGCCCAACCCGCAGTTCCCGCAGATTGGCACCTGCGACTGATGCGGCCCGGCTTGCCATCCCGCGAGCCGTGAACTAGAACGTGTTCTACCTGAGCGCGGCGCCCTGTGGCGGGTGCCCGCTCGCGACGCTTCGCTCGGTAGAACGCATGCACCTCGACTACACCCCTTCTCAGCGCGCCCTGCGAGACGAGCTCCGCGCGTACCTGTCTGGCCTCATCACCCCCGAGCTCGTGGCCGAGCTGGACGTGAACGAAGGCGGCGGCCCGCTCTATCACCAAGCCGTCCAGCAGCTGGGCAGCGACGGCTGGCTGGGCATCGGCTGGCCCAAGGAGCACGGTGGGCAAGAGCGGGGCCCCATCGAGCAGTTCATCTTCTTCGACGAGGTGCAGCGCGCGGGCTTTCCGGTGCCCATCCTCACGCTGAACACGGTGGGCCCCACGCTGCTGAAGTTCGGCACGCCGGAGCAAATCGCGGAGTACGCGCCGCGCATCCTGGCCGGCAAGTGCCACTTCTCCATCGGCTACACGGAGCCCAACTCGGGCACGGACCTCGCGTCGCTCAAGACCACCGCCACACGCGACGGCGACGAGTGGGTCATCAACGGCCAGAAGATCTGGACGAGCCTGGCCGACCACGCCGACTACATCTGGCTGGCCGCGCGCACCAACCCGGACCCCGCCGCGCCGCCGCACAAGGCCATCAGCATGTTCATCGTGCCCACCACCGCGAAGGGCTTCAGCTTCACGCCCATCCACGCGCTGGGCGAGAACAACGTGCACGCCACCTACTACGACAACGTGCGCATCCCCGCGGGCAACCTCGTGGACCGCGAGGGTGGCGGCTGGAAGCTCATCACCAGCCAGCTCAACCACGAGCGCGTGGCCCTGTGCGCCGTGGGTCCCCTCGAGCGCATCCTCACCGAGACCATCGCGTGGGCCAAGGAGACGCCCAACGGGCAGGGCGGCATGCTCATCGATCTCCCCTTCGTGCGCAGCAACCTGGCGCGCGTGCACGCCAAGCTGGACACGCTCAAGCTGCTCAACTGGCGGCAGGCCTTCAACATCGCCAACGACACGCTGGCTCCGGCCGACGCATCGGCCATCAAGGTGTACGGCAGTGAGTTCTACGTGGAGGGCTCGCGCCTGCTCATGGAGGTGCACGGCGCCGCGGGCTGCCTCCACCACAGCAGCGCGGGCGCCATCCTGCGCGGCCGCCTCGAGAAGTTCTACCGCATGAGCCTGGTGCTCACCTTCGGCGGCGGCACCAACGAGATCCAGCGCGACATCATCGCCCAGTTCGGGCTTCAACTTCCCACGGCCGGGCGCCGAGGCTGAGAGCAGGAGAGCGCCATGAAGTTCCAACTGAGCGACGACCAGCAGAGCATCGCCGAGGGGTTGAAGCAGATCCTCTCCGGCATCGTCACCGATGACTCCCTCAAGGCTCTGAAGAAAGAGGGCGGCTGGTTCCACGAGCGCGCGTGGCAGGCCCTGGCCGAGGCCGACATGCTGGGCCTCGCCATCCCCGAAGCGCAGGGCGGCTCGGGCTTCGGCATGCTGGAGCTGTGCCTGCTGCTCGAGCAGGTGGGCCGCACCGTGGCGCCCGTCCCGGCCCTCGAGACGCTGGTGAGCGCGGCCCTGGCCATCGCCCGCTTCGGCACGGACGCCCAGAAGGCCCGCTTCCTGCCCGGCGTCGCCAACGGCTCGGTCATCCTCACGGCGGCGCTGGTGGACGGCGGCTCGCGTGACCCGTTCGTGCCCGCGGCCACGGCCGTGAAGGACGGGCAGGGCTACCGCGTGACCGGCAGCTTCACCAACGTGGCCTTCCTCGACCAGGCGCAGCGCGTGCTGCTGGCGGCCAAGACCGACGGCGGCGTGATCGTGGGCCTCTTGGACCCGAAGGCCGCCGGCGTACAGGTGGCGGCGCAGCGCGGCACCAACACCGAGCCCCTCGCGCAGCTCACCCTCACGGGCGCGCTCATCGCGGCCGACGACGTGCTGGGTGACGCGCAGTCCGGCGTCAGCATCCTGAGCTTCGCCGTGCAGCGCACGCTGGTGGGCATGGCCGCGCTCCAGTACGGCGTGGCCCGCCAGGCCCTGATCATGAGCGCCAAGTACGCCACCGAGCGCAAGCAGTTCGGCATGCCCATCGGCATGTTCCAGGCCGTGAAGCAGCGCCTGGGCGACGCGTTCATCGACGTGCAGTGCATGGAGGTCACCATGCTGCAGGCCGCCTTCAAGCTGGACGCCGAGCGCGACGCCGCAGCCGACATCCTCACCGCCAAGTTCTGGGCCGCCGATGGAGGCCAGCGCGTGCTCTTCGCCGCCCAGCACATCCACGGCGGCATGGGCTTCGACCGCGATTACCCGCTCTTCCGCTACTTCCTCAAGGGGAAGCACCTGGAGTTCACGCTGGGCGGGGCCAACGAGACGCTGGAGCGTCTGGGGCTGCTGCTGGCCGCGAGCTGAGCGGAGCTGCGCCTCGTCGGGGCAAGTGCGTGCGGGCGCGGACGTTTGACAATCCCGCCCACGCTCACGATGCTTGTCTCGTGCACCGCGTTGTAGAAGCCGAACCCACGCTGGACGACCTCAAGGCGCTCAAGCTCGCCGAGCAGGAGGAGGTTCGACAGCGCTTCGAGCGTGGAGAGCTGGTCGAGATCGAGTCGGCTGGGATCTTCGTGGGCTTGCCGCGACCGAAGCTGGTGAGCGAGCCCAGTTGGTAGGTCCTGTGGTGGACGACGGGGACTGGGAGCCTCTACTTCGGGCTGCCGAGGGGCTTCCGGTGGTTCTCGTCGGCGGTCAAGCGGTGCTGGCCTGGGCGCGTCACTATGGTTTGCCGAACGTAGCGACCACTGCCGACCTGGACTAGCATGCGGAGGATCGGCGCGCAGTCCAGCAGTATGCCGAGCGGCTGAACGGCAGTCCGATCGTGAAGGTCGCCGAGGGGGACTTTCATCTCGCCATGGTGCGCGCTGCCGACCGCCGCGGAGTGGAGCGCACCATCGACTTCCTGGCCACCATCTTCGGGGTCGCCAGCAACGAAGGGGTTGCTGCCAAGGCGATGACCATGGATGTCGCGGGGGCGAACATTCAAGTGCTGAATCCCGTTCACCTCCTCTGCTCCAAGGTCGCCAATCTGAGCCTTCCTGGCCGTGGCGGACCGATGGATGTGGAGCAGGCTCGGGTTGCCGTGCGCGTTCTCTCCAGCTTCGCAGAGGCAGTCGCGAAGAGTGACACTCGAAGGGGACGAGCCATCGCGAAGCGGGTCCTGCAGCTGGCCAAGAGTCCGGCTGGTTGGGTGGCCCGAGAGCGCTATGGCGTTGACGCGTTCGAGTCGATTCAGGCGTGGGAGTGCATGGACCGTGACTTCCGTGAGAACTACTTCCCCCGGGTCCGCGGGAAGCTCGATGCAGAGTTTGCCCGGAGGCAGGTGCACCAAGGCCGCCATCGAGACTAGGGTCGGCCGTGAAGCAGCGCCTGGGCGACGCGTTCATCGACATGCAGCGCATGGAGGTCAGCATGCCGCAGGCCGCCTTCAAGCTGGACGCCGAGCGCGACGCCGCCGCCGACATCCTCACCGCCAAGTTCTGGGCCGCCGACGGAGGCCAGCGCGTGCTCTTCGCCGCCCAGCACATCCACGGCGGCATGGGCTTCGACCGCGACTACCCGCTCTTCCGGTACTTCCTGAAGGGCAAGCACCTGGAGTTCACGCTGGGCGGCGCGAACGAGACGCTGGAGCGGCTGGGGCTGCTGCTGGCCGCGAGCTGACGCCCGCTGCTGGGGCACTCCCACGCCCCGCCCCTTGCGGCCGGGTGAATCGTGAACATTCTGCTGGCTTCGTGTGTTCACGAAGTCGGCGAGCACGTTTGCGCGCCGAGTGACCTGGAGGCCCCGCATGTCCCGCACCGCAGAGAGCTCCGACACGCACAGCACGCTGCTGGGCTACATCCTCTGGATCTTCGGGTTCCTGGGCGCGCACCGCTTCTACTTCGGCAAGAAGCTCACGGGCACCCTCTACTTCTTCACGCTGGGCCTGCTGGGTATCGGCTGGCTGATCGACCTCTTCCTCATCCCCGGCATGGCCCGCAGCGCGCGGCAGAAGTATGCCGACGGCCCCGTCGACTACGACATCAGCTGGCTGCTCCTCACCTTCCTGGGCGCCTTCGGCATCCACCGCTTCTACCGCGGCGCGTGGCTCACGGGGCTGCTGTACCTCTGCACCGGCGGGTTGTTGTTCGCGGGCGTCGTGTGGGACTTCTGGTTCCTCAACGAGCAGTGCAGCGCGCGGAACATGGAGCTGGCCCGACCGGCGCCGCGAGTGGAGCGACCGGTCACGTTCTAGAATCGTGGAGAAGCTCGCTCGAGCGCGCCCCGCAGGTCTGCGCGCGCCCTCGACCCCGAGCTGCGCGCGCTTTCCGGCGCCGTCTTCGCAGCGCCGTCGCCGCCACCAACAGCAGCACGCCCCGCGCATCGCCAGGGCCCTCCGCGAGACCCGCGGCGCACCCCTGACCTCGCAACGTTCCGGTCCCCGCGTCCGTTCGTGCGGCGTCTGCGGCGCTTCCCGTGTCCATCATCGTGGCTGCGTCACGCGCCATCCCCGCGTCCCCCACGCTTCCCGCGTCCGGCGCTCCGGTCCCCATGTCGCGGATCCCACCGTCCACGCCCGTGCACGTGGTCCCGCGGCACACGTCCAGCACACCGTCCGCATTGCAGTCCAGCCACGGGCGCAGCGCGATCTCGCACACGTCGAGCAGCGCGTCGTCGTCGCAGTCGCGCGCCGGCTGCGCCTCCACGTCGCACACGTCCGGCACGCCGTTCTCGTCGCAGTCGGTCACGAAGTGCGAGCGGATCTCGCACGAGTCCGGCACCCCGTTGCCGTTGCAGTCCGGCACCGCACCCGTCTCCACGTCGCACGAGTCCGGGCTGCCGTTCTCGTCGCAGTCCACGGCGCACGCGTCGGCCTCACCGTCGCCATTGCAGTCGCGCGGCGTGGCCGGCACGACCGACGGCGGGCTGGGAAAGGGCAGGTCGGGCTCGGTCACGAGCACCTCTTGGTTCAGCGCCACGCCCTCCATAGTGACCTCGTGCCCGCCCAAGAAGCGCACGTGGACGCGCGCCGTGCGCGTGGCGGGGCTGGTGCCCAGACCGAAGTGCGCCACGCGCTCGGACTGCCCCAAGAAGTGCGACACGGACGCGATCTCGGCCACGCGCTCGCGCCCATCCACGGTCACGCGCACCACGGCGCCCAAGGCGTCGCGGTTGCCCCGCGTGCCCCGCGCCCGCACGCGCAGGTACTCGCCCAGCGCCACGCCGCCGTCGTTGCGGTAGAGCAGCGGCGTGCGCCCGTTGCGCACGATGACGATGTCCTGGTCGCCGTCCACGTCGTAGTCCAGCACGGCCAGCCCCATGCCCGGCTCGGTGTCCAGCAGGCCCACGTCTTGGGCAATCTCTTCGAACGTGGCGTCTCCCTGGTTCTGCCAGTAGCGAATAGGGTCCACCGCCGACGAGGGTGAGGGCAGGCCCGTGACCATGGCCATGTCTTGGTCGCCGTCGTGGTCGCCGTCCAGCGCCGCCACGCCCCAGCCCCAGCCGCCAAAGCGCACCTGGCCTGCGTCGGTCGCGTCCAGGAAGCGGCGCTCTCCCGCATAGAGATACAGCCGGTGGCCCCCCGTGGGGTTGCTGCGCTCGGGCGTGATGGCGCTCACGAACAAGTCCAGCCGCCCGTCGCCGTCGAAGTCCGCCACGGTGGAGCCCATGCCGTTGAACTCCGTGGCCACGCCCGACGTGCGCGTGTGGTCGGTGAACTCCCCGCCCGGCCCGCCGAAGAACAGGCGCGAGGTGCGCGCGTCCGACGTGACCAGTAGGTCCGGCCAGCCGTCCTCGTCGAAGTCCGTGAAGCCCGCCCCGAACGACCACGCGAACGGGTTGTCGGCGCGCTCGAGCGTGACCCCGGCGCGCTCCGTCACGTCGGTGAACGCGATGCCGCCAGCGCCCGTGTTCTGGTAGAGCCGCGCGTGCGAGCGCCCGCAAGCGGTCGGGCCAATCCACTCGGTGGCGAACACGTCCACGCTCCCATCGCGGTCGAAGTCGCCCAGGCCCAGCCCGAACCCCGAGCGCAAGAGCAACGCCGACCCCGCGCGCAGCCCCGCGCTACCTGGAACGTCCACCCATGGCTCGGGCCAGCGGTTCTCGAACACGCGGTGGTGGCCCCAGCCGAGCACCGTGATGATGACGTCCGGGTCGCCGTCGTTGTCGAGATCGGCCAGCGCCACACCGTTGGCCCCTGGGACCACCCCGAAGCCGTGGTCGGCTGTGTGGTCCACGAAGGTCCCATCGTGTGCGTTGATGTAGACCAAGGTAGTGGCATTGGGGCGCGTGAAGACCAAATCGGGGTATCCGTCGCCGTTCAGATCGCCCACCGCGACCCCGCCCGTGAACACCCCCAGGCAGCTGAGCAGGCCTCCCGAGCAGTCTCCTTCCCAGAGCCCCACCCGCTGCGGGAGCACCAATCCAGCGGATTGGGCCACTTCCACGAAGGGCTGCCCCAGCGCTGGCAAGGCCACCGAGCCCGCCACCAGGGCCAGCGCCGCAAGCGTGGGAATATATTTGGATCGTTGCACTGGATCTACGCGCCGGGACTCTGATACAACTATACCCGGTGCAGCCTGAGCCGCACCCTTACTGACCTGGCACTAGGATCGTGGAGATTCACATGGACCGTGTGGTTCGGCTTTCTTTTATCTTCCTGATGGGGCTCGCAACGACGGGCTGCAACGGATTCGACCTCTCCGGATGTCTCGACGGCTGTCTCGACGACTGCCTCGCGGACTGCGACAGCTGCGGCGCGTGTGACTGCGCCTGCGACTGCGAGGGTTGCGCCATCCTGCCCATCCCAGGCGGTTTCCCCGTCTCCGAGCGCATCCCCAACGCCACGCAGGTGCGCCTCTCGCCCGACGGCATCCAGTTCATCGAGACCAACGCGGAGGCCCTCGTGGCGCCGCTCCTCGCTGACCTGCTCGGGCCCGGCTCCAGCATGGACGACATCCGCATCTCCATCCCGCCCATCCAGGCCCCGTTGTTCGACGCCACCGTCCTCAACGGCTTCGTCGGCGTCTGCATGGCGCCCAACGCGCTGCGCAGCATCTCGGCCACCTCCGGCGCCGTCAGCAGCGCCTCGGCCACCAGCTCGGCGTTCACCGTCCCGGTCGCCACCGTCGCCATCGCCACCGCGTCGTCGGGGCCCATCGCCCGTGACGTTCAGATTCAGATTCAAGACGGCAACGGCAACTGGTCCAACGTCTGCAACGTGGGCAGCGACTTCCTCATCGGAAGCTTCAACGAGCCCACCTGCGGCGCCAACCTCGTCCCCGGTCGCAACTACCGCCTGCGCACGTCCGTGGGCTGGCCGGTCTCCACCGTCAACGCCAACCTCTACATCGGCGACAACAACAACTGCCAGATCAGCCTCGACCTGCGCAACCTCGACATCTCCGCGGTGGACATGACTCCGGACCGCCTGCGCGTCGACGTGGGCATCCACGCGCGCTCGGTGAACGCGGCCGGCACGGTCACCCCGTTCCCCGTCCGTGGCTTCGGCATCGTGCCCAACTGCACCATCGGCATCAACACCACCAACGGGTCCACCCCCACCATCGACTTCCGCGCCGAGATCGCCATCACGGAGCAGACCACCGGCGCGCGCGCCGGCTACGGTAAGTTCGAGCTGCTGACGGCACGCTTCGTGGGTCAGGGCCTCCAGCAGGAGGACATGGCCATCGGCTGCAGCGGCCTCGTCGGGTCGGTCATCAGCCTGTTCCAGGGCGTCATCTACGGCACCATCGAGATGACGGTCGAAGGCCTCATCAACGAGGGTGACCTCATCCAGCAGTTCGCTCAGCTGCCGCAGCCCGCGCTGGCGGACCCGACGAACAACAACGCCCTCACGCTCTGCCCGGCCGGCAGCGCCGCCCGCGCGTCCGACGGCATCTGCTACCAGGACACCAACAACGACGGCATCAACCAGGCGGGCGAGAGCACCGCGGTGCCCCTCCTGCTCGGCTTCGAGGGTCGCCTCGACATGGGCGGCTTCCTCTCGGCCATCTCGCCCGGCCTGCGTGCGGCGGTGGACATCATCGCCGCCGTGGACGGCGAGGCCCGCGCGGTCAACGTCGTGACCCCCCCCCCTGCGGGCACGCTGGGCTACACCATCGACCTGTTCGGTGGCTTCAACACCCTGCAGGCAAGCAGCTGCATCACGGACCTCGAGAACCCGCCCGCGCTTCCCACCGTCACCGAGGCTGCGGCCTTCCGCGGTGGTGAGGGCGACGCCAACCACTTCTCGCTGGGTCTGTCCGAAGAGGTCATGAACTACGGCGCCTACCAGCTGTGGCGCTCGGGGGCTCTCTGCCTCCAGGTGACCACGCGCCTCGACCAGCTGCTCAGCACCGGTCTCTTCTCGGTGCTCATCGGCTCGCTCAACGACCTGGCCTTCCCGAGCAGCGGCGCCGCCATCGGCATCGCGCTCCGCCCGCAGCAGCCGCCCGTCATCACGCTGGGCGCCGGCACGGAGGAAGACCCCTTCATCACCGTGGCGCTGCCCGAGCTGGCGCTGGACTTCTACGTGTGGAGCACGGAGCGCTACGTGCGGTTCATGACCTTCACCTCCGATGTGGTGGCGCAGGTCAACCTGCCCCTCACCAACGGCGCCATCACCCCGCAGATCGTGCGCGTGTCGCTCGACAACTCGTCGGTCAGCAACAACGAGCTCATCCGCGAGGATCCGGCGCGCGTCACCCGCGCGGTCGAGAGCGTCGTGCCCCTTGCCCTCGGCATGGTCGGCGGCGCCATCCCCACCATCAGCATCAACGACCTGCTCGCCGGCGCGGCCCTGCCCATCGGCATCAACCTGGCCGACGACGCGATTCGCCTCGTGGAGTCGGACGACGAGCGCTTCCTCGGTGTCTTCGTGGACCTCGAGACCGCCAGCCCCACGCCCTTCACGCAGCGCGTCGAGACCGAGGTGGAGCTGGTCACGGTCAACGTGCCCGACTCCAGCATCTTCCACATCGACACGCTCGGTGTGGGTGAGCGGCCCTCCATCGAGATCGCCATCAACGCGGCCGGCCCGGACGGCGTGGAGTACGAGTATCAGCATCGCGTGGACGGCCAGATCTGGAGCGAGTGGACCCGCAGCCCGTACGCGGTCATCTCGCACGACTCCTTCCTGCTCCAGGGTCGTCACTCGGTGGACGCCCGCGCTCGCGTCGTGGGTGGCACCGGCTCCACGGACCTCACCCCCGCGCGCGCCGAGTTCCTCATCGACGTGCTCTCGCCGCGGGTGGAGACCGTCATCACGCAGGACGGCACCGTGCTGCGCGCGGCAGACGCCGTCAGCTACGCCGAGGCTCTCGAGTTCCGTTACCGTGAGCTGGGCGCCACCGAGTGGTCCTCCTGGTCCACGCTCGGCACCCCGGAGCGCCTGGTGGCCGACGCCGCGGGCCAGTTCGAGTTCGAGGTTCGTGACGAGGCCGGCAACGTCGGCAGCAACACCGAGTCGCTTCGTGGCCTCCCGCCCCCCAGCGATGGTGGCGGCTGCGGCGACTGCTCCACGGGCGAGAACGACGCGAGTCGTCCGCTCTACGGCCTGCTCTCGCTGCTGGCCCTGGGCCTGATGCTCCGCCGCAAGCGCGAGGGCTGAGCCCGGCAGGCCCCTCTCGAGGGGCACCCAAACGAGCAACGGCGGCCGCGAGGTCGCCGTTTTTCGTTGGTGCCGTGCACGCGGGGAACACCCCGCCATTCCCCGAGTACAATGGGACTCTCCCCTCACCCTGTGGGCTTGCTCATGACACGCATCCGTTCTGTCGCCTCTCGCCTCTCCCGCGCCAGCCTCTTGCTGGGCCTCGCTGCCTTGGTCCCCGGCTGCACCTTCGAGACCATGACGGTGGAGCTCGGCTGGGGGACGTCCGTCACCACCTGCTTCGAGGCCGGGGTCACCAGCATGGACTACACCCTGGTGGACTCGAGCGGCGTGGTCCGCAGCGAGACCAACGTGCCCTGCGGCGACCTCCAGTTCTCCTCGCTCGCCATCGACAACTACGAGCTGGACATCTACGGCTTCGACCGCTTCGGCAACGAGACCTACGCGGCCACCTGCACGGGCATCTTCTTCAACGGAGACGACATCACCCACCGCTGCACCGTGCCCCCCTCGGGCGACCCGCTCCTGGTGGAGGTCCGCTGGGATCTCTCCGAGCTGCCCAACGACTTTCTCCCTGGCACCTGCGCCCAGGCGGGCGTCCGAGACTACGACGTCACGCTCTTCGATGGAGCGACCGTGGTCTCCTCGTCCGTCGAGGCGCTCTGCACCAACGGCTCCCTCGTGTTGGACTTCGGTCCGCAGCCCGCCGGCAACTACACCCTCGAGGTCACCGGCTACGCGGACGACGGCAACGCCTATTGGTTCGGTGACTGCTTGGTGAGCCCGAGCGCGTTCGGGCAGTCGCGCTGCGACGCCCGCGACGACGGGTAGTCATCGGGGCGTCGCGGCGGCAGGGGAGGGCGAGGCGGCTCAGGCGGCGAAGGCCCGTAGGCGCGCCTCGAGGCGGCTGCGGATTTTGTGCTTCTTGCTGTAGACCGTCTTCACCGAGATGTTCATCTCGGCGGCCACGGCTTCGGCGTCGAGCCCGTCCACGTAGTAGAGCTGCACGAAGGTCTGGTCCTTGTCCGAGAACTCGGCCAGGGCCTGGTTCACCAGGGTCCAGCGCTCGGCACGCGCCATGCGCTCCACGGGGCTCTCTTCGTCGCTCTCGAGCTGGTCGGCCTCGCTCAGCTCGCTCATGTACGGGCGGCGCGAGACGCGGCGCAGGTGGTCCCACGCGGTGTTGGTGGCCAGCAGCCCAATCCACGTGCCCAGCTTGTTGCCTAGCTCGGGCTGGAAGGCCCGCAGGCGCCGCATGTCGCGCGTGGTCAGGTTCAGCAGGAACTGCCCGTAGATGTCGTCCAGGTCATCCTGGCAGAGCACCCCGTGGAAGCGGTTGGTGACCTTGTGGATGCACTTGAAGACCAGGCGGTCGTAGCGTCGGTGGAACTCCCGCCAGGCCACCTCGTTGCGATCCAGCAGTCGCGCGAGGAGCTCGCGGTCGGTCCAGTCGGTGGGGGGCAAGAGAGGGGCGGGGGTGTTCTTCATCGTCGTGACTCCTTGGGACGAGGAGGCACTTTGCAGCTGTCGTGCCAGCCGCTTACTTGCTGAAATCACGCAGCTTTCCGGGCGCGTCACGCTTCGAGCGAGGTTGAGGGACAGAAGCGTTACGCGTCACACCGTAACGCTGCCTGTTACGCCTCCGCGCGCACGAGCGGGCCAGCGGCGACCCCGCCACCAGCCTTCACCGCCCACACGAACGGCCCGTGGAACCTTTCGTCGCGCTACGCTGTCCTCTCATCATGCGTCGCGTGACCCACGGCTCTTCCCTGCTGCCTGTCCCTTTCCTGCTCCTCGCGCTGGGGGTCGCAGTGGCCGGCTGCGCTGGCCGGACGCACGGTCCCACCACGCCTGGGGCCGAGCCGGAGGAGACCGAGGACATGGCCGGCCTGCGCATCCGGTCGGGCGAGGGGCCCGGCACCGTCTACTCCGACGAGGACCTCTTCAACCAGGCCCGCGCGCTGGCCCGTGAGGGCAACTGCCCCGACGCCGTTCTGCGCTACGAGCAGCTGGTCACCGAGTTCGCCAACAGCCGGCTGGCTGCTGCCGCGCTCTACAACGCTGCCCTGTGCCTCATGCGCCTCGACGACCACGCCGGCGCCGCCGAGCGCTACGCCCGCCTGGTGCGCGACTACCCCGGGTCGTCGGACGTGCGGGCGGCCCGCTTCCAGCTAGCCCTCCTGTACGAGCGCCTCGCGCAGTGGGACGCGCTCGTGGCCATCGCGGACGAGCTCCTGGCCGACACGGCGCTCGACGTGGACGACCGCGTGGAGGCCCTGGCACGACGCGCCCAGGGCTTGTTCGGCCAGGGCGAGCGTGCGGCCGCGGCGTCCCAGGCGCGCGACACCCTGCGCTACGTCAGCACACGCCGCGAGGGCAGCGAGGTCCGCGGGTTCTACTTCGTGGCGGCCGCCAACTTCGTGCTGGCCGAGACCGTGCGCCTGAACTTCGACGAGGCCCCCATCCCGCCGGGGGACATCGCCACCCAGCGGCGCGCCCTCGACGTGCGAGCGGCCCACCTGCTCGAAGCGCAGCGCCTCTACTTCGACACCATGCGCTGGTCGGAGCCCTTCTGGACCGCCGCGGCGGGCTACCAGATCGGCTCGCTGTACGACCGCTTCTTCCAGTCCATCCTGGCGGCCCCCGTTCCACCCGCCTCCGAGCCGCTCGAGGGGGCGGAGCTGGCGGACTACGAGCAGGCCTACCGCGAGGCCCTCACCCAATACGTGGAGCCCCTGCTCCGCCACTCCATCCGCTACTGGGAGCTCACGCTGCAGATGATCGAGCGGACGGGCGTGGACACCGAGTGGCGTGCCCGCATCGAGGCCGACCTCACGCGCGTGCGTCAGCAGCTGGGCACCCTGCTGGGCCCCTAGCCGGCCCGACTTTGTTCTTGACACTACTGGACGCGCGCCGTACATAACGCGCCCCCGCGAGTCCATGGGGGGGTTCTGGCACCCGTCCACCTGCTGGCGTAGCTCAACTGGTAGAGCACCGGTTTTGTAAACCGGCGGTTGCGGGTTCAAGTCCCATCGTCAGCTCTGTTGAAATCTCAATCATTCCGGAGAGTTGCCCGAGCGGCCAAAGGGAGCAGACTGTAAATCTGCCGGCAATGCCTACGGTGGTTCGAACCCACCACTCTCCACCACGGACCACTCACTCGGGTGGTCCACGTTCTGCGGGTGTAGCTCAGTTGGTAGAGCGTCAGCCTTCCAAGCTGAATGTCGCCGGTTCGAATCCGGTTTCCCGCTCCAAGGCTCCGCAGAGACTCGCTAGCAAGATAGAAGAACGCCCAGGTAGCTCAGTGGTAGAGCACCCCCTTGGTAAGGGGGAGGTCGTGAGTTCAACTCTCATCCTGGGCTCCGCGTTTCAACACCGCGCACGCAGACGCAGACAGGGATCGCAAAGTCATGGGCAAAGAAAAGTTCGTTCGCAACAAGCCGCACATCAACGTTGGGACCATCGGTCACATCGACCATGGCAAGACCACGCTGACGGCGGCGATCACCAAGGTGATGGCCGACAAGCACGGCGGTAACGTGGTCTCGTACCACGACGTGGCGAAGGGCGGCACCGTCCGCGATGCGACCAAGACCGTGACGATCGCGACGAGCCACGTGGAGTACCAGACGGAGACGCGTCACTACGCGCACGTGGACTGCCCGGGTCACGCGGACTACGTGAAGAACATGATCACGGGCGCCGCGCAGATGGACGGCGCCATCCTCGTGGTGTCCGGCGTCGACGGCCCCATGCCCCAGACCAAGGAGCACGTGCTCCTGGCGCGTCAGGTCGGCGTGCCCACCATGGTCGTCTTCCTGAACAAGGTGGACGCGGTGGACGACCCCGACCTGCTCGAGCTGGTCGAGATGGAAGTCCGCGAGCTCCTCAGCAAGTACCAGTACGACGGCGACAACATCCCGATCGTGCGTGGCTCGGCGCTGCTCGCCATCCAGGGCAAGGAGATGGGCGTCAACTCCATCGTCGCGCTCATGGACGCCGTGGACCAGCACATCCCGACGCCCGAGCGCGACGTGGACAAGCCGTTCCTGATGGCCATCGAGGACGTGTTCTCCATCAAGGGCCGCGGCACCGTGGTCACCGGCCGCATCGAGCGCGGCAAGATCCACCCGCAGGACGAGGTCGAGATCCTCGGCTTCGTGGCGCCCCAGAAGACCGTCGTCACCGGCGTCGAGATGTTCCGCAAGCTGCTCGACGAGGGCACGGCCGGCGACAACGTGGGCTGCCTCCTCCGCGGCATCGAGAAGGACGCCGTCTCGCGCGGTCAGGTCCTCGCGAAGCCCGGCACGTCCAAGACGCACACCAAGTTCGAGTGCGAGGTCTACGTCCTGAAGAAGGAGGAGGGCGGCCGCCACAAGCCGTTCCTCGCCAACTACACCCCGCAGTTCTACATGCGGACCATGGACGTCACCGGCAAGATCAGCCTGCCGGAAGAGGTCAAGATGGTGATGCCCGGCGACAACGTGAAGATGACCGTCGAGCTCATCTACCCCGTCGCCATGGAAGAGAAGCAGCGCTTCGCCATCCGCGAGGGCGGTCGCACCGTCGGCGCTGGCGTCGTCGCCACGATTATTGCGTGAGGTCTGCGTGACCGATAGGGTGCGCATTGCGTTGGTCTGCGATGAATGCAATGCGCGGAACTATCAGACCACGAAGCCCGTCCGGGTCGGACACCAAGAGCGCTTGACGCTCAAGAAGTTCTGCCCCACTTGCAAGAAGCACACGATTCACCGGGAGTCCCGGTGAGTCGAGTCCCCCCGGTCACCGGCCCGGGGGACAAGCACTCCGCCGAAGCCCACCAAGGCCACGCGGGGTTGATAGGTCAGTAGCTCAATCGGTAGAGCAGCGGATTCCAAATCCGCAGGTCGTGGGTTCGATTCCCTCCTGGCCTGCCCCTTTTCCCCCACCCCGAGTGATGGCGAACATGGCGCAAGATAGCATCGCGCAAGAAGACAACCTCCCCGTCACGAGCACGCTCGGCCTCGAGCGGTGGGTTCAGTTCGCGTTCATCGCGGGCGCGCTCGCGCTCTTCTGGTTGTTCGACCACCTGATCATCGTGATCTGGGAGCTCTTCGCGGACTCCGACGGAACCCTGGCCAGCGCCGGCGCGGCCATCCTCGCCATCGTCATCAGCAGCGCGCTGTACAAGCACCCCAAGGTGAACAAGTTCAGCAACGAGGTCGCTGCGGAGCTCGCGCGCGTCAAGTGGCCAACGCGCGAAGAGACCTGGAAGCAAACCATGATCGTCCTGGTCGTGTCGGTGGTCGCGGCGATCATCCTCGGCGTGTTCGATGCAACCTGGTCGAAGCTCTCCGACCTCGTCTACCAGATCTGAAGGACGGAACGGCCATGGCGATGAAGTGGTACACAATTCAGGCCTACTCGAACTACGAGAACAAGGTCCGCCTCTCGCTGGAGGAGCGCATCAAGCGCGAGGGCATGGAGGACAAGTTCGGCGAGATCCTGATCCCGAAGGAGAAGGTCGAGGAGACGCGTGACGGCAAGAAGCGCGTCAGCCAGCGCACCTTCTATCCGGGCTACATCTTCGTCCAGATGGAGCTGACCGACGAGACCTGGCACTTGGTCAACGGAACGCCCAAGGTCAGTGGGTTCCTGGGCGGTCGCACCCCGACCGAGGTGCCGCCCCGCGAAATTCTCGTAATCACCCAGCAAATGGAGGACGGCGCCGCCAAGCCCAAGCCCGCGGTGCACTTCCAGCCGGGCGATCACGTGCGCGTGATCGAGGGTCCATTTGCAAACTTCACCGGATCGATCCAAGAGGTCGCTCCCGATCAACAAAAGATTCGCGTCCTCGTCAGCATCTTCGGTCGCGAGACCCCCGTGACGCTCGACTACGGACACGTCGAAAAGACGGTCTGACGCGTCTCAGGCAGCTCTCCCCGCGGGCGGCCACCTCCTCGAGCCTCCCCCTCCCTCCACGTCTTCGCAGCGACTCGTCGCGGCGCTGCTTCCCCGCCTCCGGGCACCTAGGTAACGGTCATGAAGAAGGTCATTGGACAGATCAAGCTCCAGCTCCCGGCCGGAGCGGCTAACCCCTCGCCCCCCGTCGGTCCGGCGCTCGGTCAGCACGGCGTGAACATCATGGGGTTCTGCAAAGAATTCAACGCCCGCACCGCCAAGGACTCCGGCCTGATCATCCCCGTGGTGATCTCGGTGTACTCGGACCGCACCTTCAGCTTCATCCTGAAGACCCCGCCCGTGCCGGTTCTCATCAAGAAGACGCTGGGCCTCAAGTCCGGCTCTCCCGTGCCGAACAAGAACAAGGTCGGCAAGCTCACGATGCAGCAGGTCGCGGACATCGCGCGCGAGAAGATCGTGGACACCAACGCGGGCTCCCACGAGGCGTGCATGCGCTCCGTGATCGGAACCGCCCGCTCGATGGGTGTCGAGGTCGAAGGCGTCGTCTGACGCTTCCGTCCGCCTGAACTTCGCGCGGCTCCGAGTGCGTCTCTAGCCGCGCCGAACAGCGGATGGTCCGCTGTACCCCGTACCACCTGGGGTCCCTGGTGGGAGGCTGTTCGTCCCAAAAGAGGGCGGACTGTCGTGAGGAGATTTGATGAAACCCGGAAAAAGGCGCAGGGCTGCCGTAGAGAAGTCCGACCGCAACCGGCGTTATAGCCTCGAAGAGGCCGTGAAGCTGGTGAAGGAACTTTCCTTCGCCAAGTTCGACGAATCCGTCGATATCGCGGTCCGACTTGGTGTTAACCCGAAGCACGCCGACCAGATGGTGCGCGGAGCAGTGGTGCTCCCGCACGGCACGGGAAAGACGAATCGAGTCCTGGTGTTCGCCAAGGGCGATAAGGTGGCCGAGGCGGAAGCCGCGGGCGCTGACTTCGTTGGTGGTGAGGACCTGGTCGCGAAGATCACCGAAGGGTGGCTCGAGTTCGACACCGTGGTCGCAACCCCCGACATGATGGGCCAGGTAGGCCGCTTGGGCCGAGTCCTCGGTCCGCGTGGCTTGATGCCGAACCCCAAGGTCGGAACGGTCACCTTCGATGTCTCGAAGGCGGTCTCGGAGGCGAAGGCTGGTAAGGTCGAGTTCCGCGTCGAGCGCGCTGGTATCGTCCATGCTCGTATCGGTAAGCGGTCGTTCGGACCCGAGGCATTGGCCGACAACGCCAAGAGCATCCTGAACGCCCTCGCCAAGGCCAAGCCGGCCGCCGCGAAGGGCATCTACATGCGGAGCATCACGCTCAGCTCAACCATGGGACCCGGCTTCCGAGTCGACCCGCTTTCTCTGACCGTGGAGGCTTGAACCCATGCCGATGACACGTGAAGACAAGCAGGCGCAGGCGGCAAGTGTGCGCGAGACCTGGAACAAGGCCAACTCGGTCGTGTTGCTGGATTTCTCGGGCGTCGACGTGGACACCATCACCTCTCTCCGTGCCGAGTTCCGCAAGGTCGGCGTGGAGTACAAGGTGGTCAAGAACAACGTCGTCAAGAAGGCACTGGATGGGACCGCTATCGTCGGTAACAAGCAGTTCCTGAACCACTTGAAGGGCCCCACCGCGTTCGCGTGGTCCTTTGAAGATGCCTCGGTTGCGGCCAAGACCATCCTCAAGTTCCGCGAAGAGAACGCGGCCAAGCTCAGCCCCAAGAACCTCCCCGAGAAGCTGGTCATCAAGTGTGGCCTGCTCGACGGTGAGGTCATGGACCGAGCGGCGGTCGAGAACACCCTCTCGAAGCTCCCCGGCAAGAACGAGATCCGCGCCATGTTGCTCGCAACGATGATGGCACCGGCCCAGAACCTGGTCGCGCAGCTCAATGCGCCGGCTCAGCGGATGGCCTTGGTTCTCGACGCCAAGCTTCGCAAGGAAGGCGAGGGCTGAGTCTCCGGCAACGAAAGTTGACGGACGGCACGCCCTCCCACATGAACCCCTCAAATTCCCTCATTTCAAACCAATACAAGCAAACTTCGCGCGTCACGAACCTGGTTCGGGGGCGCGCCAGCGGAGAATCAACATGGCGAACATGAACATTGATCAGATGGTCGAAGAGCTCAGCGGCTGGACCGTGAAGGACGTCGCGTCCCTCGTGAAGGCGCTCGAGAACAGCTGGGGCGTTTCGGCGGCCCCCGTGGCCGTGGCGGGCGTGGCGGCGGCTGGCCCGGCGGCGGCTGTCGAGGAAGAGAAGACCGAGTTCGACGTCGAGCTGACCGACGCCGGTGCCAAGAAGATCAACGTGATCAAGACGATCCGTGAGATCACCCAGCTTGGCCTGGCGGACGCGAAGAACCTCGTCGAGGCCGCTCCGAAGATCATCAAGGAGGCCGTGTCCAAGGACGAGGCCGAGAACATCAAGAAGCAGCTCGAGGAAGCCGGCGCCAAGGTCACCCTCAAGTGATCCCGGCGCAGAGGCGCACCCGTCAGCTCGGCCTGCATTTTGCTTGGCCTTCGGCTCAGGGTGGGGTAGACTCCCCGCCCCGCCGGACGGGTGCGCTCTGCGCACTGTGCTCTGGTCCGCTCAGTATCTGAAAAGCGGCGTAGGCCTCCCCCGGAGGCCCACGCCGCAATTCGCATTTTTCTTAGTTAACTTTCGCAACCCGACCACGGACCGCCGTCAGCAGCAGACGGTCCAGGAATCCCGGTGAACATGGCGTCGAAGATCCAGACCAATTTCCGGATTCGTCACAGCTTTGGGAAGATCGAGCGTTTCCTCGACATCCCCAACCTGATCGACATCCAGAAGAAGTCCTACGACAAGTTCCTCCAGTCCACGATCCCCCATGCGGAGCGGACTGACATTGGGCTTCAGGGCGTGTTCCGGAGCGTCTTCCCCATCCGTGACTTCAACGGCACGAGCGAGCTCGTCTTCGTTGGCTACACGCTCGAGCGTCCGAAGTACGACGTGGACGAGTGTCGCCAGCGCGGCATGACCTACGCGGCGCCCATCAAGGTCACCATCCAGCTGATCATCTACGACAACAGCGATGGCGGCGAGCGCGCGGTGCGGGACATCAAGGAGCAGGAGGTCTACTTCGGTGAGATCCCGCTCATGACCGACAGCGGCACGTTCATCATCAACGGCACCGAGCGTGTCGTGGTGAGCCAGCTGCACCGCTCGCCGGGCGTGTTCTTCGACCACGACTCGGGCAAGACCCACTCGTCGGGCAAGCTGCTGTACCAGGCGCGCGTCATCCCCTACCGCGGCTCGTGGCTGGACTTCGAGTTCGACCCGAAGGACCTGCTGTACGTACGCATCGACCGTCGCCGCAAGATGCACGCGACCGTGCTGCTGAAGGCCCTCGGCTACAGCACCCACGACCTGCTGAAGTTCTTCTACCACACGGAGACGATCTTCTTCGAGGCCAAGGGCGCGTTCTCGAAGTCGGTGGAGTACGACATCCTCACCGGCCAGCGCGCCACGCGCGACATCAAGCTGGGCGGCGAGTCGCTGGTGAAGAAGAACCGCAAGTTCACCCGCGCCGTCATCCGCAAGCTGCAGGCGGCGGGCGTGGAGAAGCTGCCGGCCGACATCATCGAGGTGGTGGGCAAGGTCAGCGCCGAGGACGTCATCGACGAGGAGACGGGCGAGATCATCGTGCAGGTCAACGAGGACCTGACCGAGGACAAGATCACCGCCATGCGCGAGGCGGGCGTCAAGCAGCTGCGCGTGCTCTTCATCGACGGCCTCAACGTGGGCTCGTACCTGCGTGACACCCTGCTGGCCGACAAGGTCGCCAGCCAGGACGAGGCCATCCTCGAGATCTATCGGCGCCTCCGCCCGGGTGATCCACCCACGCTCGAGACGGCTCGCACGCTCTTCGGGAACCTGTTCTTCAACCCCGAGCGCTACGACCTCAGCCAGGTCGGCCGCTTGAAGCTGAACTACAAGTTCTACAAGGACCACAGCGAGCGTCCGGACATCGAGCACACCACGCTCACCGAGCGCGACATCCTCGAGACGGTGCGTCACCTCATCGAGCTGAAGAACGGTCGTGGGTCCACGGACGACATCGACCACCTCGGCAACCGCCGCGTGCGCGCCGTGGGCGAGCTCATGGAGAACCAGTACCGCATCGGTCTGGTCCGCATGGAGCGCGCCATCAAGGAGCGCATGAGCATGTCTCAAGAGATTGAGACGCTCATGCCGCACGACCTGATCAACGCCAAGCCCGTGAGCGCCGTGGTCAAGGAGTACTTCGGGAGCAGCCAGCTCTCGCAGTTCATGGACCAGACCAACCCGCTCTCCGAGGTCACGCACAAGCGTCGTCTCTCGGCGCTCGGACCTGGCGGTCTGACGCGTGAGCGCGCCGGCTTCGAGGTGCGCGACGTGCACACCACGCACTACGGCCGCATCTGTCCCATCGAGACGCCGGAAGGTCCGAACATCGGTCTGATCGCGTCGCTCTCCACCTACGCCCGCGTCAACGACTACGGCTTCGTGGAGACGCCGTACCGCACGGTGACCGAGGGCAAGGTGCTCGACTCCGACGTGCGCTGGTACTCGGCGCTCGAGGAAGAGGGCCACTACATCGCGCAGGCCAACGCCGCCATCGAGCAGACCACCAAGATGCTCGAGGGCACCTTGATCAACGCTCGCTACAACGGTGAGCCCGTGTTGGTTCCGCCCGACACGGTCACGCTGATGGACGTCTCGCCGAACCAGCTGGTCTCGGTGGCCGCCTCGCTCATCCCGTTCCTGGAGCACGACGACGCCAACCGCGCCCTGATGGGCTCGAACATGCAGCGCCAGGCCGTCCCCACGGTCCGCTCGCGGGCGCCCATCGCCGGCACCGGCATCGAGAACCGCGTGGCGCGGGACTCGGGCGTGTGCTTGGTGGCCAAGCGCGACGGCGTGGTCGAGTCGGTCGACGCGACGCGCATCGTGGTCAAGGCCGAGGGTGAGGCCGGGGCGTTCCCCGACATCTACCGTCTGCTCAAGTTCCAGCGCAGCAACCAGAACACGGCGTACAACCAGCGGCCCATCGTGCAGCCGGGCGACCGCGTGTTCGTGGGCGACGTCATCGCCGACGGTCCCAGCTGCGACAAGGGCGAAGCTCGCGCTCGGTCAGAACGTCATCTGCGCGTTCATGCCCTGGGGCGGCTACAACTTCGAGGACTCCATCCTGCTCAGCGAGCGCATTGCGAAGGACGACGTGTTCACCTCGGTGCACATCGAGGAGTTCGAGTGCGTCGCGCGCGACACCAAGCTCGGCAAGGAAGAGATCACGCGGGACATCCCGAACGTCGGCGAGGAGGCCCTCAAGGACCTCGACGAGTCGGGCATCGTGCGCATCGGCGCCGAGGTCAACGCGGGCGACATCCTGGTGGGCAAGATCACGCCGAAGGGCGAGACACAGCTCTCCCCGGAGGAGAAGCTCTTGCGGGCCATCTTCGGTGAGAAGGCGGGCGACGTCCGCGACACCTCGCTGCGCGTGCCGCCCGGCGTCACCGGCATCATCATCGACGCCCGTGTCTTTGCTCGCAAGGGCACCGAGACCGACGACCGCACGCGTCAGATCGAAGACGACGAGCGCGCCAAGCTCGAGAAGGACATGGCGGACGAGATCAAGATCATCCGCGACTCCGCCTACGCGCGCATCCAGAAGCACCTCGTGAAGAACACGACCACCGCCAAGCTGGTGGACGACAAGGGCAAGCAGCTCTTGGCGAAGGGCGTGAAGATCGAGGAGAGCGAGCTCGAGCCGATTCCCCGCAAATACTGGGGCGCCATCGAGGTCGAGAAGAACAAGGAGAAGATCGACGCGATCCTCTCCCAGCTCGACGAGCAGACGTCCGCCATCGAGGTCCTCTTCCAGGAGAAGATCGACAAGCTGGGCAAGGGCGACGAGCTCCCCCCGGGCGTCATCAAGATGGTGAAGGTCTACGTCGCCATCAAGCGCAAGCTTCAGATCGGCGACAAGATGGCCGGTCGTCACGGTAACAAGGGCGTCGTCAGCCGCATCCTGCCCGAGGAGGACCTCCCGTACCTCCCCAACGGTCAGCCGGTGGACGTGGTCTTGAACCCGCTCGGCGTCCCCAGCCGCATGAACGTGGGTCAGATCCTCGAGGTGCACCTCGGCTGGGCAGGCTACCTGCTCGGTCAGCAGCTCCAGGAGATGGTCGACACGGGCGTGGACACCGCCGCGCTCCGCAAGCACCTCCAGAAGATCTTCAAGGACGGCCCCGTGCGCAAGCTCGTGGACGAAGTCTCCGAGAAGGACATGGTGCCGCTCATCCGCAGCTGGAAGAACGGCCTGCAGCTCGCCACGCCCGTGTTCGACGGCGCGTCCGAGGAAGAGATCAAGGAGCTGCTGCGCATCGCCAAGGTGCCCGACAGCGGTCAGACCGTGCTCTACGACGGCCGCACCGGCGACGCGTTCCACGAGGACGTCACCGGTGGGCATCATGTACATCCTGAAGCTGCACCACTTGGTGGACGACAAGATCCACGCGCGCAGCATCGGGCCCTACTCGCTGGTCACGCAGCAGCCGCTGGGTGGTAAGGCGCAGTTCGGCGGTCAGCGCCTGGGTGAGATGGAGGTCTGGGCCATGGAAGCCTACGGCGCCGCATACGCGCTGCAGGAGTTCCTCACGGTCAAGTCCGATGACGTGCAGGGTCGTACCCGCATGTACGAGGCGATCGTCAAGGGTGAGCACACCCTCGATGCCGGTCTCCCCGAGAGCTTCAACGTGTTGATGAAAGAGCTGCAGGCACTGTGCCTGAACGTCGAGCTCATCGAAAAAGATCAGATTCGCCGTAGTGACGACGTCGTCGCGGCCGAGGAGGACTGAGCCATGAAGGATATTTTCAGCTTTTTCGAGAAGCCGAAGGACCCGCTCGCGTTCTCTGCCATCCGTATCTCGCTGGCTTCTCCCGAGAAGATCCGCGAGTGGTCGCATGGCGAGGTCAAGAAGCCCGAGACCATCAACTACCGCACCTTCAAGCCGGAGCGCGATGGCCTCTTCTGCGCGAAGATCTTCGGGCCGGTGAAGGACTACGAGTGCATCTGCGGCAAGTACAAGCGCATGAAGCACCGCGGCATCGTGTGCGAGAAGTGCGGCGTCGAGGTGATCCAGTCGAAGGTGCGTCGTGAGCGCCTCGGCCACATCACCCTGGCCACGCCCGTGGCGCACATCTGGTTCTTGAAGAGCCTGCCGAGCCGCATCGGCGCCGTGCTGGACATCACGCTCAAGGACCTCGAGCGGGTGCTCTACTGCGAGAGCTACGTCGTCTTGAACCCCAAGGAGACGCAGCTGGTTCGTGGTGAGATCCTGAGCGAGGACGTCTACCACCAGCTGCTCGACGAGCACGGCGACGACGCGTTCGACGCCGGCATGGGCGGCGAGGCCGTCCTCGAGATGCTCCGCGACGTGGACGTGCACACGCTGGCCGAGCAGCTTCGTCTGGACCTGCGCGAGGCCACCTCCGAGGCCAAGCGCAAGAAGTACAGCAAGCGCCTGAAGGTCATCGAGGCCTTCAAGGACTCCGGCAACCGTCCCGAGTGGATGATGCTCACGGAGATCCCGGTGCTGCCGCCCGACCTGCGCCCGCTGGTGCCGCTCGACGGTGGCCGCTTCGCGACGTCGGACCTCAACGACCTCTACCGCCGCGTCATCAACCGCAACAACCGCCTCAAGCGGCTCATCGAGCTGAACGCGCCGGAGATCATCATCCGGAACGAGCGGCGCATGCTGCAAGAGGCCGTGGACGCGCTGTTCGACAACGGCCGTCGCGGCAAGACCATCACCGGTCCCAACAAGCGCCCGCTCAAGTCGCTCAGCGACATGCTCAAGGGCAAGCAGGGCCGCTTCCGTCAGAACCTCCTCGGTAAGCGCGTCGACTACTCCGGTCGCTCGGTCATCGTGGTGGGTCCGACGCTGCGCCTGCACCAGTGCGGCATCCCCAAGAAGATGGCGCTCGAGCTCTTCAAGCCCTTCATCTACAGCAAGCTCGAAGAGCGCGGTCACGTGACCACGATCAAGAGCGCCAAGAAGCTGGTGGAGAAGGAGAAGCCCGAGGTTTGGGACATCCTCGACGAGGTCATCACGGAGCACCCCGTGATGCTGAACCGAGCCCCCACGCTGCACCGCTTGGGCATCCAGGCGTTCGAGCCCGTGCTCATCGAGGGTAAGGCCATTCGCCTGCACCCACTGGTGTGCACCGCCTTCAACGCCGACTTCGACGGCGACCAGATGGCCGTTCACGTGCCGCTCTCGGTCGAGGCGCAGATGGAAGCGCGCGTGCTCATGATGAGCACGAACAACATCCTCTCGCCGGCCAACGGCAAGCCCATCATCAACCCCACGCAGGACATCGTCCTCGGCCTCTACTACATGACCCGCGAGCGCCAGTTCGCGAAGGGTGAGTACAAGGAAGGCAGCGAGCGGAAGGGTGACTTCCACGGCATCTTCTCGAACGCCGACGAAGTGCGCATGGCGTACGACGCGGGCGAGGTCGGGCTGCACGCCAAGATCAAGCTGCGCTGGCAGGGCGACATCCACGAGACCACCGTCGGTCGCGTGCTCGTCAGCGAGATCCTGCCTCCGGGCCTGGACTTCCGCTCGGTCAACAAGACGCTGGACAAGAAGGCGCTCTCGTCGCTCATCGACGAGTGCTACCGCAAGAGCCGCAACAAGAACACCGTGCTCCTGGCCGACCGGCTGCGGACGCTCGGCTTCGAGATGGCGACGCGCGCGGGTGTCTCGGTGTGCATGGATGACATGCTCATCCCGGACAGCAAGAAGGAGATCCTGCGTCAGTCCACCGACGACGTGGCGACCGTGGTCGAGCAGTACCAAGAGGGTCTGATCACCGACGGCGAGCGCTACAACAAGGTGGTCGACATCTGGGCCGAGGCCTCCGACCAGATCGCCCGCGAGCTGATGGAAGTCATCGGCAGCGAGACCGTCACGAACCCGGACACGGGCGAGTCGGTGCGCGTGCCCAGCTTCAACTCCATCTTCATGATGGCGGACTCCGGCGCGCGCGGTAGCAACCAGCAGATCCGCCAGCTGGCCGGTATGCGTGGTCTGATGGCCAAGCCCTCGGGCGAGATCATCGAGACGCCCATCACGGCCAACTTCCGTGAGGGTCTGACGGTTCTCCAGTACTTCATCTCGACGCACGGTGCCCGTAAGGGTCTGGCCGACACGGCGCTCAAGACCGCCAACTCGGGCTACCTCACGCGTCGTCTGGTGGACGTCGCGCAGGACGCCGTCATCACGGAGTACGACTGCCTCACGCTGGACGGCATCTGGGTCTCGAAGCTCGAAGAGGGCGGCGAGGTCGTCACGCCGCT
This sequence comes from Sandaracinaceae bacterium, assembly GCA_016706685.1. Taxonomy (NCBI): domain Bacteria; kingdom Pseudomonadati; phylum Myxococcota; order Polyangiales; family Sandaracinaceae; species Sandaracinaceae bacterium. The sequence goes on along the minus strand of JADJJE010000005.1, from coordinate 77,023 downwards.
CGGAGAGCGCATCCTCGGGCGCGTGGCGCTCGAAGACGTGCAGGACCCCATCACCGGTGCCGTGCTGGTGGAGGCCAACCGCGAGATCGACGAGAACCTCGTCAACGTGATCGAGTCGGCGGGCATCGAGCGGGTCCTCATCCGCTCCGTGCTCACCTGCCAGACGCGTCGCGGTGTCTGCGCCGCTTGCTACGGGCGAGACCTCGCGCGTGGCTACGAGGTGAACATCGGCGAGGCCGTCGGTGTCATCGCGGCCCAGTCCATCGGCGAGCCCGGCACGCAGCTCACCATGCGCACGTTCCACATCGGTGGTGCGGCTGCGCGCGGTAAGGTCGAGCAGAGCAGCATCGTCAGCCGCGTCGACGGCATCATCCGCCTCGAGAACACCAAGACGGTCAAGAAGAAGGACGGCAACACCGTCATCATGAACCGTCACGGCGTCCTCAAGATCGTGGACGAGTCCGGTCGCGAGCGTGAGAGCTACAACCTGAGCTACGGCGCCTTCTTGAAGGTGGCGGACGGCGACACGGTCAAGAAGCTCACCACGCTGGCGGAGTGGGACCCGTGGGCCATCCCCATCGTCACCGAGGTCTCGGGCGTCGTGAAGTACGGCGACGTGGTCGAGGGCGTGACCATGGAAGAGAAGCTCGACGAGGTGACGGGTCTGTCCCGCCGCCTGGTCATCGAGTCCCGCGACCCGAGCGCGCGTCCGCGTATCTCGGTGAAGGGCACCGAGGGCGACACGCTGCGCACCGGCTCCGGTGAGAACGTGGCGCGCTACTACCTGCCGGTCGGCGCGAACATCATCCCGGCCGACGGACAGAACGTCGAGGCGGGTGAGATCATCGCCAAGATTCCGCGCGAGACCACGAAGACCAAGGACATCACGGGCGGTCTGCCCCGCGTGGCCGAGCTCTTCGAGGCCCGCAAGCCCAAGGACGGCGCCATCATCTCGGACATCGACGGTGTGGTGCACTTCGGCAAGGACACCAAGGGCAAGCGCAAGGTCGTGATTGTTCCGGAAGTGGGCGAGCCGAAGGAGTACTTGATCGCGAAGGGCAAGCACCTTCAGGTCAAGGACGGCGACCGCGTGCGCGCGGGTGAGCCTCTGATGGACGGCGCTGCGAACCCGCACGACATCCTTCAGGTCAAGGGCGAGAAGGAACTGGCCGCGTGGTTGGTCAACGAGATCCAGCAGGTCTATCGCCTGCAGGGTGTGACCATCAACGACAAGCACATCGAGGTGATCGTTCGTCAGATGCTGCGCCGCGTGCGCATCAAGGAGACGGGTGACACCACCTTCCTGCCGGACGAGACCGTCGAGAAGTCGGTGTTCGGCAAGGAGAACGAGCGCGTCATCGCGCGCGGTGGCCAGCCGGCCGTCGCGGAGCCGCTGCTGCTCGGCATCACCAAGGCGTCGCTCTCCACCGACTCGTTCATCTCGGCGTCTTCTTTCCAGGAGACGACCAAGGTGCTCACCGAGGCGGCCATCGGCGGCAAGGTCGACGAGCTGTACGGTCTCAAGGAGAACGTCATCATGGGTCGCCTGGTGCCGGCCGGCACGGGCCTCTCGGCGTACCGCAAGCTCGAGATCGCGGTCGAGGACTCGCCGGACGACATGGGTGTGGACAACGACGCCGACGAGCTGATGGCGGCTGTCAGCGAAGACTGAGCCTCAGGCTCGCAACACGGGAGAGGGCACGCTTGCGTGCCCTTTTTCAATTGGGCGAGAGCGCGCGCAACGCGTCTACGAAGCGTGCGTTCTGGTCGCTGGCCCGCACGCGGATGTACTCGGGCAGCCCGAAGGATGCCGCGCTGCGCACGAGGATGCTCGCATCGTGGAGCAGGCGGGTGCGCGTGCGCTCGGCGTCGCCCACGTGGACGAGGCCGAACACCGTGAGCGAGGGAACGTGCGGGATGCCTTGCTGCGCGAGGAGCTGCTCGAGCTCACGGCGCTGCGCCAGCCAGCGTGCGCGCACGTCCGCGATGTAGGCTTCTTCGGTGGCGGCCGCGCATGCCGCCGCGAGGGCCAGCGACGAGACGGTCCACGGCGGCTGCTGGGCGGCGACGTGCGCGAGGGTGGCGGGGGCTCCGAGCGCGTAGGCCAACCGCAGGCCCGCGAGCGCATGGTCCTTGGTGAGCGAGCGCAGCGCGAGCGCGTTGGGCGGCAGCGGCGCGCCGGCATCGAGGTGCCGCTCGGACAGCGAGAGGAACGCGTGGTCGACCAGGAACATGGTGCCCGGGTGGCCGGCGATCAGCGCGTGCAGCTCGCCTGCCGGGAGGGCCTGCCCCGTGGGGTTGTTCGGATGGCAGAGGTACGCGAGGGCGGGGCGCAGCTGCGTGAGGGTGCGTGCGAGCGCAGCAGCGGGAGGGGCGAACGCGTCTTCGGCGCAGGCACGCACCTCCACCACCGAGAGCCCGTGCGCGCGGGCGGCGGCCTCGGCCTCGGAGAAGGTGGGTCCGGCGACCAGCAGTGTGTCACCGGGGCGCGAGAGCCCACGCACGGCCGCCCAGATGAGCTCGGCCGCACCGTTGCCGAGCATCAGACTGCCAGGCTCCACATCCAGGCTGGCCCCGAGCGCCTCGCGCGCGGCCGTGGCGCCGCGGTCGGGGTAGGCCACCACATCGGCTTCCCGAATGGCGGCCAGCACGCGCGGGCTGGGGCCGAACGGGCTGACGTTGACCGAGAGGTCGAGCACGCGCGCCGGGTCGACGCCGAGAGCACGCAGCTGGGCCGCGCTGGTGTCCCCGTGGTGCCCGAGCACGTTCACCATGGCCACCCGAGTGGCTCCCAAACGCCGCGCGCGGGGCTGCCGAGGAGCGTGAGCAGCAACGCAGCAAGGCCAGCGAAGAGGGCCGCGAGGCTCACCAACCGGCGCGCCGCCGTGAGCGTGGCGGTGGTGGCGGGTTCGCCCTCGGCACCGAGCACGTAGGTGTCTGCCTTCTCGAGCCGCACGCCGAGCACGCCCGCGAGCATGGCCATGGGGAAGCCGCCGTTGGGGCTCGGGGTGTTGCCTGCGTCGCGCAGGGCCACGCGCAGGCCTCGGCCCACGGGCGCGCGCAGCGCCAAGGCGGCGAGCGCGAGCAGCCCCACGGAGAGGCGCGCCGGAACGATGCCCAACAGGTCGTCGAGCCTCGCCGCGGGCTTGCCCAGCCACTCGTAGCGCCCGCGATAGCCCACCATCGCGTCGAGCGTGTTGACCACGCGGAACACCAGCGCGCCGCCCAGGCCGAAGAGCGCGTAGTAGAACAGCGGCGCCACCACGCTGTCGGAGAGGTTCTCGGCGAGCGACGAGGCCGCCGCGCCCGACAGCTCACTCTCGCTCAGCGCGGCCGACTCACGGCTGCAGAGCGCCCCGAGCCGCGCGCGAGCCAGCGAAAGGTCGCCCGCCACGAGGGCCTGTTCGACGAGCGCGCCCGCGGTGAGCAGGGCGCGCGCGGCGAAGCTGGCCTGCAACCAGAAGAGCGCAGCCAGGTCGGTCAGCAAGGGCACCCGCTCGCGCAGCAGGGTGTCCGTGACCAACAGCACGCCCACGCAGGCCATGCCCGCAGCCACCAACGCGACGCCCCCCAAGAGCGCCGGTGCAGGTGGGGTAAGCGGCAACGTGGCCCGCAGCCGCGCAGCGAGCGCGCCGAACCACGCCACCGGGTGCAGCCGGTTGGGCAGCTCGCCGAATGCACCGTCGATGGCCAGCGCGAGCACCAGCATGACGGTGGCGTGCGACAAGCCCATCAGCCGCCCTCTCCGAAGTGCCGCAGCATCGCGCGCCGCAGGTCGTCGCCGTAGCGCGTGACCCACGACGCCACCCCGGCCGCGACGGCGGTGTGCACCGCCCGACCGAGCACGGCGCCCACGGCCGTGTGCTTGCCCGCGTACGCGCTGCCTGCGCTCGCGCCCTCCACCGAGAGCGGTGTGAGCAGCGCGATGCAGTCGGTGCCCGTGCCAGTGGCGTGCCCGCCGCTGCGCCGCGATGGCAGCCCCGCCGCATGCACCGCCAGGGTGCGCCCCTCGGTGGCGATGGTCAGCGCCTCGAGCCGAGCGCCGAGCATGAGCGGCCGCGAGAGCCAGGCGATCACGTTGATGGTGTCTACCGGCGCCAGCGCGCCGGGTGCGTCGCCCACACGCAGCAGGTTGGAGAGCCCGGTGGTGGCCACCGCCACGGCGCGCACGGGGCCGAGCGAGTCTTCTTCGCGCGCCTCCGCCACAACCGCGTGCTGCAGCGCGCACGCGGTCATCATGGCCACCCCGTCGCGGCCCACGTGGGCGAGCTGGCGCGCCCGTAGTAGCTCGAGTGCGTCTACCTCGAGCGTCAGCTCCGAAGACTGCACGGCGTGGTTGGCCACCACCGACGTCACGGTGTCCCCACCGTGGTGCGGCGCGTACGATAGACACGCGTGTGGGACCAGCGTCTCCACCACCAGCACGCGCTCGCTGCGGGTGATGCGGAGCTCCTCCTGCTGGTGCAACACGACGCTCGTGAACATTCGGGCTCCTTGCTCGTCAGGGCCGAGGCTGTCAACCGCGGCTTGCGCCGCCTCTCTTTGCCGGGAACGCTCTCCTCCATGAACTTCGCGCTCACTTCCTCTCTCGGAACCACCAACGCTGCCACCACGTCCGCCCTCGGGCTCGTGGCGCTGCTGCTCGCGCTCGGGCTCTCGGGCTGCAACCGCGGGGAGGGCGAGGGCACCACCGCCGTGGAGACCAGCGAGGGCGAAGGGCGCGCGTGTGGCTCGCGCGGCATGGAGCCGTGCGGCGAGGGCGAGTTCTGCCACTTCGAGCTCGAGGCCGAGTGCGGCGCGACCGACCGCCCGGGGCGCTGTGAGACCATCCCCATGGTCTGCACGCGCGAGTACCGGCCCGTGTGCGGCTGTGACGGCCGCACCTACCCGAACACCTGCGGGGCGCTCTCGGGTGGCACCAGCGTGGCGCGCGAAGGCGCGTGCGCCGAAGAGCCGGGCGAGCAGGCCGCGGGTGGCTGCGTGCGCGACGGCTGCGGCGGCGAGCTGTGCCGCGGGCCCGAGCAGGAGTCCATGGCCAGCATCTGCGTGGTGCGTCCCGAGCACGCTTGCTACCGCGAGGCACCCTGCGAGCGCCAGGCCGATGGCGCCTGCGGGTTCACGCCGTCCGCCGAGCTGAGCGCGTGCCTGGCGAGCCCGCCCAGCCTCTGAGTCCGGTGCGCCCCGCGTGGGTGGGGCTGGCCATGCGGCTGGCCCCCGACGCGGGTCAGGCGTGGCTGCGTCCGGCTGACCCGGCGCACGCTCGGATGCTGCGGCACCTCGGGGCGCGCGCGCTGCACGAGCCGTTGCTGGCGGAGCTGCCGGTCAGCGCCCCCGGGCTGGACGAGGAGGCCTTCGCGGGTGTGACGCCGCTCGCTGGCAAGGCGCTCCGGGCGCTCCTGCCGGGGCAGCCCAAGCCGGTGGCCGCGCTGACGCGCTCGCCCGAGGTCACGCTGCTGTTGCTGCAGGTGCTCGCCGGGTCGGGCAGCACCCAGGCCGCCACACGCGCGGCGCTCGCGGCGCAGGTGTTGTTCTCGCTCGCGCTGTCTTCGGCGCTCACGGAGACCGTCACGCTGACTGGGCCGCTCGTCCTGCAACACGGCATCACGCGGCGTGGCCTCGTGCTGTCGGCGGGTCAGCGGCTGGTGCTGGAGCGCGACGCGCTGCGCCTGGACGGCGTGCTGCTCGACCCGTGGGGCCCCGAGCTGGGTGCGCTGCTCACGGAGCATCACGGCTTCGCGACGGAGCGTGGGGCACTGGCCGAGCTGGGTGCGCTCGGCGCTGCGCTGCACCTCATCGCCGAGCGCGACCCACATGCGGAGTCGCTCGCGGAGCTGTTCGTGGCGCTGGAGGTCGTGCCCCCATCCGCGGGAGGTTCACGTGAGCTCGAGCTGCCGCTGGCCATCGGCCGTGCCCGCCTCCCGCGCAACGCCCCCGCGCTGACCCTGGCGCGTGCGCTCCTGCGGGAGAGCGCGCTCCACAAGCTCACGCTGCTCCGGCTGATCGACCCGGTGGTGCACGATGAGGCCACGCTCCCCCTGCTGCTGCACACGGTCGATGCCTGGGTGGCCCGTCGCCTCGCGCTCGACGCGGAGCCACCCGACGCAGCCTCCTCCTTGGCCCACCGCTCGGGTGCGCTCACCCCGCTGGGCCAGCAGCTGCTTCTAGAGCTCGGCTAGGGAGCGCCAACCTCAGCGCGCGCTCAGCCACCACAGGCCCAGCGCGCTGAGCGCCAGCACCGCACCTGCGAGCGCGTAGATCACCATGTCGGTCAGCGCGGCGCTCTGCCGCGGGCGGCGGGGCGCACGCGGCTTCGGGTCGGCGATGGCTACCGAGTCGTCGCTCACGGGGGCCGCTTCCCACGGGGTGACGGGGCCGCGGCTCGGGTCGACCTCGTGCGCGTCGGCGCCCTCGGAGTCACCCCGCGTGGCCGCATCGCTAGGCGTGTCGTGGCCCGACAGCTCGTCGTCGAACGAGTCGAACGGGTCGGGTTCCAGCTCCACCGAGAGGTCGGCCTCGGCCTGGATGCGCGCGAGCACGGTGCTGGCCGGGTCTTCGAAGGTCATGCGGGTGGACCCGATGCGCAGCTCGTCGCGGTCCATGAGGCGCCGCTCCGCATAGACGCGCCCGTTGACCATGGCGGGGTTCTTGGCGCCCAGGTCGCGCAGCAGCACCCCGTCGAGGTCACGCAGCAGCTCGGCGTGCTCGCGCGATGCGTCGGCGTCGTTCAGTTGCAGCTCACACTCGATGCCGCGCCCGATGCGCCAGGAGCACGGCGGATCAGGCAGCGTCACACGCTCGCCCTCCCGACTGCCGTTCTCGAACACCAGCAGCGGCGCCGCCACGGGCGTGGTGCCCTGCGAGAGCACGGCGCGCACCAGCTGACGTGCCAGCTCGGCCGTCTCGTTGGCCGTGGTCGCACCGCTCACGGTGGGCGTGAGCTCGAGGCGCAGCGTGAAGCCGCCCAGCTCCACCCGGTCGCCATCGCGCAGCGACTTGGGGCGGTTGGGCGAGATGCGCACGCCGTTGACCAGCACGCCGTTGGTGGAGCCCTCGTCGGTGATGGTGTAGTGCGCGCCGCTGGGCTCGAGGCTGGCGTGCAAGCCGCTCACCGCAGGGTGCGGCAGCAGGATGTCGGCCGTGCGGCCACGCCCGATGCGCACCCGCCCGTGCTCGAAGCTGTAGACCGCTAGGTGGCGCCGGCTCCCGGGGTCGTCCTGTGCTTGCGACTCACCCCAGCGTGAGCGAACCGTGACGCGGATTCCCATCGAGCGACGAGTCTAGCTCAGCGGCCCCGCAGGCGCTCGATCTCGCGCTCTACGAAGCCGCGGTCGGGGGCGTTGGGGCGCAGCCGCAGGTACTCACGGTAGTAGTCGATGGCGTCCCGGCGCGCACCGAGCCGCTCGGACACCACGGCCATGTTGTAGAGGACCTCGGGTAGGGGCGCGAAGCTGTTCGCCGCCGTGAACGCCTGCATGGCGGCCTCGTACTCGCCCCGGCGGAACATGGCGACGCCCCGCGTGAAGAACGTGCGCGCCTCGCGCGTGAGCTCGTCGTCGCTGGGTGGGGCGGTGAACACCTGGTCCCGCGAGCGCCGCTCCGCCGCGCGCAGCGCCTCGATGCGTGCCTCCACATCGGCGCGCACCTCGGCGTCGGGCTGCCCCTCACGCAGGTAGATGCGGAAGTAGCGCACCGCGTCGGCGTACTCGCTCATGCGCTCGTAGACGCGCGCCACGTTGAACGCGAGCTCGGCCGAGTGGGTGATGTCGTAGGCCTCGCGCATCTTGGTGACCGCCTCTTGGAAGCGGCCGGCGTCGTAGGCGGCCTGACCCTCCGTGAAGAGGGTGCGCGCGCGGGCCAGCTGCTCTTCGGTTTGCGCGTGGGCGGTGCTGCCCAGCCCTGGCAGCGCCATGGGGGCGACGGCTGCGGCACCGCTCAGCAGCAGGGAGAGCCACGCGGCGCGGGGCAAGGCACGTGTGGAGCGAAGGGCGAGGCGAGGCGAGCGCATGAGGTAAGCCGTAGACTGCCACGGACGCGGGATATTCAGTACTGACAACGCGCCCGGCGCCCGCTCAGAACTGGGTGGGCCGCTCGGTGCGCTTGTCGATGCCCATGGCGTCGTAGATGGCCGCCGAGAGGCGCTCCTTGAGCTGGGTGCCCTTCTCCACGAAGTGGTGGATGCCCAGCTGGTAGAGCAGCTGCTTGTCGTCGTCCTGCGCGCCCGCGCTGACGCTGATGATGGTGGTGCGCTCGGCCAGCCGCTCGCCCCGCAGCGCCATGCACACCTCGATGCCGTTCAGCTTCGGCATGTGGAGGTCCAGCAGCAGCAGATCCGGCTCGCGCAGCCGGATGGCGCTCATGGCCGCCTCGCCGTCCACGGCCGTGTCGATCTTCACGTTGTCGCCCAGGATCTGCTTCACGTAGAACTGGAGCACGCGCGCCACGTCCTTGTTGTCCTCGGCGATGAGCACGCGCAGCTCGTCCGACTCCGGCACGATGGTGACGGCGCGCTGGGACTCGTGGAAGCCCTCCTGCATGGCGCGCAGGCGCCAGGCCACCGCCTCGGCGCTCTGCGGCCGGTCGTTGGGGTCCTTGGCCAGCAGCTCTTCGATCAGGTCGGCCAGCTTCTGGGGCACGCCCATGCGGCGCTCCCGGATGCGCGCCACGGGCTGCGTCTGATGCAGCTCGTAGAGCTCGGCCACGTTCTCGGCCTCCACGGGCAGCTTATTGGTGAGCATCTCGTAGGCCACCACACCGAGCGCGTACAGATCCAGGAGACGGCCGGCCCCGGGCTGAACCGTGTTGTCGAGCGCCTCGGGCGCCATGTAGGGCGGCGAGCCCGCGATCCGCGTCTGCGTGGCCACGTGGTACTCGGGCAACACCAGGCCGAAGTCCATGAGCACGATGCGGTGATCGGGCGTGAGCATGACGTTGTCCGGCTTCACGTCGCGATGCGCGAGCCCCGCGCGGTGCACCACGGCGAGGCCCTCGGCGATGGCCGTGATGACCTCCATGGTCTCTTCGATGTCCGGCGCGGCGCCGGCGTCGTAGCGCGTGCTCAGGTGCCGGCCGAGGCTGAGGCCGTAGATGCGCTCCATGACCAAGAAGTCGAGGCCACGGTGGTTGCCCAGCGTGTGCACGGTCACGAGGCTGGGGTGACGGAAGGCCGCGAGCGCGCGCGCCTCCTGCCGCAGCAGCGCCACGGCGGGGCCAGGCGTCGCGACCTTGATGGCGACGCGCCGGTCCAGCAGGTGGTCCAGGGCCTCGAACACCTGCCCCATGCCACCCGCACCGAGCAGGCTGCGCACCTCGTAATTGCCCGCGAGGATCTCTCCGACCGGGAAAATTAGCCCGCCCGCAGTGTCGTCGCGCGAGTCGGAAACCTCGTACCAGGTTGGCTGTGGGCGCTCAGAGATTGGCACAGCCTACCATACCCGCCGTTTAGGGATGTAATTCTGAATGAGATCCGAGCACGGCCTGCGTCCGACAGGCTGCTACAATCGGCGCCTCATGGCTGACGCGAGCTCTCCCATCGGTGTGTTCGACTCTGGACTGGGTGGTCTGACGGTGGCCTCCGCCATCATGGATGCGCTGCCCGGGGAGCGCATCGTCTACCTGGGGGACACCGCGCGCGTGCCCTACGGCACCCGCAGCCCTCGCACCGTGCTGCGCTATGCCCGGGCGTGTGCCCGAGCCCTCCAGCAGCACGACATCAAGCTGCTGGTGATCGCGTGCAACACCGTGAGCGCCGTGGCCGTGGACATGCTGCGGGTGGAGCTGGACGTGCCGGTGCTGGGGGTGATTGGGCCTGGCGCTCGTGCGGGCATCGCCGCCAGCGTGAACGGGCGGGTGGGCGTGATCGCCACGCGCGGCACCGTGGCCTCCGGGGCCTACGGCAAAGAGCTGGCGGGGCTGAGCTCGAAGGCGGAGCTCTTCCAGCAGGCGGCGCCGCTGCTGGTGCCGCTGGCCGAGGAGGGCTGGCTGGACGGTGCGGTCCCCACCGAGGTGGTGGAGCACTACCTCGAGCCGCTCGCGTCCGCCGGCGTGGACACGCTCATCCTGGGGTGTACGCACTACCCGCTGCTGGCGGAGGTCATCCGCGAGGTGGCGAGCCGCGTGCTCTCGCCCAACGTGCAGGTGGTGGACAGCGCGGTCGCGACGGCCACCGAGCTCACCGCGTTGCTCGAGGCACGCGGGCTGGCTCGCAAAGACGGGCCGGGTGACCTGCGCATCCTGGTCACGGACCTCCCCGGCCGCTTCGCGGAAGTCGCCAGCCGGTTCTTGGGCCGTGAGGTGGACGAGACCGTGGTGGAGCAGATCGACCTGTAGCCGCTGCTCCCGAGCGCGCCGCTCAGAGGAAGTCGAGCGAGACGTCCGCGCCGGTCAGGACGTCGCCCGTGATGACCCCCGACACGGTGGCGATGGCGTCGAAGGCGGTGCCAGTGGCTCCCGTGCGGGTCATCACAACGGCATAGTCCAGCGAGCAAGCGCCGGTCTCGGGACACAGCGCCGCCGCATCGCCGAGGGTCACGATGTAGCGGTCGTAGGTGACGCCCGAGCTCGTGACCGACTCGGGTGTGCTGTCGGTGGATGCGGTCCCGCCGGGGGGCGTCACGGACACCTCGATGGCCGGTCCACCGCTCACCACATCCACCGTGAAGCCGAGCGACGCGGCCGTCAGTGTCTCCACGCCCGCCGCGGAGACGGTCAGCCGGAAGTTCGTGGTCGCGGAGGTCTGCACGTCGGTGAACGCGAACTCGCGGGTGTCCGAGCCCAGGACCACGCCTCCCGCGCTGCCGTCACAGGCGGTGAGGAGCGGACCCGCGAGCAGCCCAACGGCAGCCAGCAAGAGCGGAGCGACCATGGAGGCGCGCGACGGGACGTTCACGCAGAGAGGCGAGCGATTGGCGTTCATGTGAGGCAGGATACGCGTCGGTACGGAGGGCCACAAGGCGCGGGGCTGGGACTCGGCGCCCCGAAAAGCGGCGGCGCGGGGTGCGGTCGCTATACTGGCGGTTCGGTGTCGATGCGCTTCGCTGGTCGTGGGTTGGTTCGTGCTGCAGGGCTCTTGTGTGCGCTGGGCCTCCTGTGCGCGGGGCTGTCGGGTGGCGGAGGGCCGCAGCGTGCGGCGGCGCAACGGCGCGAAGAGGCCACCGTCCCGCTGCCCGCATGGGTGCGCTCCGTCGAGGTGGTCAACGACAGCGCGCGGGTGTTCCGCGGGCCGAGCGAGGCGTCTGGAAGGCGCGGCACGATCGCGCGCGGGACGCGGCTTCAGGTGCTGCGGCGCTTGCCGGGCATCGACTGCCCCACGGGTTACTGGTTCCAGGTGGGCGAGGAGCTGTACCTCTGCACCCGGCACGCGCAGCTGAGTCAGGAGCTTCCGTCGGGCGTGGCACGGCCCATCGTGCCGGAGGGCTCCATCTTGCCGAAGGCCTACGCGTTCGTGCGCACCGATGGCGCGCGCGCCTACACGCGGCCCTCCGAGTACTTTGCCGATGAGTACGCCATGGCCCTCGGGCGCGGCTTCGGCGTGGTGGTGACGGGGGAGCGCACCGTCGAGGGGATTCGCTTCGTGCAGACCGAGAGCCAGCTCTACATCGAGCGCGGCGACATCGGCTACGCGCGCGGGAGTGACCTCTTCGGCGTTCCGCTTGGCCCCACGGACGACCTCCACTTCGCCTGGGTGCGGCGGGCGAACGCCACGGTGCACGCGCGGCCCAACGGCCCGGTGCTGCGGCGGTTGGGGCGCCGGACGCGCTTGCGTCTCGATCCGAACGCGCCCGCGCGCGAGGGCTGGCTGACGCTCGCCGAGGGCGGTGTGATGCGCACACGTGACCTGCAGCGACCCATCCTGAGCGCGCCGCCGACCGAGGTGCGCGCCAACGAGCGCTGGCTCGACGTGAGCGTGGCCGAGCAGGTGCTGGTGGCTTACGAGGGCGAGCGTCCCGTCTTCACCACGCTGGTCTCCACGGGGCGCGACGACCCGCGGCACCGCACGCCGCTCGGCGTGCACGCCATCTGGATCAAGCTGGCCTTCAGCGACATGAGCAACCTGGGCATCGACGCGCCCAGCGAGTACGCCATCGAGGACGTGCCGTGGGTGCAGTTCTTCGAGGGCAGCAACGGGCTCCACGCCGCGTTCTGGCACGACGACTTCGGCAACGCGCGCAGCCACGGCTGCGTGAACCTCAGCCCGCGTGACGCCCGCTACCTGTTCGACTTCACGCAGCCCGCGCTGCCTGCTGGGTGGAACGCCATCCTGCCGATCGACACCGACCGGCCCACGTTCATTCGAGTGAGGCCCTGAGCTCCCGCTCTGGCTTGGCCAGCGCGCCCTTCAAGAAGCGCCCCGTGTAGCTGCCGCGCACCTTGGCCACTTGCTCGGGCGTGCCCGCCGCCACCACGCGCCCGCCGCCCGCGCCACCCTCGGGCCCGAGGTCGATGACCCAGTCGGCGCTGCGGATGACGTCCAGGTTGTGTTCGATGACCAACACCGAGTTGCCCGCGTCCACCAGCTGCTGGAGCACCCCCAGCAGCCGACGGATGTCCTCGAAGTGCAGCCCGGTGGTCGGCTCGTCCAGCACGTAGAGCGTGCGCCCCGTCTGGCGCTTGGCCAGCTCGCGGCTGAGCTTCACGCGCTGTGCCTCGCCGCCGCTCATGGTGGGCGCGGGCTGCCCCAGCTGCATGTAGCCGAGCCCCACCTGCTGGAGCGTGCTCAGGATCTGCGACACCTTGGGGTGCGCCGCGAACATCTCCGCGCAGTCGTCGATGCTCATGGCGAGCACGTCCGAGATGCTCTTGCCGCGGTAGCGCACGGCCAGCGTCTGGCTGTTGTAGCGCTTCCCCTCGCACACTTCGCACGGCACGAAGACGTCCGAGAGGAAGTGCATCTCCACCTTCACCTGACCGTCGCCGGAGCAGGCCTCGCAGCGGCCGCCCTTCACGTTGAAGGAGAAGCGCCCCGCCGTGAAGCCGCGCGTGCGCGCGTCCGGCAGGTTGGCGAAGACCTCGCGCAGCTCGTCGAAGGCCTTGGTGTACGTGCCCGGGTTGCTGCGCGGCGTGCGCCCGATGGGGCGCTGGTCGATGGCGATGACCTTGTCGATGGCGCTGAGCCCCTCGATGCTGTCGTGCGGGCCGATCGGGTCCGTGCTGTGGTGCAGCAGGCGCCCGAGCGCCGGCAGCAGGATGCCGTTCACCAGCGAGCTCTTGCCGGCGCCGCTGACCCCCGTGACGGCGGTGAAGATGCCGAGCGGGATGGACACGTCGATGCGGTGCAGGTTGTTCATGCGCGCCCCGCGGATGACCAGCTGCGCCTGCGCCTTCCTGCGCTGCGCCGGGCGCGGGATGGTGCGCGCGCCCGAGAGATACTGCCCCGTCAGGCTCTCGGCCACGTCGGTCACCCCGCCCGGTGTCCCGCTGTAGAGCACGCGGCCACCCAAGCGCCCGGCGCCCACGCCGAAGTCCACCAAGTGGTCGGCCGCGCGGATGGTCTCCTCGTCGTGCTCCACCACGATCACGCTGTTGCCCAGGTCGCGCAGGCGCTCGAGCGTGCGGATCAGGCGCTCGTTGTCGCGCTGGTGCAGGCCGATGCTGGGCTCGTCCAGCACGTACATGACACCGCTCAGCTCGCTGCCCAGCTGGCTGGCCAGGCGGATGCGCTGCGCCTCGCCGCCGCTCAGGCTGGGGCCCGCGCGGTCGAGCGTGAGGTATTCGAGGCCGACGTCCAACAAGAAGCGCAAGCGGCTGCGGATCTCGCGCAGCGCGCCCTCCGCGATGGTGGCCTGGTTGCCGGTGAGGCCGAGCGCGTCGAAGTGCGCGGCGGCGCTCGAGACCGTCATGTGCGTGACGTCGGCGATGCTGCTTTTGGCGATGCGCACTGCCAGGCTCTCGGGCCGCAGGCGCCGCCCGTCGCACGTGTGGCAGTGGCGCTCCGCGAAGTACTTGGCGTACTGCGCGCGCATCTGGTCGGACTTGGTCTCGTGGTAGAGGCGCTCCAAGCGCGGGATGACGCCCGTGAACGACACCGCCCAGCTGCCGTGGCTGTCCTGACCCTCGGCACCCCACTCCATGCGGATCTTCTTGCCCTCCACCCCGTACATGACCTGCTGCTTCTTCTTCGCGCTGAGCTTCGAGTACGGCGTGTCGAGGTTCACGCCCACGGCCTTGGCCATGCCGTCGATGACGCGGAAGGTCCAGCCCTCGCCCTTGTCCATGGCGCCCTTCCACGGAGCGATGGCGCCCTCGCGGATGGACAGGCGTGGATCGGGCACGACCAGCTCGGGGTCCACCTCCACGCGCGTACCGAGACCCTGGCAGTCCGGGCACATGCCGAGCGGGCCGTTGAACGAGAAGCTCTGCGGGCTGAGCTCCGGGAACGCGTGGCCGCAGCACATGCGTGACTCGCTGAAGCGCAGCACGTGGGCTGCCGCGTCGGCGTGCGCCTCCACCTCGACCACCAGCTCGCCCTGACCCTCGCGCAGGCCGGCTTCCACCGCCTCGGTCAGGCGCTGGCGGTCTTCGTCGCGGCGCACCAGGCGGTCCACCACCACCTCGAGCGTGTGCTTCTTGTGCTTGTCGAGCGCGGGCACGTCCTCGATGCGCAGCACCTCACCGTCCACCCGCACGCGCACGAAGCCGCGACCGGCGAGCTCACCCAGCAGGTCGCGGAACTCGCCCTTGCGGTGCGTGACCAGCGGCGCCAGAAGCGTGATGCGCGCCCCTTCGGCGACGGCCACCTCCACGTCGCGCACCACCTCTTCGGCGCTGCGCCCGCGCACCTCTTTGCCGCACTGGTGACAGTGCTGCGTCCCCGCGCGCGCGTAGAGCACGCGCAGGTAGTCGTAGATCTCGGTGATGGTGCCCACGGTGGAGCGCGGGTTGTTGCTGGCCGACTTCTGCTCGATGGCGATGGTGGGCGACAGCCCGCGCAGCCGCTCCACCGCGGGCCGCTCGAGGCGACCGAGGAACTGCCGCGCATAGGCGCTCAGGCTCTCCACGTAGCGGCGCTGGCCCTCGGCGTAGAGCGTGTCGAACGCCAGGCTGGACTTGCCCGAGCCGCTGACCCCCGTGAACACCACCAGCGCGCGCTTGGGGAGCGTCAGATAGGGGACGTTCAGGTTGTGCTCACGGGCTCCGACGATCTCGATGTGGTCGGACTCGGTGGCGTAGGGGCGCGTCGACATGGGGGGCCAATAGCATGGCGCGTCTGACAGGAGATGTCAGGAGGACTCGGTGCGGCGGCGCCTCATTGGCAGTGGAGGCTGCCGGGTGGCGGTGCGTCGAAGTCGACCATGCCGTTCTCGCGGTGGACCGCGCACCAGAGCGTCATCGTTCCGCTGACCTCGAGGCTGACTAGCTCGCGCTCGCGGATGTCGGCGCGGCTGCTGACGTCATCGACGTTGGCCGCGTGCACGGTGGCCACGAAGCTCCCGTCTTCGAGCACGGTGAGCACCAACCCTCGGATGGTGAATGTGTGCTCGCCAAGCTGCATGGTTCCCGGCTGGAACCCGTCCTCTGTGATGAACCAGTCCTCGCGCTGGTCGTAGAGGTCATAGGACGACTCGTTCCAGGCGCTGCGCGTCAGCGTCTGTTGAATCGTCAGGCTCGCGACTCCGATGACGTCGCTCCCCTCCATTGCATATCCTGTGAAGGAGAGGCGTTCCTCACCCAAGTCGGTGGTGATGTTCATGTTGCCGCCGTAGGTCACGCCTTCGAACGTGAGCGTGGCGGTGACCTCCGGGAAGCCGCGCGATGGAGCGGGATCTCCCACGGATGATTGATTGCAGCCCGTGGTGAGCGCGCCCAAGAGCAGTACTGACATCGTCCAGCGTCCCATGAGGCCTCCTCGTGCAGGTTCCCCAAGTCTATCAGCGCTGGCAGCGCTGGCCACCGTGGATGTAGAGAGAAACCCTTGGCCGCCAGCTTTGTGGTGTACGGTGACGACATGACGGGCCTCTTCGCGCAGTCCCCCGCTGCCGAGCACCGCAACGATGATGGGCACCTGCGCATGTGGGAGCCGAAGCCGGGCGTGGTGCTGAGCAGCGTCACGGGGCGCTTCTCCGTCGACCTCGCGGTGCCGTTCATGGACTTCTTCGAGGCGCGTGTGAAGCGGCGGGGGGACCGTGGCGTGCACGGCCTGCACGATTGGACGGCGATGACGGGCTTCGACCCGAGCATCCCTCCGCGACTGACGGCCTTCACGCTGCGCATCTTGCATCAGACGCGGCGCGTCGTGATCGCCACGCACTCGCCCATGATCGCGATGGCGGTTCGGGCCGGCAATATCACGCTGCGGCGCATCGAGTTGGTGGAGTCCACGCAGGCGCTCGAGGAGGCCACCCGTCGCGTGCTGCTCGAGGTCTGAGAGCGCGCGCGGCCGAGACGGGTGCCGGAGACGGGTGCGGCGCCCGCTCAGAGACCGAGCTTGCGGTCCACGGCGGTGATGGCGTCCAGCACCTTGTCGTCGTTCTCCTCGAGCAGGCGGCCAATCTTCTTGTAGGCGCTGAGGACCGTGGTGTGGTCCTTGCCGCCGAAGCGGCTGCCGAGGTCTGGGTAGCTGGTGCCCAGGCGCTCACGGCAGAGGTACATGGCGATCATGCGCGGGTGGCTGACCGAGCGCGTGCGCTTCTTGCCCTTGAGGTCCGCCATGCGCACCCCGAAGTACTCGCAGACGGCGCGCTGGATGTCCTCCACGCTGGTGATCTGCTCGAGCTGCGGCATGACCGTGCGCGTGGCTTCCCGTGCCAGGTCCATGTCGATGGGGCGCTGGCGCAGCTCGGCGAGCACGGCCAGGCGCGTGAGCGTGCCCTCGAGCTCGCGCACGTTGCTCTTCACGACCTGCGCCAGGTAGTGCGCCACCTCTTGGCTGAGCTGGATGCCCTCACCGGCGGCCTTGGTGCGCAGGATGGCGACGCGCGTGTCCACCTCGGGCGCCTGCACGTCGGCCACCATGCCGGACTGGAAGCGGCTGATGAGGCGCTCTTCCATCTCCGGGATCTGCTGCGGGTACACGTCCGACGTGACGACGATTTGCTTGTTGGCGTGGTGCAGCGCGTTGAACGTGTGGAAGAACTCTTCCTGCGTCTGCTCGCGACCCGCCAGGAACTGGATGTCGTCCATGAGCAGGACGTCGCAGTGGCTGCGGTAGCGCTCGCGAAACTGCGCGATGCGGTGGTTCTGCAGCGACCAGATGAACTCGTTGGTGAAGCGCTCGGCCGAGAGGTAGAGGATGCTGGCGCCGGGGTTGTTGGCGAGCACCGTGTGGCCGATGGCGTTCACGAGGTGCGTCTTGCCCAGACCGACGCCGCCGTAGATGAAGAGCGGGTTGTAGCGGGTGCCGGGAGACGATGCGACGGCGACGCTGGCCGCGTGCGCCAGCTGGTTGCTGGGCCCGACGACGAAGTTGTCGAAGCTGTACATCGGGTTCAGGTCGGCGACCGGCGGCGGCTGCGGCAGCGTGGACTGCGGCGCGAAGGTGGCGTGGGGCGCGAAGCTGGGGCGCGACGCGAGCAGGCCGTTGGGCGGCGTTTGCGGACGACCACCCTGGATGGACGAAAGCGGGGCGCGCTGCGAGGGAGCACGCGCGGGCTCGGTGCTACGCGCGGCGGTGGCGCGCGCCTGCAGGTTGGCGTCGATGGTGAGGACGATGGAGGTGGGCGCCGCGTGGCTGGTGTAGCGCGCCTCTTCTTGGCAGAGCTCCAGCACGAGCGACTCGTAGTTGTTGTGCACCCACTCGAGCTGGAAGCTGTTGGGAACCCGCAGCGTGAGCTGTCCGTCGATGAGCCCGCCGAACTCGATGTCGGCGATCCAGCTCTCGAAGGCCTCCGGAGAGATCGTCCTTTGGAGGCGGAGCAGGGTCGATTCCCACAGGTCGTTCATGGGCAAATACCTTCACATTGCAAGACGATGCACGCAGTTACCCACACGTGGAACACAGAGGTGTGCGCCACGTCTTGCGTGCAGTTCGGGAGGAGAGTGGATTGCTACCCGGCGGCTGCCACTCTGGACATCCCCACCGAAGGGATCGCGAAACTAGCAGTCCACGATTCATGCGTCTACGGGTTCGTAGGAGGAAAATCCTAACTCACGAGGATCGCGAACGATTCGCAGACAAGTTTCTTTCGATGGGCGAAGAGGCCGGTGACGGTGACGTGTAGAGGCGACACCAAGAACCACGAATACACCTTGAAACAAGTGGTAAACGCAGTTCTGACGGGGCACGTTTCGAGACGCTGTGGATCACCTGTGTGACATGTGGATGAACCACGCCCGGGTTCTGCGCGAGCCCGGGAAGCGCGTGAAGGATTTCGCTGCGCGCGTGTTCAGATCTGCACGGGCGATGCGGCACACGAGTCCCACACAGGTTATCCACAGCTTGTGAACTATGGGTCGCCACGTTCCGCTACTGGACGTCGTAGCGGAAGGTCAGCAGCAGCTCGGTGAGACGGTCGCTCTGACGCGCACGCACGTCGTGGCGCAGCGAGAAGTCGATGCCGAACTTGTCCGCGATGTAGCCCACGCCGAGGCTGAGCGTGTGGAGCTCGCGGCCGCGGTCGCGGCGATAGCCGAGCCGGATGGGCACGAGGTCCGCGGCGGTGTACTCGACCCCGAAGCCGGCGATGATCTGCGCCGAGGAGAAGGTGCTGAGGTCCACCAGCAGGTCGGTGCCGATGCCGAGGCCGAACTCGTCGACCAGCACGCCGATGCTGCCGCCCACCTGGACGGGTGTCAGCGCGGAGTCGAGGTCGATCAGGTTGTACCCCATGACCGAGATGTGCAGCCACTCGATGGGCGTCACCGTTGCGCTGGCGTCCAGCGTGAAGCCACGCGCGTGCTCGCCGATAGGGGTGTCGTTGTCGTCGCGGTCGCGCGGCGTCATGCGCACGTACCTGCCCGACACTCCGAGGGCGATCTGCGGGGCGAGCGCCATGCCCAGCGACAGGCGACCATCCCAGCCGTTGTAGTCGCGGCCATTGCCGAAGAAGCCGCGGAAGCTGAAGCCTGCTGCGAGGCTGTTGCTGACGGAGTCCACTACCGCAGAGCCCACCGTGAACGCGCTGCGCCCCGCCACGTAACCGAAGCCAGCCTCGACGTGGTAGAGGCGCTGGAGCGCGAGGTTGGCGGGGTTGTACGCCAGCGCGGAGGTGCCCGTGGCCGTGGCGCGCGCGCCTGAGCCCATGCCGACGCCGCGCGCTGTCTCGAGGGTATCCTCACGGGCGCGCGCCGGGTCCGAGGTCGCATCCACGCCGCTCGGCGCTTCGATCTGGGCGCTGGCGATGCTGGTCGGCACGGCAGAGAGAGTCAGCCCGACGCAGGCGAACACCACCGCGACGCGCCACCCGCAAGGAGGAGGTGCGCTGCTGCGCCTAGTTCGAGAAGAGCTGACCATCGTGGATCTCCGCATACCCAACCGACGCTCGGACGTCCAAAAATCCGCAGGTGGGCTGTTTTCCAGATGGTGGCGGGATCGAGAGGAGGGGGCGGGGCACCCGGGTCTGCGGGGCCGGTCGCGCAGGCGCTCCCTCTGGTTGACCTCCCCCATTTCGTCGCGTCGTTCCGACGCTAGAAATAGGGCCCCCCCAAGCCCCCGCTGACCCGGGCGCCCCGCCCCCCTCCTCTGGCGACGTCTCTGCGCGACTGAGCCCGACGGATGGTGGATGCCCTCGCTCGGTCGTCGGGGTGCTCAGCTGAGTTCGACGGACTCGGCTGCGCTCGACGAGCGTTGATGCACGCAGTCGGCCCCGACGGCCCCGACTGGGTTCCACGGACTCACCTGCACCCCGTCGCGCCCCGCTGAGCGCCCGGGAGCCCAGGAGGGACTCGACGAGCTCTACTCGGGCTCACCCACGCTCGTCGTCCGCGCGTCTACCCGCGCCCAACGTCGGGCTCACCCGCGTGCTCGGCAACACGTCGCCACCGCCGGGGCGGGGCAGGGGTCAGCAAGGGCGTGGGGGGACCCGGAAAACAAACGCAGCGCAGCGCAGTGCCGTTTTCCAGGGAGTCCCGACAGGACGCGCCAGCGCGTCCGTGCCCGCCGCGACCCCTGCCCCGCCCCGGCGGATCGATCACGCCACCGAGTAAGTGGAGGTGCGGGAGGAGGGTACGTGGTTGACACCCGTGACCCAGCGTGGATTCTACTCGCGTGCCACGCTCGTCGAAGTCGCTCCGCATCGCTCCTTCCATTCTCGCCGCGGACTTTGCCGCGCTCGGTGACGAGGTGCGCCGGGTGGACAGCGCTGGCGCCGAGTGGATTCACCTCGACGTGATGGATGGCCGCTTCGTCCCCAACATCACGTTCGGCCCGCCGGTGGTGCAGGCGCTGCGGCGCGTCACGCAGAAGACGCTCGACTGTCATCTCATGATCGTGGAGCCCGAGCGCTATGTGGAGGAGTTCGCCGCCGCGGGCGCGGACGTCATCACGGTGCACGCCGAGGCCTGCCCGCATCTGCACCGCGTGCTCCAGCAGATCCGCGCGCTCGGCAAGCGCGCAGGCGTTTCGCTCAACCCGCACACCGACGAGTCGTGCCTCAACTACGTCATGGATCAGCTCGACCTGATCCTGGTGATGAGCGTGAACCCGGGCTTCGGGGGCCAGTCGTTCATCCCGTCGGCCCTGCCCAAGCTCGCGCGGCTGCGCGCCATGATCGACGAGCGCGGGCTCGACATCGACCTGGAAGTGGACGGTGGCGTGAAGGTCGGCACGGCGCGGCAGGTCATCGAAGCCGGCGCCGACGTGTTGGTGGCGGGGAGCGCCGTCTTCTCGCAAGCGGACTACGGCGCCGCCATGCGTGCCATTCGAGAGGATGGCGCAGCATGAGCATCGACCCCGGGATGCTGACGAGCGTCTTCGTCGACCCACGGCTGACGTCCCGTCGGCTGCGGCGCAGTCGGCTCTCGGTGGTGAGCGGTCCCAACAAGGGCGCAGAGCTGGTCATCGACCGGGAGCGCGTGACCATCGGGCGCAGCGTGATCTGCGACTTGGTGCTGGCCGACAAGGCCGTGAGCGGGACGCACTGTGAGCTGGTGGCGGACGAGAAGGGCGTGCTGCTGCGTGACCTCGAGTCCACCAACGGCACCAGCGTGGGCGAGCTGCGCATCCGCGAGGTCTGGCTGCGGCAGGGCACGCTGTTCACCGTGGGTCAGACGCAGATCCGCTTCGAGCCGCTCGAGGGCAGCATCGACATCGCGCTGAGCGGCAACGAGACCTTCCACGATCTGGTGGGAACCAGCACGCGCATGCGCGAGATCTTCGCCGTGCTCGAGAAGGTGGCGCCCAGCGACCTCACCGTCCTGGTGCGCGGCGAGACGGGCACCGGCAAGGAGCTGGTGGCGCGCGCCATCCATCGCGCGTCCAAGCGGGCAGCGGCGCCGCTGGTGGTGCAGGACTGCAGCGCCATCCCGCGCGAGCTGGTGGAGAGCACGCTCTTCGGCCACGAGCGTGGCTCGTTCACGGGCGCGAGCGACCGGCACCGTGGCTCGTTCGAGCAGGCGCACGGCGGCACCATCTTCCTCGACGAGATCGGCGAGCTGCCGCTCGACATGCAGCCGAAGCTCCTGCGCGTGCTGGAGAACCGCGAGATCCGCCGCGTGGGCGGGCAGAAGACGCTGCCGGTGGACGTGCGCGTGGTGGCGGCCACCAACCGCGACCTGCGCCAGATGGTGAACGAAGGCACGTTCCGCGAAGACCTCTACTACCGCCTGAGCGTGGTGCAGGTGGAGCTGCCTTCGCTGCGCGAGCGTGCCGAGGACATCCCGCTCTTGGTGCGCGGCTTCCTGGACGACTTCTCGGCGCGGCGCTTCCCGGGTGAAGAGCGCGAGTTCACGGCCACGGACGAGGCCATGCGGCGGCTGCAGAGCTACCCCTGGCCGGGCAACGTGCGCGAGCTGAAGAACACCGTGGAGCGCGCGGCCTCACTGGCCGACGGCTTCGAGCTCGACCGCGCGGACTTCGTGCCAGCCAGCCAGAAGTCGCCGCCCATGACGCTGCCCGGTGGGCGCGCCGAAGAGCTGGTGGAGGAGGGCGTGCCCTTCAAGGAAGCCAAGCAGCGCATCACGGACGCGTTCGAGGCCTCGTACCTGAAGGCGTTGCTGGACAAGTACGGCGGCAACATCACCCGCAGCGCGCAAGCGGCGGGGCTCACGCGCTACCACCTGCGCGAGCTGGCCAAGCGCTACGGCGTGCGGGACACCCAGGTGTGAGCGTTTCCGCTCAGCGCGTCGCCATCGTGGGCGGAGGCGCCGTGGGCCAGGTCTACGGCCTGCACCTCTTGGCGGGTGGCGCTGAGGTCACCTACTTCGTGCGTGAGCGATACGTGGACGAGCTGCGCGCGGGCACCACGCTGCACGCGCTGCCGCGCGGTGGGTCACGCAAGCTGGTGCCCACGCACGTGCGCGCCGACATGGCAGGGCTCGCCGAGGGCTTCGACCAGGTGTGGCTGTGCGTGCCCACCAACGCGCTCACCTCGGGGGCGCTCGACACGGTGCTGGCGGCGGTGGCGCGCGCCGAGCGCTCGTCGCTGGTGTGCATGCTGCCCGGCATGCAGGTGCGCGCTTTGCTGGACGAGCACGTGCCGCGCGCGCGCGTGGTGGACGGCATGATCGGCATGATCGCATATGAGGCGCCCCTGCCCGGTGAGCAGCTCGCGCCGGGCACCGCGTACGTGCTGCCGCGTCTGTCGCCCAGCAAGTTCAGCGGCAATGAACCGGCCCGTGTGCGCGCCGTGACCCAGCTGCTGCGCGCGGGCGGCTGCCCCGCGGGCGAGGTGAAGGACGCGCGCGTGAGCCTCGCGTTCAGCTCGTGCGCGATGATGCCCATGGTGGTGGCGCTCGAGGGCGCGGGCTGGCGCTTCGGCTCGCTCCGCCAGGGCGATTGGCTCACCCTGGCCGCCGGGGCCGCGCGCGAGGCGCTGACGCTCACGGGGGCCGAGCTGGGGGTGCCCGTGCCGTGGTTCCGCCCACTGCTGCGCAGGCCGCTCTTCTCGCTCATCTCGTATGGCGCCGGCTGGCTCGCGCCCTTCGACGCCGAGGTGTACCTCGAGCATCACTTCACCAAGGTGGGGGAGCAGACGCGGCTCATGATCCGTGGCTATCTCGACGGCGCGGCGCAGCGCGGCCTGCCCAGCACGCACATCGCCGAGCTGAACCAGCGGGTGTTCGGTGGCTGAGCCGAGCGACTTCGAGCGCCTGGGTGGCGAGCCCGTGTTGCGCCGCGTGATCGATACGTTCGTGGACCGCTGCTTCGACGACATGATGATCGGCTTCCACTTTCGCGCCGCTGACCGCGAGCGGGTGAAGCGCTTCGAGTACCAGCACGCGGCCAGCTTCTTCGGGGCCGACGTGGCCTACGAGGGGCGACCGCTGACCAAGGCGCACGGGGCCCACAACATCTTGGGCGGTCAGTTCATGCGCCGCCGGCAGATCTTGCTCGAGACCGCGCGCGCCCAAGGCTTGCCCGCCGATGTGATCGAGCGTTGGCTCGCGCACCAGGACTCGCTGCGTGGCGAGATCACGCGGCAGGTGGGCTCGGGCTGCGACGACTGACCGGATCGCTCCCGCGTCAGGACCCAGCGAGCGCCGGACTGCGCGGAACGTCACCGTCGAGCCAGCGCAGGTGCAGCACGCGCGACGTGATGCGCCAGCCCCCCGGGCGGCGCACCAGCTTGTCGTCGTACTCGCCTCCCAGCTGAAAGAAGCGCATTCGGCCCTCGTGCAGATACCCATGCTGCGCCAGCACGTAGGAGCGCGCGGTGGCAAGCTCGCTGTCGTCGTCGTCGAAGTGCACGCGCACGTTGCTGATGAAGTGCTGGAGCCGGCGGTAGCGGCTCAGCTCCTGCGCCAGGAACACCTGCATCTCGGGCAGCGCACAGCACGGGCCACCCGTCTGCCGGAAGTCGAGCTCCGCGTCCGCCGTGAAGACGTGCGCCAGATGGTCGAAGCGCTGCTGGTCGATGGCCTCGCTGTAGGCGAAGAGCCGTTCGTGGATGGCCAGGGTGTCTTCGACGCGCATGGCGGCAGTGTACGTCAACCAACCGCGCGCAGGAGGTCGGCCTCGATGCTCTGCGCTAGGCGCGCCGCGGCGTCGGCCGGCAGCCCGGGGTGCACCGTGCCCACGTTGAGCAGCAGCGCGCCCCCCAGGCCCACGGCGCTGCAGCAGATGTTGCAGGTCATGGAGCCCGCGCCCGCGAAGTGCAGCGCCTCGAGGCCGAGCGGGTGCTCTTCTCCCGGGGCCACACCCATGCGCTCGAGTGGGCCGAGGTTGCTGAGCGCGAAGGCGGCGGCGCCGAAGGGCCCCTCGAACACGCGGCGCGAGAGACCTACGCCCAACGATCGCTGAACCAGGCGCGTGAGTGTGGCGCCGCCCGCGGCGGTGAAGCGGGGCACGCCGGCCTCCATGGCGCCGTGGACCGCCTCGTGGAAACGCTTTGCGTCCACCCACAGGTCGCGCTCGGGCGTGAGCCGCAGGGCCGCGTCCACGAACGAGATGAAGTAGCCCACGCTGTCGGGGATGTGTGCCTCGTTGCGGCGCGCGAGGTAGGTGCGCATGTCCACCGGGTGGAACGAGAGCATGGGCGCGTCCGGCTCGAGCGGCGCCTGCTCGCAGATGGCGCGCGCGATGGCCGCGGCGAGCACGCCGTGCAGCGTGACGGAGTGGCGCTTGGCCAGCACGTGCAGGGAGTGCGTCTGCTCCGCAGAGAGCCGCACGGGTGCCACGCTGAGGCGCCGCTCGGCCGGGGGCGCCGCGTTGCCCTTGCCCCACTTCACGAACCGGCCGATGCGCCCGAGCTCGTTCTGACGCCCCAAGTAGCGCCCGGCGGCACCGGCGCGAAAGTCTTCGGGCAGGTAGTCTTCGAGGTGCGTGGGCGGGCAGGGCGTGATGGCTTCGGCGGGTGCTGCGAGCGTGCTCAGCAGGTCGCGCATGGCGTAGATGCCGGACTTTCCGTCGCTGACGGCGTGCCAGAGCGTGAGCAGCAGCGTGCTCCCGCCGCCCGGGTGCTGCAGCAGGGTGCACCGAGCGGGGGCGCTCTGCTCGGTCCAGTGCCCGTCGCGGAGCTCGTCGGTCATGACGTCGGACCACGCGTCCTGTTCTCCACGGCGCACCGTGAGCGGGATGGTGGCGGGCGCGCGCCCCGTGATGTCGAGCGCCAGCGAGGGGTGCCGCTGCTGCAGCCGCGTGAGGCCGGCCAGGACCTCGTCTTGCGTGAGCGCGCGCGCCACGCGGGCGGCCGTGACGAAGTTCAGCGTATACCCACGGTCGTACCGGAAGCCGAGCTCTTCGAAGAAGCCGAGGGGGCGAGTGCGCATGCCCTTTCCCTGATCCCTCTGCCCCACCTTGTAAAGCGCCCCGTGCGTCGTAGTAGACTGTCAGCCGGAACTCACTGGCCTCGAGGAGCTGAACCATGACCCGTGTCTCGTCCGTCCAACTCGCTGTCGCGCTCGCGTCCACCTGCGCCCTGCTGTCGGGCTGCGGTGGCTTCAGCTTGCGCCCCGTCACCCCCGCCTCGCAGCCGGGATCCGTGCTGGCCACTGGCCACGTCGCCTCGGTGCAGGTGCTGCTCGCGCCGGAGCTCGCCTCCGACAAGGTGGCCATGCTGGTGAACAACAACGTCCCCGGCGAGATGGCGCGCGTGCTGACGGGGGTCGGCTCGGGGCCCACGCCCCTCACGCTGCAGATCTACATCACGCAGTTCCGCAACGGCATCGGCCCCGCCCGCATGCACACGCGCACCATCGTCTACGAGCCCTCGGGCGCGGTGGTGCGCGACTTCGAGAACGAGTCCATGACCATGCGCGGTGGGAACAAGGGCGCGCGCCTCGTGCGCATCTCGCAGCACAACGTGCAGGCCATCGCCGACAGCCTCTGACGGCGGAGACGCGTGGCCCGCTCTCATGCTCACCCATCGCAGCGGCACCCGCGCACGGGAGCCCTTGGGTTCACGCTGCTCGCGCTAGGCGGGTTGATGCTGGGGATGCCGTTGCGGCACGCCGCCGCGCAGACCCCCGGGCCGCAGTGGGTACTCTCGCGCGGGCCGCTCTTCAGCCTGCCCCCGCCGCCCATCGAGGAGCTGCGCACGGGTGGGGCCGGGGCCGCCGAGGGGCTGGTGATGCTGCGGCTGCTGCACGTGCGCGAGCGGCGCCGCGAGGGCGGTGCGCTGCTGACGCTGGGCCTGGTTGGTGTGCTGGGCGGAGCGCTGGTGTCCGTGTTGGGCCGGGACGACCCGGGGCTCCTGGCGTTCGGGCTGACCACGCTGTCGTTCGGCGCCATCAACGTGCCGCTCGGCATCGGGCTGCTGGACCTGCGCCACCGCGCCCGTGAAGACGCGCTCGAGCTGACCGCGGCGAACGCCGACACAGTGAGCGAGCGCTTGGCCGCGTGGGCACGCAGCGAGCGCTGGAAGCGCGTGAGCTTTGCCGTCAACGCGGGGCTGGACGTGCTCTACATGCTGACCGGGGCTCTCTTGGTGGGTCTGGCGGGGCGCACCAACCAGCCGGGCTCGGCGCGTGGCGCGGGCTGGGCGATGGTCACCCAGGGGGCAGCGCTCTTCGTCTACGACCTCTACGGCATCCGCGCGACGACCCGGCGCATGCAGGCCCTGACGGGTGACGCGTGGCTAGAGCCGATGCTGCTGTATTGAGGGCAGCGCGGCGCGACGTGTGTGCGCGTCACGGCGCCAGCAGATGACGCCGCGCCACCGCGGGCCGCTCGCGCTTCTGAGCCAGCCAGTCGAGGTGCTGGATGAGCCGCCCGCGCAGGGCGTCCGGCGTGACCACTTCGTCGATCATGCCGGCTGCGTAGGCCACGGCGGGTGACTCGTACTCATGGAAGTAGCGCTGCCGGAGGCTCTCCTCCGTGGTGTCGGCGCCCGCGTCGCGAAAGACCAGCTGGCGCGCCGCGTCGAAGCCCATGACCGCGATGCGGCTGCCTTCGAGGGCCAGCACCACGTCGCCGTCCTGGCTGCGCGTCTGCAGCATGACGAACGCGGCAGCGCCGTAGCACTTGCGGACCACCACGCTCAGGCGCGGGACGCTGGTGGTCATGGCCTGGCAGAGGTTCGCGCCGTGGCGCAGCAGGCCCGCGCTCTCCTCGGCCACGCCGGGCATGAAGCCAGGCACGTCGATCAGGTTGAGGATGGGGATGTTGTACGCGTCGCAGCGCCGGATGAAACGGGCCCCCTTCCGGGCTGCGAGCGCCGTGATGGCCCCGCCGCTCTCGAGGCTCTGGTTGGCGACCACGCCCACCACGTGACCGCCCAGGTGCGCGAAGCCAGTGAGCATGGCGCCGCCCGTGAGCGCGCCCAGCTCGAGGAACACGGACCCGTCCATCAGCCCCTCGATGAAGCTCAGCATGTCGAACGCCAGCTCGGGCCGCGCAGGCACCTGCGGGAGGGCGGCGCTGGGCTGCACCACGGCAGCGCGCGGCGGATCCATCAGGCGGTGGCTCGGCAGGTAGCGCAGCAGCTCGCGCACGCGCTCCAGCTGGTCCTCGAGCGTGCGGTCCACGATGTCGGCGATGCCCGTGGTCTCGGCGTGCACGCCAGCGCCGCCGAGCTCGGCCAGGGTGGGGGTCTCGCCCAGCACGCTCGCGACCACGGCGGGGCCGGTGACCATCAGGTGGCTGCGCGACTTGTTGAACAACACGAAGTCTTGCAGCGTGGCGCTGTACGCCGGCGCGCCCATGGTCACCGACAGCACCACCGCGATCTGCGGGACCACCGCCGAGAGCCGGATGTTGCCGGTGATGACCCGCGTGTAGGCCTCGCCGCTCTTGAGCCCCTCTTCGACGGACACCCCGGCCGACGCCAGCAGCGCGATGACGGGCACACCCAGCTCTTCGGCGCGGTCCATCACGCGGCGGATCTTGTCGGCTCCCGCGGACGTCACGAACCCCTTGTCATGCGTGGAGTCGATGACGTAGAGCGCCACCCGGCGACTTTCGATGGTGGCGAGCCCGGTGCACACCTCGGGGCCGTAGCGGTAGGGGCTGCTCGCGCCGCCGGGCGTTAGCGGAAGCCAGCTGTCCGCGTCGACCAGCGCATGGATCAGGCTCTCGGGGTCGAGCCCGAGCCGGCGCTTGCGCTCGCTTGGTGGAGACTCGGACATGCAGGCGCGAGTCTGACACAGCGCGGGCGCGCACGCCGACTCCTGATACAGTGGCCCGGTGCCGACGCTCTTGCTCTTCGACGCCAGCGCCGACCCCTTCTGGCGGATGCCCGAGGCCTTCGTCGCGGCCATCGAGGCCGAGCTCGCGCGCCTCCCGGAGTCTTGGGACATCGTGCGTTGTCAGAAGGGCGCCGACCTGGCCACTGCGCTGCGCGACGCCGACGCCTTCGTGGGCTGGGCCTTTCCGCCCGCGCTCATGCGCCGTGCGCCGCGCTTGCACACGCTGCACTTCCTGACCGCCGGGGTGCCGGCTGGCTGGGGCGCCCTCGCCGAGGCGCGCCCGGAGCTGCGCGTCACGCGCTCGAGCGGTATCAACGCCGACGGCGTGGCGGAGCACGGGCTGTTCTTGCTGCTGGCGCTGCTGCGCGGAGTCAGCGTACCCGCGCTGTCGCGCTGGGAGCCCACGGCGTTCGGTGAGGCACGAGCCCCGGCGCGCCTGCGCTGTGGGGTGGTGGGCGCGGGTCCCATCGGCGCCGAGCTCGCGCGCTTGGCGCAGCCGCTGTTCGCCGAGGTGCGCGTCATGAGCCAGACGGCGCGCCCTTCGCTAGAGGCACGTTCCCCCGCTGGCGCGGCTGTATCGCTCGGGCCCGTCACAGGCTTCGAGCAGGCGGCCGAGTTCTTTGCGTGGGCCCACGTGCTCGCGCTCGTGCTGCCGGCCACGCCCGAGACGGAGCGGCTCTACGCGGACACGCTCTTCGGTGCCCTGCGCGGCGATGTGCTGTTGCTCAACCTGGGGCGCGGCGAGTCGTTGGGCGAAGACGCGCTGCTCGCGTTCTTGGACGCGAACCCGAGCGCGCGCTTCGCGGCGGATGTCGCCCCCGTGGAGCCCTACCCCGGCGATGGGCGGCTCTACGCGCACCCGCGGGTGTTGTTGACGCCGCACGTGGCGGGGCGCCGCGCGGGGGTCTGGGAGCTGCTGCTGCCACCCACGCTGGACGCGCTGCGGCTCGGGCTAGGTAAGCCATGACGCGCGCCGAGCTCCTGGCGCAGGGTGCCGACCTCGAGCGCCGCCTGGGCAGTCCGCAAGACCACGCGAGCGTCACGGGTTTCCGCGCTGCGCTCTCGGCCGACGAGCACGAGCGCTTTCCAGACGACGCATGGGACGCGCTGGTGGGGCTCGGCTACTTCGAGCTGTTCGTGCCGCCCGATCTCGGCGGCCGCTTCTCGCAGCTGAGCGAGCTGCTGTTGATGGGGCGCCTGGTCGCGCGCCGTGATCTCGCGCTGGCCATCGCCGCCGGGCAATGTCTGCTGGGTGCGCTGCCCGTGTGGATCGCCGGCTCACCCGCGCTGCGCGAACGGCAGGCCGCGCTCCTCCTCGGCGGGCAGGCGGGCGCGCTGGCCCTCACGGAAGAGGCGCACGGCAGCGACCTCGCGGGCGGCGAGGTGCAGGCCCTGTCGAGCGCACCGGGGGCCTTCACGCTCACGGGCGCCAAGTGGTGCATCAACAACGCCACGCGCGGTCACTCGCTCACCGTGTTGGCGCGCACCGACCCGGCGGGGGGGCCGCGCGGCTTCTCGCTGCTGTTCCTGGACAAGCAGGCGCTCGGGGAGGCAGGCCAGCTCACGCGCTATGTGCCGCTGCCCAAGCTGCGCACGCAGGGCATCCGTGCGGCGGACATCAGCGGGGCGCGCTTCGATCAGCTCGAGGTGCCGCACGCTGCGCTCGTGGGGAAGCCCGGTCGGGGGCTCGACGTGGTGCTGCGCACGCTGCAGGTGTCGCGCACGCTCTGCGCCGCGTTCAGCCTCGGGGCCGCCGACAGCGCGCTGCGGGCGGCGCTCGACTTCGTGAGCACGCGGCGCTTGTACGGGGACGACCTCCTGGCGCTGCCCGCGGTGCAGCGGCTCATCGCCCGCGCCGCGCTGCACCTTCACCAGGCCGACGCGCTGGCGGTGCTGGCCTGCCGCGTGGCCGGCGAGGCGCCCGAGCAGCTGAGCGTGCTCTCGGCCGTGGTGAAGCTGGCGGTGCCGGCGCTCTGCCAGCGCGTCATCGACGACAGCGTGACGCTGCTGGGGGCACGCCACTACCTGCGCGAGGAGCCTTTCGCGCACGTCCAGAAGCTGTGCCGTGATGCTGCGTTGGTCACGCTCTTCGACGGCAGCGCCGAGGTGAACCGGCACGTGCTGGCCGGCCAGCTGGGGGCATTGGTGGCCGCGCGCGGGAGCGAGGTGGAGCTGCGCGGGGGTGAGGCCGAGGCCTTGCTGCGTCGCGCGAGCGCGCTCGACGAGCCCGCTGCGGTGCTGGACCTCGGAGAGCTGCGCACCAGCGCGCGCGGCCGCGACGATGTGCTCAACGCGTTGTTCGCGTTGCCGCCGGAGCACCCCATCGCCGTGGCGCGGGTTCGCTTCGATGCACGCGTGATGCACGCCCAAGCGGCGGGCCATGCCCCGCGCGACGTCGCGTTCTTCGAGCTGGCCGACGACTACGTGCGCTTGGTCACGGCGGCGGCGCTCGAGCACATCCGCCGCGCGCGTCCCACCACGGGGCTGCTGTCCGAGCTGAGCGACGCGGCGCACCAACAGTTCCTCGCGGCGGCCCTCGCGCCCGAGTCCTTCCGCGCCAGCGACGCGCCCGAGCTGATGGCGCAGGCGGTGGCTCATGCCCTGCGCGAACACGCGGCGCAGCGCCTCTTCGGCGCCCTGCCGGTGGAGCTGGCCCAGTGAGCGTGAGCACGCCGCGCGTACCCCGCCTGCTGGTGTTCCAGCGTGGGGAGATCGCCGTGCGAGCGTGCCTCGCGGCGCGCGCCCTGCGGGTGCCCAGTGTGCTGTTCGTGACGCCCGCGGACGTGGACTCGCTGGCGTGCGACCACGCGGACGAGCTCTACCTGCACGACCGCGCGGAGGCGCGCGAGTCGTTCCAGAGCCTCGACGCGTTGCGGGCCGCTATCGCGCGCACCGGGGCCACGCACGTGTATCCCGGCTATGGCTTCTTGTCCGAGTCCGAGACGCTCGCGGCGGCCGTGATCGACGCAGGGGCCACCTTCGTGGGGCCCGACCCCGGCACGCTCGGGCGCTTGGCCGACAAGGGGCGCGCGCGGGAGTTCGCCGACGAGGCGGGGCTGCCGCACCTGGGCGTGTCGCTCGCCACGGTGCCCGGACCGGGCGCCTACCCGCTCATGCTGAAGGCCGCCGCAGGGGGCGGCGGGCGCGGCAACCTGCGTGTGGACCAGCCCGGCGACCTGCCCGCTGCGCGCGAGCGCCTGGCCGCCCGCGCGCAGCAGCTCTTCGGGGATGCCGCGTTGATCGCGGAGCGCTACGTGACCTGCGCTCGCCACGTGGAGGTGCAGTTCTTCGGGTTCGGTGAGGCCGGCTGCGCCGTGCTGGGCACGCGTGACTGCTCGCTCCAGCGGCGCCACCAGAAGGTGCTCGAGGAGGGGCCCGCGAGCGCTCGTGCCCGTGAGCTGCTGGTGCCGTTGTTGCCGGGCTTCACCGCCGCGCTCGCCCGCATGGGGTACTGCGGGGCGGGCACCCTCGAGCTGCTGCACGACCTCGACGCCGACGCGCTCTACTTCATGGAGGTGAACCCGCGCATCCAGGTGGAGCACCCCGTCACGGAGTGCTTGGTGGGCATCGACCTGGTGCGCCTGCAGCTGGAACTCGCGCTCGGTGCGCCACCCGCTGCGCTGCGCGCGCGCATCGTCGATGCGGAGCGAGACACGCTGGCTTCACGCGGGCACGCCATCGAGGCGCGTGTGGTGGCCGAGGATCCCGCCAACGACTACGCGCCCGAGACGGGCACGCTCGTGCGCTTCGAGCTGGGCCAGGCGCCCTTCGCGCGCTGGGATGCGGGCTATCGCGAGGGCGCGCGCGTGGGGGCGCACTACGACGGCCTGTTGGCCAAGCTGATCGTCTGGGGGGCCACGCGAGCGGAGGCGCTCGAGCGCCTGGCCCAGGTGCTGGACGCGACGCACGTGCACGGCCTGCGCACCAACCTGCCCCTGCTGCGCTCCTTGGCCAGTGACGCGACCGTGCTGGCCGATGTGCACGACACGGGCACGCTCGAGCGACGCCCCGCTGTGATCGCCCACGCCGATGTGTCCCCGCTCGACGCGGCGCTGCTGCGCGAAGCCTGGCGCCTGACCGAGGCCGAGGGCGCCCACGCGCACACGGCGCAGCCGGCGCTCAGCAACCATCCATCACTTGGCCAGAGCTGGAAGGATGGGCACCGCCGATGACCCGCTTTCGCACCGACTCGGGCGAGCGTGTGGTGGCCACGCGCGACGAGCACGGCCAGCTGTGGCTCGACGTGCGCAGCCTGCACGGCGAGACGCGACGCTATGGGCCTCTGCCGCCGGAGCGGCCAGAGGGACGCAGCCCGGGAGCGGGTCGCGCGCGCTCGCCCAGCGCAGACACGGGCGACACTCTGCATGCACGCACCGCGGGCCAGGTGGCGCGCGTCCACGTTGCCCCAGGCGATGTGGTCACCGCAGGCGCGCTCTTGCTGGTGATGGAGCTGATGAAGATGGAGGTGGAGCTGCGAGCTCCGCGCGACGGGCGCGTGGCCGAGGTGCACGTGGCCGCAGGCGACGTGGTCGCACGCGCGGCGCTCCTGGTGCGGTTCGAGCCCGCCTGAGGGAACTACTGCGTGGCGATGAACGCCCAGAGTTCACCGTAGGTGCGAATGTTGCGCGCGTCTTCCTGCGTGACCTCGATCTCCCACTCTTCCTCGAGCTCTGTCAGCAGGTCCAGGCTGGCCAGCGAGTCCATGTTGAGGTCCGCGATGAAGCGCGTGCCGTTCGTGATGGTGGCGGGGTCCACGCGGCAGATGTCCGCGATCAGCGCCTTGAGGGCGTCTTCGGTCAGGGTGGAGGCAGTCATGGCGCTCTCTTCGAATGGGGTTCAGCGGCCCGCTAGGGTCTTCTGCACCAGGTCGTCCAGTAGGAAGCGCTTGATGGAGCCACCCAGCAGGATGGTGCGCTCGAGCTCGTCGGCGTCCAGCGGGTCGGTGCAGTAGAGCGCGATCATCTCGCGGCCTTCTTCGCTGTGCTCGGCGTCCAGCTCGCCGTGCTCTTGCACGAACGACACGGCCTTGCGCTGCTCGCCCGTGAGCACCTGAGCCAGCTGCTTCCCCACGATGGGTGCCAGCTTGGCAGCCATGCCCTCGAGGAAGTAGAGCACCCCCATGGCCGCGATGGGGCGGCGGTTGGTGACCTCGTAGTGGAAGAAGTTCACCCAGGCCCACGTGCCCGGCAGCGGGTCGCTGTGCCGCACCGTCTCGCGCGGCACGCCCAGCAGCCCGAGGTCGTCCAGCGCCATGAGCTCGTGGCCCATCTCGTGCGCCGAATGGTGCAGGATCCACTGACGCAGCGCGAGCAAGTCCGGGTCCATGCGCCGCGCCGACAGCGGAGTGAACGACGAGGTCAGCCGCACGAAGTGATAGGCCTGCTGCAGGTACGCCGTGTAGAGCGGCAGCACGTGCTCACCCTTCATGAGGTGCGTCACGAACGCGCTCTCTTCCAGCAACGCCACCGACTTCGCGAGCGCGATGTCCAGGCGGGCGAGCAGCGCATCGGCGGTGGCGGGGCGGGCGACGTTGGTCGTCGGCTGTGATGACTCATGGCGGCGGTCTCCTAGGGTCGGGCGGCTTTCTCGGGTAGCGCACGGCGTACCAGGGCGGCGACCTCGTCGGGCGCCTCGAGCGGCGGGTAGTGGCCCACGCCCGGCAGCAACACCGTCTCGCTCGCGGTGAGCACCTGCGCATAGCGGGCGATGTACCGCGGCGTGAAGATGCGGTCGCGGTCTCCGGCGATGACCAGCGCGCGGATGCGGTTGCTGCGCATCGCGTCCTCGAAGTCGATGGACAGCGCGGCGTCCAACATGGCCACGGCGGCGCGGGCGCGGGCCTCGACGCCTGTGCCCTCCCACACGCGCAAGCGCAGGTGTTCGAGGTACGCGCTCACCTCGGGGGTCACGCGGGCGTAGTGCTGCTCGGCCCCGGCGGCGAGGCCCAGGTGCTCGTGGGCGAAGGGCACGTCGCCCAGCTGGTCCATGGCCGCGCGCACGCCCTGCTGGCGCACGCTGGCCACCCGTCGCCCCCCAGACGCCATCAGCAGCAGCGCCCGTGGCGGCTGCGCCAGCAGGCTGTGCAGCCGCAGCGACAGCGTGCCCCCCAGCGACACACCGCCCAGGACGTCCGGCAGCACATCCCGCTCGTGGAGCTGCGCATGCGCGTCGGCCACCAGCGCGTCCAGCAGCGCCCGGCGCCCGGCGTCATCCACGGCGCGAGCGGCCAGCTGCGGCAGCGTGACGTGGGCGCGCGATCCGAAGCCTGGGTAGTCCAACGCGTGCACGTCCCAGGTGTCCCGCAGGCGGTCTTTGAGGGGCGCGAAGAGCGTGCTGTCGTGCCCGAGCGGCGGGAGGAGCGCGAGCACGGGGCGACTCACGTGGGCTCGCTCTCGGATGCGGAAGCCCGGCTCTCGTCCTCCTCAGCGCTGCCCTCGGCCCCCGCGTGCAGCAGCGCGGGCAGGGCGTCCACGCCCCCCGAGATGCGCAGCGACTGCCCTGTGAGGGCGCACTGGTTGGGGTCCAGGAACGTGAGGGATGCGCGCACCACCTCGTCCACCTGCAGCAAGCGCCCGCTGGCCGCCCGGCGGGCGAAGGCGCGCAGCACCCGTGCGTCCACGCGCGCGCGCACGTTGGCGGTGTCCACGATGCCGGGGTGCACCACGTTCACCAGCACACCACGGCCCGCGAGCTCGCTCGAGAACGCGCGGCTCAGCCCCTCGAGGGCTGCCTTCTCCGTGATGTACGCCACCTGACCCACGCCGCCGAGCTGCGATGCCAGGCTGCCCAGGATCAGGATGCGCCCGAAGCCCGCGCGGCTCATGGGACGCGCGGCGCCGCGCAGGAGCGCGTAGGCCGAGGCCACGTTCACGCGCAGCCCCTCGGCGAGCGCTTCGTGGCCCAGTGAGACCACCGGCGCGTGGGGCACGAAGACGTGCGCGGAGTGCACGAAGAGGTCCGGCGCGTTGGTGCGCAGCAGCTTCACCAACGCCACCACGCTGGCCTCGTCGGCGAGGTCGAGCGCGTGGGCTTGCGCGCGGCGGGGAGTGCGCGCGCGCCCCTGCGCCCATTCGTCGGACGCGGCCTGAATGGCGGCCAGCGCTGCCACGGCGGCGCCTCCGGTAGGGTCGCGCGTGGTGATGTGCACCTCACAGCCGCGCGCCGCCAGCGCCATGGCAAAGCCGTGGCCAATGCCGCTGCTGCCACCGGTGACCCAGGCGCGGCACGCCTCCCACGGCTTCGTCACGATCATGGCAGCTCCCAGCGGAAGAGCGCCGCGCCGGCCGTGAAGCCCCCACCCGTGGCCACGGCCACCACTAGGTCGCCTTGCTGTACCTGCCCCGCCTCTACGGCCAGGCTGAGCACCAGCGGCACCGAAGCGGCGGTGCAGTTGCCCAGCGTCTCGAAGTCCACGCGCGTCTTCGACTCGGGCACGCCCAGCAGTTCGCACACCCGCCGCACGATGCGCCCGCTGGCCTGATGGAACGCGAAGAAGGCCACGTCGCCCAGCTGCACACCGTGCTGGTCGCAGATCTCCTGGGTGAGCGCCGCCATCTCGTCCACCGCGCGTTCGAAGATGCTGCCGCCGTCGCGCATGGTGATGCTGTGCTCGTGGTTGGCCAGCGTCTCGGCGCTGGTGGGCCGCTGCGTGCCACCGGCTGGCACCGAGATGGCCTGCCAGTGCGCGCCCTCGGCGAAGACCTGCGTGTCCACGAGGCCCACCTCGTCTCCGCGCGTGGGCTCGAGCAGCACCCCGGCCGCGCCGTCGCCGAACAGCATCACGGTGCGCCGGTCCTGCTTGTTCAGGAACGCGCTGCGGATCTCGGCGGCCACCACCAGCACGCGCTGGTCGCCGGTCTGCACGCAGCGCCTGCCGTAGTCGAGCGCGTACAGGAAGCCGCCGCACGCGGCCACCACGTCCACGGCGGGGAAGCGCGCTTCGGGCGCGAACAGCGACTGCGTGACGCACGCCGTGCTGGGCGTGGGCACGTCGGGTGACACCGTGGCCACGATCAAGCGGTCCACGTCGCGCGGGGTGAAGCCCGTCTTGGCCAAGAGCGCGCGGCACACCTCGGCCGCCAGGCTGCTGGTGCTCTCACCCGGCTCGCACCAGCGCCGCT
Source organism: Sandaracinaceae bacterium (assembly GCA_016706685.1). NCBI lineage: Bacteria > Pseudomonadati > Myxococcota > Polyangiales > Sandaracinaceae > Sandaracinaceae bacterium. The sequence goes on along the minus strand of JADJJE010000005.1, from coordinate 40,751 downwards.
CGCGCACGCCGATGTTCTCACGCACCCACGTGTCTTTGAGGCGCAAGCCGTACGTGTCGATGATGTCCTGGTTGCTCCACACGCGCGCGGGCAGGTGGTGGGCCACGGCGGAGATGCGGCAATGCAGCTGTGGGGTAGGGCGCTCGGGGTCGATCACGGTGTCCCTCCGGCAGGGTCGACCTGCGCGTCCAGCAGCGCAAGGGCCTCGCGACGCAGCACCTTGCCGAGCGGCCCGCGCGGCAGGCGCGCCACCGGGTGCAGCGCCACCGGCACCGCGGTGGCAGGCAGCGTCTTGTCGAGGTGCGCCTGAAGCGCGGGCTCGAGCACCGACCACGCGGGCGCGCCTTCGCTCAGCTCGCACAGCAGCACGGGGAGCTCTCCGTACATGGGCGAGGGCCGCGCCACACAGGCCGCAGCAGCCATTCCCTCGATCCCCAGTGCCGCGCCCTCCACGTCTTCCGGGTACACGTTGGTGCCACCGCGCACCAGCACGCCATCGAGCCGCCCACGCAGCACCACGCGCGGCACCTCGTCATCGCTCCCCGGCAGCTCCTCGGCGGCGTCGCGCGTGTCCACGAAGCCGTGCGGTGCGGCACACAGCCCGAGCAGCCCCGAGCGCTCGAGCCGGCCCGCCGACACGTAGGGTGAGCGCACGTGGAGCGAGCCATCGGACACGCGCATGACCACGCCGCGCAGCGGCCGGCCCAGCGTGACCGGCCCGTCCGGTGACAGCGTCCGAGCGTCCACCCGCAGCGTGCTCACGCGCGGCCCCAGCTCGGTCTGCCCGTAGGTGAAGTACAGCTCGGCGTCCGGGAACAGCGCCCGCAGCGCCAGCAGCTCGGCGGCGCTCATGGCGGCGGAGCCCACCGTCACGCGCCGCAGGCTGGCGGGCACGCTGGGAGCCTTGCGGCGCGCCGCCTTCAGCAGCAGCCGCGCCAGCGGCGGCGTGAGCGCCAGGGTGTCCACGCCCCGCTCCTCCGCCACGCGCAGCAGCGTGAGTGGGTCGGGCGTGTCCCGGAACGCCACCAGCGTGGCGCCGCTCACCTGGGCCGCGAGCCAGCCGGCCACCAGGCCGAAGCTGTGCGACAGCGGCATGGGCAGCGCGATGACCCGCGCGCTCTCCCCGCCGATCGACTCGAGGTGGGCACGTGCGTTCTCGCGCGCCGCTTCGGTACGGAAGGCGTACACACGGGGCGCTCCGCCCGTGGTCCCGCTGGTGCACGTGAGGTACCCCGGGAACGAGAGCGCGAGCGGCGTTGTGAGCCGCCGCGTGTGGAGCTGGCCGTCCTGCTCGCGCAGCAGCTGGCTGGCCCCCACGCGCTCGGCCAAGTCGGCCGCGCGCTCCTCGGGCAGCCCCGGCGGGAGCACCAGGGGCACCGCGGCGGCGTCGAGCAGCTGCGTGAGCGCGGCCACCAGCTGCTCAGGGTCATCCAGCTGCAGCGCCACCACCCCACCCGGCGAGAGCACGTGCTCGGGCAGCGTGACGGGGGCGTGCGAGATGGGCGCGCCGCTGGCCGCGTGCGCGAGCACCATTGGGGCCACCAACGTCACCGCGCGGGCCTCGCCCCGCTCACGCGTCGCGCGAAGGCGATGACGTCTCCCACACTCGTGAGCATAGCCACACTCTCGTCGCCACCGTCCACGTCGCCTTCGTCCACGCCCAGCGTGTCCAACAGCGTGTAGAACAGGCTCACGCGCCCAATGCTGTCGATGCCCAGGTCGTCGCGCAGGCGCGTCTCGAGGCCCACCGTCACGCCGCTACGAAGGTAGAGATCCTCCGTGTCGGCGAAGCAACGCAGCACGAACGCGAGCGCGGCCTCGTCCGTCTGCAGGTCGGCCATGGTCGGCTCAGGCATCTGCGGTCTCTCCCTCGGTGGCGACCGCGTGCTCGCTGGGAGAGGGTGACGGTGGCACCGCGTTGCCCTCGGAACCTCGGTACGCCACGCGCAAGAGCGCAGGCGTGAGCACCAGGTCCGCCAGCAGCGCCACCGCCACGGACAGCGTGATCAGCAGGCCGAAGCGCTGCACGTTGACCATCTCGGCGAACCCATAAGCCGCGAACCCCACAGCGAGCACCACGCTGGTGGACACCATGGCCCGCGCGGTGTGGTGGTACGCCGCCGCAATGGCCCCCTCGCCGCCGAGCTCCGGCTCGAACGCGTGGAACTGGTAGAAGAAGTGGATGGTGTCGTCCACCGCGATGCCGATGGCGATGCTGGCCACGAGCACCGTGTTCAGATCGAGGGGCACACCCAGCACGCCCATCACGCCGCCCACCACCATCACCGGCAGCACGTTGGGCAGCATGGCCAGCAGGCCCAGCTTGAAGTCGCCCAGCATCACGATCATGAGCAGCGCGATGACCACGAAGGCCGACAGGAAGCTCTTGGCCAGGTTGTCGATCAGCGCGCTGACTACCTCGAAGTTCGCGTACACGGAGCCCGTCAGCTCCACGTGAGCGGCCGTGCCGATGTGCTCGCGGATGCCTGCCGTGAGGTGCTCCTCGAGCGGCGCATACTCCCCGGCCTCGAGCCAGCGCACGCGCAGCGACATGACCGCGTGCTGGGCGTCCAGCGTGATGAGCTGACGCAGCGGCTCCTCCCCCGCGGACTCGGCCAGCGTGAAGAGGTCCACGATGCCCTGCTCGCTGCCCGGCAGCCCCTCCGCGTCCTGCTCCTGCGCCAGCGCGCGCTGCCCTTGGCGCAGCACGTCCAGCACGCTGGTGACGTTGGTGACCACGCGCTGCCCCTCGCGCCCCGGCGCCTCGTACGCGAGCGCGTGCGCCTCGAGCCGCTCGAGGCGACTGATGACGTCGTGGTGCTTGAGCGTCTGCCCGAGCGGGGCCGAGATGAGCATGTGCACGGTGGCGGTGCCGCCCATGGCGCGGTCCACGGCCTCGAGCGAAGTGCGCGCTTGGTGGTCGGCTGGCAGCCAGCTGAGCGGGTCGTGCCGGCCCTCGAGGCGCATGAGGCCGAACACCGACACCCCCGCAATGAGCAGCGACGCGACGAGCGTCAGGTTGCGGCGCCCATAGCGGCGCTGGCCATCCACCACCACGGGACGAGAGGCCGCGTCGCAGCGGGCCAGGATGCGGTCCAGCATGTCCGGCACGTGAGGCGCGCCGCCCGCTTGCGGGGCCACCGCGCGGGCGCCCAGCCCACTACCCCGGTGAAACGTCAGGAATGCGGGCAGGAACACCAGCGACAGCACCAGCGCAGCCGCGACCCCGAACGCGCCATACGTGCCCATGTCGATGACGGCAGAGAGGCTCGCCGTGCGGAAGCTGAGCAGCCCGGCGATGGTGGTGAGCGACGTCATCAAGACGGGCACACCAGTCACCGCCAGCGCCTGGACCACGGCGTCGCGCGCGTTGGCTCCGTCGCGCCGCAGGTCGCGGAACACAGACTGCACGTGGATGGAGTCGGCCATGCCCACGCAGATCAGGAATGACGCCAGCACGCTGGTCACCCCCGTCATGGGCGCGCCGGCCAGCGCCATGGCGCCGAGCGTCCACACCACCGCCTGCAGCACCACAAGCAGCGGGCCCAACACACCAAAGGGCCCACGGAAGATGAAGAACAGGATGGCCAGCATGGCCACCAGGCAGATGCTCACCACCACCGTGACGTCGCGCTCCATGGTGCGGTTGAGAGCCACCTCGAGCGCCGCCATGCCGGTGAGCCGCAGCGTGAAGGTGTCGGTCTCGGACTCACGCAGGATGCGCTGCAGCGCGTCGTAGACCACCGCGGCGTCGGCTTCGCTCATGAAGTCCGTACGCAGCACGATGGTGGCCATGCGCCCGTCGGCGCTGACCACGTGATCCACCAGCGCCGGGTCGGCCAGCACATGCTCGCGCAGCGCGGGCAGCGCGCTCTCTTCCGGCAACGGGTCGATCAGCCGCTGCTGCTCGAGCCCCTGCTCGGTCTGGCGGATGTCCGTGGCGTTCACCAGCGACGCGATGGCGTGCACCACGTGACGCGGCCCGCCCGGCGTCAGCCCCTGCACCGCCTCGCCGGGTGCCAGCGCCCACGGGTCTGGTGAGTCCGCAGCGGGAGCGTCGGGCGCGGCCGCAGTGGCAGGGGCTTCTTGCGAGGAGTGCGCCGCGCGACGCTCTTCGCGGCGCATGCCTAGCGTGGGCAGGTCCAGCGTGAGGTCCTCGATGCGCCCGTGGAGTTCCGTCAGGCGCGCGAGAAAGTCCGGCGTGAAGACGTCGCCCTCGGCCGCGATCAGGAAGATCTTGTCCTGGCCGAAGTGGTCCCCCAGCCGGTCGAGCGTGGCCATGGCAGGCGAGTCACTGCCCAGCAGCCCCTCGGTGCTGTTGTCCACGTGCAGGCGCGTTGCCGCTGCCCAGCCGCACCCGATGGTGACGGCCAAGCAGCCGAACAGCGCCAACCAGCGCGCGCCCGTCACGCGCCGCGCCAAGCCTCCGAAGACCACTGGACCGACCCGCTCGTGGGGTTTGCTCACGGCGTCACCATACCAGGGCGGCCTTGCAGGCGCGCGGCTGTCTCAGTCGCAGCGCGGGTCCGTGCAGTAGCCCGTTTCGGCGCCCTCCATGATGGCGGAAGGAGCACAGCGGAAGCCCAGCGGGCACTCGGAGTCCGCCGTGCAGCGCAGCTCGCAGAGGCGCGTGCTGGGCTCGCAGTAGAGCGCGGCGTCCGCCCGCCCGAGGCGCACCCGCAAGAGCTCGAGCTCCGCCGGGGTCGTGGCGCACGCCGTGACCGACGTGGGGTCGCAGCCGCTGCCCAGGCTGGGCACCTCGCTGTCGCGGATGTCGTCGAAAACGCACTCGATGCGGAGCTCCGCGTCCGGTGTGGGTTCGGTCGAGGCAAAGTTCAAGAGCTGGGGCCGCGTGGTGGGGCACTGGCTCAGCGCGCGCACGGTGAAGTCGTCGTAGAACCAGCCCACGCCTGCGGGGGCTTCACCGGCGTCGCGCTCTTCCCGCGTGGGAACCAGCTGCGTGACGCGGCAGACCTCGCGCCCCTGCTCGTCCACGCGCGTGAGCGTGCGCCCCGGCACCGCGTCGCAGCGCTGACCGAGCGTCAACGTCTCGTCCATCTGACAGCGCACGCTGTCGTCGGGCAGCCGCCGCAGGGGTGTGGCCAAGCAGGTCTCTCCCAACGCGGCCGCGATGGGCGCCAGTAGCCCGGTCGCCAGCGACGAATAGTCCGCCCGCCCCAGCTCGTCGGCACGGCAGATGCTCTCCAGCACCACCTGTCCGCCGCCGGCTCGCAGCGCCTCGGCCACCCGCACGATGCGGCGTGCGGGCGTCGCGCTGGACGTCAGCGTTCCTTCCTCACGCGTGCACGCCGCCACCAGCGAGGCGGGCGCGTCCGGGTCCGGCCGCTCTTGCATCGCTGCTTCTCCGAGCAGCGCGCCGAACTCGCCATCGCGCTGGAACGCGGCGCTCGCTTCCACCGGCATGCCCACCACGGCCGCAAGCACCACCCCGCGTGTGGGCAGCGCCAGCAGGCCTTCGGCATAGCGCTCGGCGGGGTACTGCGCGTCGCGGTAGCTCGCGCAGCGGCGGTCCAGCAGCGGGGTGGGGTTGCCGACCGGATCGTCGTCGAGGAACGGCCCGGGAAAGGGTCCGCCGTCAATCTGGTAGAGGCGGTCGTCCGGGCTCGAGCAGTCGTCCTCGTCGGTCAGCAGCACCACCACCAGCACCGCGTCCTCGCGCAGGAACCCCACGTTGGCGCCGTCGCCATGACCCACGCGGCCCTCCGCGAAGATGGGCCCCGCCGTGCTGGGCGTGAGCGCCTTCAGCAGCGCCTCGAGCGGCTGCTCGAAGCTGCACCCCTCCGTGCCCACGGTGGCGAGGCACTGCGCCGCCGTCGCCACGTCTTCGGCGCTCTGCGCGGGGAACGCCACGAAGGGGGGATAGGCCGACTCGCAGGCCACGCCGGGCACCACACCCGAGGTCTGCTGCAGTACGCCGTCTTCGCCTCGGCCGCCGGGACACTGGCTCGACACGTACGCCCCGCTGCCCATGTCCGAGCGAATTACCCCCACGTGCAGGTCCTCGAGCCGCTCGAGGTCGCGCAGCCCATCGTCGTTCACGTCACCCGTGGTCAGGATGCGGATCAAGCGCGGGATCTCGCGACGCAGCGCGCGCTGCTCGTCCTCCATGGAAGACGAGTCGTCCACCACCAGCAGGAGGTCGAGGCGCGGCGGCGGCGTGACGGTGATGCGCTCGACCAGGATGCGCTGTGCACACGGTGGCACCACGCCCAGCGTCCTTGCGTACGGGTCGCAGCCCAGCACCAGCACCACGCTCACCACGAGCGCGAGCCAGCGCGAGCGTGCGGCGGCCCTTCGATGCCGGCGAAGTGGAGCGAGGAGCATGCAGAGCGGTGACACGAAAGCGGCAGAAACGAAAACGGCGACCCTCGCGAGAGAGCCGCCGTCCTCAGGGTGTCATGCCGTGCTCAGAACTGACAGGTCGGGCTGATGCAGTACGCGTTCATGCCCAAGTTGCCGTCCTCGGCGTCGTAGCAAACGTAGCCACCCGGGCACTCCGCGTCGGTGGTGCACGCGAGCTGGCAGGTGTTGCTGAGGTCGTCACACACCAGCGTGGTGTCGCGGTCGTACTGCGACTGCAGGCTGTCCAGGTCGTCGCCGGTCAGGTCGCAGCGCGTCTGGTCGAAGCCGGGGCACGCCGTGCCGATGTCGGCGCGGGCACCCGTGGGCACCACCGGGCTCAAGCACTCGAGGCGGAACTTCGCCCCGGGGATCGACTCGGCGCCCGTGGTGAAGCGGATCTGCTGACGGTTGCCCGCTTCGAAGCGCATGCAGTCCATGTCGAGGTCGGCGGAGTAGTCGTCGTAGTACCAACCGAGGCCCGTGGGCTCTTCACCCGCCATCACCTGCGCGTCGGTGGGGGCCTGCTGGATCACGCGGCACACCTCGCGGCCGTCTGCTTCCATGCGCACGGCCACGGGGTCACGGCCTCGCGCTTCCTGCTGCGCGCACGTGGCACCCAGGGGAAGCACCTCGAGGATCTCGCAGGTCACCTTGTCATCACCGCGCCGGATGAGCGGACGCGGAAGGCAGCTGGTGGGCAGCGACGCCGCGATGCGGGCCGCGATGGAGGCCACGGCAGGGCCGAAGTCAGCCCTGTAGTCGGCGTTGTCCGGGTCCACGGACTGGCAGATGGAGGCGACCACACCGCCCACGCCGGCTTCCACCAGGCCCTGGGTCACGGCGAGCAGGCGGCGAGGCGGGTAGGCCTTGTTCTCGTCCGTGGGATCCGACGGGTCATCGGGATCGGGGCGAATGCAGCCCGGCACCAGGTTGTCCCCGCCGGCGTTGGGGCGCTCCTGCATGGTCGGGTCCGCGAGGATGGCGGCGATGTCCGTTTCGACGACGGCGATGCCGTTCTCGAGGGTGGTGTCGCTGTTGGCCTCGAGCACGTCCGGGTCCACACCCGAGATGGTGGCGAAGATGGTCAGGTCGTTCTGCCCCGGGCGCAGCGCGAGGATGCCGTCCACGTAGCGCGTCATGGGGTCGTACTGCACGGAGCGGTACGTGGCGCACTGGCGGTTGGGCGCAATGTTGTTCGCCGCGTCGCGCACGGGCGGGTAGGGCGACGCCTCAGCCGTCAAGTCGAAGCCCACATAGAGGTCGAGGTCGCTGGTGGAGCAGTCGTCCTCGTCGGTGACCATGATGATGGCCAGCAGCGAGTTCTGCCGCAGGAACCCGGAGTTGAAGCCCGTGCCACCATGGCCGGCCGTGTCGCGGACCTGCGTGCCACCGCGGCTCTGCGGAAAGCGAATGGCCGAGTCGGCCGGCGTGAGCGCCTTGAGCACGGCCTCGAGCTGCTGCTCGAACGCGCACCCGTTGGCGCCCGTGTTGGCCAAGCAACCCACCGAGTCGGCGAACGTCAGCGGGTCGTCCATGCCCGCCATGAAGGTGAGGAACGGGGGGGTGGCAGGCTCGGTCGGACAGGCTGCGTCTGTGCCGCGGTGCAGGTCGATGAGGATGCCGTCATCGCCCATGGTGCTGGTGCAGCGCGCGCCCGCGTTGATGTTGACGCCGCCGATGCCCATGTCGCTGGTGATGACGCCCACCTGGATGCTGGCGACCGGATCGAAGTCGTCGGTGGAGCCACCGTTCTGGAGGTCACCGCTGGCCAGGATCTGCACCAGGCGTGGGATCTCGTCGATCAGGGCGTCCTGCTCCTGGCGCATCGAGGCCGAGTTGTCGACCAGGAAGAGCAGGTCGATCTCGTTGATCTGGGTGACCGCGACCTCGTTGACGACACCCGACACCGTGCAGGGGTTCAAGGGCCGCAGGGGACGGTCGAGGCAGCCCCCGAGCAGCACGGTGGCAATCGAGAGTAGGGCTGTGAGGCTGCGTGAGCGCAAGTACATGGTTCCTCCAAGAACGCGAGGCCGCGACAATACCCTCTCTGGCTTCGAAAGATCAACACCAGAGGGTGCCGAGGTCACGAGAGGGAGCTGGATGCTTCGGACGAAAGCGGAGCGATTCCCGTGCCAGCCGAGCGCGGCGCGATCTGGCGGGCTTTCGCGAGGCCACCCTGTCAATCGGGTTGCACATGCCAACAGAGTTGTCACTGCCACGTTGGCCCTCGACGCTGGCACGCCGGTCGGATACCTTTTTCGTATGCTCGCGTGCTCGCGTCGCAATTTCTGCATAGCCTCGCCGAGGCCGCGATGAAGCGCGTGCTGGTCGCCGACGACGAGGAGAACATCCGGCTGGTCCTCACCACCGTGCTGAAGAAGGCGGGCTACGAGGTGGAGGCCGTGGCCAGCGCCGAAGAAGCGCTCACGCGGGTGTCCACGTTCGACCCGGACTTCGTGCTGGCCGACGTGCGCATGGGCGGCATGACGGGCATCGAGCTGTGCACTGCGCTGCGCGCCAGGGGGCAAGACGCCACCGTCATCATCATGAGCGCCTACGGGTCGCTCGAGCTGGCCCTCGACGCGATGAAAGCGGGCGCCTACGACTACGTGGCCAAGCCGTTCAAGCGCGACGAGGTGCTGCTGGCGCTGCGCAAAGCCGAGGAGCGCGAGACGCTGCGGCGCGAGAACAAGGCCCTGCGCGAGGCCATCCGCGAGCAGCAGTCGTTCGCCACCATGCTGGGCAAGAGCGAGGCCATGCGGCGGGTGTTCCGCGTGGTGGAGAAGGTGGCCGGCTACGACACCACCGTGCTCATCCAAGGCGAGAGCGGCACCGGCAAGGAGCTCATCGCGCGTGCGCTGCACGACATGGGTGGCCAGCGCGCGGGGCGCTTCGTGCCCGTGAACTGCGGCGCCATCCCGGGCACCCTGCTCGAGACCGAGCTCTTCGGGCACAAGAAGGGCGCCTTCACGGACGCGCGCGCCGACAAACGTGGGCTCTTCGAGGAAGCCGATGGCGGCACGCTCTTCCTGGACGAGATCGGCGAGCTGCCCCTGGCGCTGCAGGTGAAGCTGCTGCGGGTGCTCCAAGAGGGGACCATTCGCCCGGTGGGCGACGTGCGGGACAAAGCGGTGAAGGTGCGCGTGGTGGCCGCCACCGTCCGCGACCTCGAGCACGAAGTGAAGGAGGGCCGCTTCCGCGAGGACCTCTTCTACCGCCTGAACGTGCTCCAGATCGTAGCCCCGCCGCTGCGCGAGCGCGCCGAGGACGTCCTGCTGCTGGCGGAGCACTTCATCGCGCGCTGCAACTCGCGGCTGGGCACGGACGTGCGCGGGCTCGACGCCGCCGCGAAGAAGCGACTGGTGCAGTACCCCTTCCCCGGCAACGTGCGCGAGCTCGAGAACCTGATCGAGCGCGCCGTGGTGCTCACCGAGGGCCAGCTGCTCACCGAGTCCGACCTTCCCGACCGCGTGCGCGAGCCCACCGACGCCGTTGCCGCCATGCTCGCCAGCGGGGAGCTCTCCATCAAGAAGACGCAGCGCTTCATCGAGGAGTCGCTCATCCGCAAGGCCCTCGAGAAGACCCAGGGCAACCGCACGCAGGCGTCGAAGCTACTGGAGATCAGCCACCGCGCGCTGCTCTACAAGATCAAGGACTACGGGCTGGGCTGAGGGCCGTGAGCCGGCTCCCTGCGGCGCCCCGCGCTCACATGCCGGAGAGGATCAGGTACCGGCTGTTGTCCGTGTCCCACTCGAGCACCATGCGCTTGTCTTCCACCTTGTGGCGCCACTGGTTCTCGCCGCGGTGGTCGGCGATCAGCCAGCTCGCGGTGTAGCGGAACTCCACCAGCACGTCGGTCTCGCGGAAGATGACGTGGCGATAGAGGATCTCGAAGCGCACGTCTTCCACGCGAGCGAACAGCGTGGGCAGGTTGGCGGAGAGGGTGTCGAAGTCGACGTCGTCGTCCCCGTTCGGGGTGCCCGACAGGTCCAGGTAGCGCGGCGAAGCCATGCCCACGAGGGTGGCGACGTCGCGGTCTTCGAGCGCCCGGCGGTACACCTCCATGAACTCGATGACCTCGCGGTTGTCCGCGGTGTCCGGCACGGTGGTGTTGGGGATGTCGCGCGTGCAGCCCCCCAGCACGACGAACGTCAACAGCAGGGCGCTGGTCAGGGAGCTACCGAGGGATGTGAGGACGGGACGCATCGTGAGGCCAATCGAGGTCGCGGCGGGTTCTATTCCCGCTCCGGAGCGGCCATTGTGCGGGGCGCTTCGGCCATCGTCCAGAAGAGCGAGCAGCCCTGGACTCCGTATGCAGTCCGAGGATTTGCAAGTTGTGGAACCGGAGACCCCTGCTGTAGCATTCCGATTCCGATGGGCGACCCCCACCCCCCGCGATGAGTAACGGTTCAGGCGACAAAAAGCAGCTGGGCAAGATCCTGCTGAAGCAGCGGCTCGTGACCCAGGCCGAGCTGGACGAGCTCTTGGCCGAGCAGCGCACGCATCCCGGCCAGCGCCTGGCCACCACGGCCGTCAAGTCCGGCATGGTGGCGGAGGTGGACCTGCTCAAGGCCCTCAGCGAGCAGCACGGGCTCCCGGGCATCGATCTCACGCAGGTCGTCATCCCCACCGACAACCTCAAGCTCGTTCCGGTGGAGATCGCGCGCCAGCACCTGATCCTCCCCGTGCTCGTGAAGGAAGACCGCGTGTTCCTCGCCATGGCGGACCCGAACGACCGGCGCGTGGTGGACGAGATCGAGTTCGTCACCGGCCTGCGCGTCTTCGCCCACGTGGCTCTGCACGAGGCGCTCACCTCGGTCATCGACTTGGCCTACGCGGCGCTCGACGGGAACGAGCCGTACTACATCGGCACCCACGTCACCGACGAGTACCTCGCAACGGTGGGCATCAACGCGCCACCCCGACGGGCCCCGCCGCCGGCGCCCGTGCGGCCGTCGCGCGCGGCCCCCCAGCCCGAGCCGGTCCGTGCCGTGGAGGTGAGCCGCAACGTGGCAGCCCTCGCGCCCCCGCCTGCCGCGCCGCAAGCCACCCAAGACGACCTGGGCATCGATGCGCTGCGCGCACGGGAGACCCGCAAGGAGAGCGCGTCCGCCAGCCTGGACGACGCCTTCGGCTCCAAGATGGCGCCGCTGCCCACGGCCTCTGCGCGTCCGCGCCCCGAGCGCCCCAAGGTGCTGGTGGTCGACGACGAGGACGACATCCGCAAGCTGCTCGTGCGGGTGCTGCAGACCAAGGGCTACGAGGTCATCGAGGCCAAGCGCGGGCTCGAGGCCCTGCAACTCGTGCGCGACAACACGCCGGACGTCATCCTGCTGGACGCCATGCTGCCCGAGGTGCACGGCTTCGAGATCTGCCGGCGCATCAAGGGCAGCAAGCGCTACGGGCACATCCCCATCATCATGGTGAGCGCCATCTACCGCGGCTGGCGCGTGGCCGAGGACCTCAAGTCCAGCTTCGGGGTGGACGCCTTCCTCGAGAAGCCGTTCAAGATGGCCGACGTGCTCACGCACGTGGACGCCGTGCTCGACGGGCGCAGCGGCGACGTCCCGCTGGACGACATGCTCTCGAAGGAGACCTCGGTCTTCCTCGAGCAGGGCATGGATGCGTACCGGGCGGGAGACCTAGACCTCGCCGTAGCCAAGCTCAGGGAGGGGTTGGGTGTCGATCCGGGCAGCTTCCAACTTCACTACCACCTGGGACTCGTGCTCGGCCGGGGTGAGGACATCTTCGACGCCATCCAGGAGCTGGAGACCGCCGTGGACCTGCAGCCCCGACACTTCGCCGCCCTCAAGAACCTGGCCATCCTGTATCAACGGGCGGGATTCAAGTACAAAGCCATTGAGATGTGGGAGCGTGCGCTCGGCAACTCCCCCGACGACGAGACGCGGCAGGGCATCAAAGAGCACCTGATGGCGCTGCTCTGACCGCCCCTTCGAGCGCTTCCCAAGCACCGGCATTCGATGAAATTTCTCTGCGACAACTGTAAAGCGAAGTACCAGATCCCCGACGAGAAGGTCTCCGGGCGCACGCTTCGCATGACGTGCCGCAAGTGCGGCAACGACATCTTGATCCGTGGGGCAGGTGTTGCACCGAGCGTCGTGCCACCCGCCGCAGCTCCGGCTTCCAGCCCCGCGCCAGTCGCAGTGCCCGGTCCCGCGCCCGTGCCGTCCGTCGCCAAGGCGAGCGTCCCCGCACGCGCCCCGGCGAGCGTGCCCGCGAAGGCGCCAGCCCCTGCGGCCGCCGTCCCCAAGAAGGCCGCGGCCGCCGTGCCGGCCAAGGCGGCCGGCGCAGACGCCAGCGGCGCACGCGTGCCGGCCAAGGCTCCCGCACCCTCCGCGGACTCGGTCGCGGCGGCCACTGGGCGGCCCTCCGCGCTGGGCGCAGACTTCCGCAAGAAGGTCGGCAGCGAAGGCCAGGACGCGGGCTCGCTGCGTGCCTCGGCACCTGCCGCGCCACCGGCGGCCGCCGAAGAGTGGCACGTGGCCATCAACGACGTGCCGGTGGGGCCCATCCGCCGCGACGAGATCGCGCGCAAGATCGGCACGGGCGCCGTCACCGGTGACTCGCTGGCGTGGCGCGAGGGCTTCGACGACTGGCGTCCGCTCCGGGACATCCCACAGCTGGCTTCCTTGCTGGAGCAGCGCCGGCGTCCGTCGGTTCCGCCGGCCACCCGCAGCACGCCCAGCAGCACGGCGCCGCGCCCCTCCGGCCCGCGCACACGCTCGGGTGGGTCGGGCGCCTTCAACCTCCCCACGTCCGACCGGTCCAGCTCCAACCTCGTGCCGCTCGGCGGCCGCGCGGTCGCTCCCGTGGCGCCCCCGGCCAACGTCATGCCGGACTCGGACGCTCCCGAAGACGACTTCGCGCTCGAGTTCCAGAGCCCGTCGTCCGCGCCGCCCGCCGCCGCCCCCGTGCCGCGCGCAGCCCGCACGGCGCCCGTCGCGGTGGCTGCGGCCGCACCCGCTCCGTTGGCCGCCACGCCTGCCCCTCGGGTCTCCGAGGCCCCGCGCGAGCGCGAGTCGTCTCAGAAGACGCCCGTGTGGGTCTGGGGCATGCTCGCCGGCGGCATCTTCTTCGGTATCGTGCTGGGCATGAAGGGGTCCGAGTGGTTCGGCTCGCAGGATCCCGTGGTCGCCGCAGCGCCCACCGCCACGCCCGAGGTCGCGGACCCGGTCACGCCGCAGCCGCTCGAGATCCCCGAGGCGCCAGCAACCGTGGACGCCGGCATCGTGGCCGAGCCCGAGACGCCCACCGACACCGTTCGCCACGGCACACCGGGCACACGCCCCGTCACCACCACGGGCACCATGGCCACGGCCACCGCGGCCAATGACTCCGCGTTTGCGGCGTTCGAGTCGCCCACCGGCATGACCGTCACGCCCACGGACCTGACCACCGGGATGTCTGCGGCTGCGGCGCCCCCGCTCGAGGCCGCTGCGGTCCAGCGGGTGGTCACCAACAACCGTCGCCAGCTGCAGACCTGTTACGAGCGCGCGGCGCGCGGCCAGGCCAACCCGCCGCGGGCCCGCATGGACGTCAGCGTCACGGTGGGTCGCAGCGGCACGGTCACCGCCGTCAGCGCTTCCGGAAGCGACTTCGGCGGCCTGGGCGCGTGCATCGAGCAGAGCGTCCGCCGCTGGCGCTTCCCGGCCTCGTCCGATGGTGGCAACACCCGCTTCCCCGTGGTGTTCAGCGCCGGGGGCTGAGCGCACCGTGGCAACCGAAAGTTGCGCAAGGTCCTTGGCAATCTTCCGGTCTTTCTGCGACCATCGAGCTGAGCCGTGACCGACACGACCGACGACAAGTCCTCCGACCCAGGGTCTCAAGCCGACGAGCTGACCGAGATGTGGGACGCGTCAGCGCTCGAGGCGGCGGCTGCAGGCTTCGAACCGCCCGTCGAGGCGCCCAAGCCGGCCGCCACGGCTCCTGCGCGGCGTGACGAGCCTTCCATTCAAGTGGACGTGGCTGCCATCTCGGCGCCTCCGCCAAAGCGCAAGCGCAAGAAGAAGCGCGGCCTCGCGGCCATGGGTCTCCCCATGCAGCTGGCTCTGGCGGTGTTCGTCGCCGTGGGCACCTTCGGCATTGTGCGCCTGCTGCTCGCGCCCTGAGTCCGCGCGAACGGTTGCTCGCGGGGCCATCCGGTGCTCCACTCCGCAGATGTGGGACAACGACCACCTCGGAGTACCTCGTGGAGCCTGCTGAACTCACGCGCCTGACCACCGAGGCGCTCTACCTAGCGTTGATCCTCTCGGGGCCCGCGCTGCTCACCAGCCTCGTGGTGGGTGTGGGCATCGGTCTCGTGCAGGCCGTCACGCAGGTGCAGGAGCAGACGCTCTCGTTCGTGCCCAAGCTCATCGCGGTGGGCCTGGTGCTGGCCATCACCGGCGGGGCGCTGAGCGCCGAGCTGGCGCGCTTTGCCCAGGCACTCTTCGAGGCCCTGCCCGAGCTGGTGCGATGAGCCCCACCGCGCAGCTGATCGGTGAGCTGCTGCGGCCCTTGGGCGTGTCGTGGGGCGAAGCCGATCCCCTTCACGTGGCGCTCCTGGTGTTCGCGCGCGTCACGCCGCTCACCGTGCTCGCGCCTTTCTTCTTGTTGCGGCCGGCGCCTGCGCTCGTGCGTGCCGGGGTGGCGCTCACGCTCACCCTCGCGCTGGTGCCGCTGGCCCTGGCCCATCTGCGTGTCGTCATCGACCCGCTCTCACTGCCGCTCCTGCTGGTGGTGGAGGTGCTGCGCGGCGCGCTCTTCGCGGTGGCCGTGGCGCTGCCGCTGATGGCGCTCGAGGGCGCGGGGCAGTGGCTGGACGCGCTGCGCGGCGCACAGAACGGCACCAGCACGGGGCCCGTGTTCGGTGGGCAGAGCACGCCGCTCGGCGCGCTGCTCGGGCTGCTGAGCGTGGCGCTCTTCTTCACGTTCGGCGGGCATCGCGTGGCGCTCACCGCGTTCGCGGCAGGCCTCGAGCTGGTGCCCATCGGCGCGCCCCTGCCGGGCGAGGCGTGGGCGGCCATCGCCGAGCGCAGCATGCGCTGGGTGGCGGCCGCGCTCTCGCTCACGGTCGCGGTGGCGGCACCTGCGGCGCTGGGGCTGGTGCTCATGGAGCTCACGCTGGGCCTGATGGGGCGCACCGCGCCGCAGATCCCTCTGCACTTCGCCGGCATGCCGCTGCGCGCCGCGCTGGGCCTGGTGGGCCTGCTGCTCACGCTGGGTGTGCTGGTGCCGCACCTGCCGGAGCTCTTCGCCTCGGGCATCGACGAGGCCCGCGCCGTGCTCCCACTCACCGCCGCGCCTTGACATGCGACCCCGCCGCATCGAGTCTCCCGGCATGCCCGTCGAGACCCTGCTCACCGCCGAGACCATCGCCGCCCGCGTCCAAGAGCTGGGGCGCGAGATCTCGGAGCGCCACCAGGGCCGCTCGGTGGTGCTGGTGGTGGTGCTCAAGGGCAGCTTCGTCTTCGCGGCCGACTTGGCGCGTGCCATCGACCAGCGCGTCGCCGTGGAGCTCGAGTTCATGGCCGTGCGCAGCTACGGGGACTCCACCGAGACCAGCGGCGTCGTGCAGATCACCAGCGATCTGACGAACTCGATCGAGGACAAGCACGTGATTCTGGTCGAGGACATCGTGGACACGGGCCTGACCATGGCCTACCTCATGGACAACCTGCGCACGCGCGGCCCCGCCTCGCTCGAGCTCGCGTCGCTGCTACACAAGCCGGCGCGCGCCCGCACGCCGGTCCACATCGACTACCTGGGCTTCACCATCGACGACGTGTTCGTGGTGGGCTACGGGCTCGACCACGCGCAGCAGCTGCGCAACCTGCCGTTCCTCGGCGTGGTCGCGGAGGGTGAATGAGCAAGCGCCTCGACATGTTCGACACGATGATCGCGAAGGGCAGCAAGGACCCGTTCGTGCACTACGCGCGCGCCATGGAGCTGCGCTCGCTCGAGCGCTTCGACGACGCCCTCGCTGCGTATCAGCAGGTGATGCAGGCGTTTCCGGACTACGTGCCCACGTACCTCATGGCAGGTCAGGTGGCCGAGCAGCTGGGGCGCCCGGCCGACGCGCGCGCGGCGCTCGAAGCGGGCATCGCGGCGGCTCAGCGCACGGGAGACGGTCACGCGCTGGGTGAGCTGCGCGGCTTGCTGGCCGGGCTGGACTGACGGTCGGGGCGCGACCGGCATCGACCCGCGAAGCGGCCGTGGCCGCACGCGGGCGTTGTCGTTGACGTACGTTGACGTTGTCGTGGTCGTTGACGGCGACGGCGACGGCGACGAACTGCGACGTCGATCCTCAGCACGCACGAATCGCTCCAAAAACAAGGACAACTGGCACCCCGGACTGAAGTCCGGGGCAGGATCGCAGGCGTGGATTCTGGCGGAAGTCCGCCCCCTGTCGGGCGCGGACTGCGCATGGATAGCCTGGTTCGGCGTTGCCCGAGGTCCTCCGCACCTCCCCGAAATCGCGACTACATCCTTCACCCGTGATCAAGCGCCATTCGTCGCCGTCGCCGTCGCCGTCGCCGTCAACGACCACGCCCACGCCCACGCCCACGCCCACGCCCACGTGGCGGAAACCACCTGGCGGCGTCCTGCCCCAAGCCTGATATGCTGCGCCCTCCATGCGCGTCGACACCGACTTCTTGATCATCGGCACGGGCGTCGCGGGGCTCACCCTCGCGCTCGAGCTCAGCAAGCACGGCACCGTCACCTGCGTCACCAAGCGCACGCGGCAGGACTCGGCCACCAACTACGCGCAGGGTGGCATCGCCGCGGTGTTGGACCCGGACGACAGCTTCGCGGCTCACGTGGCGGACACGCTCACCACGGGGGGCGGGCTCTCGCACCTCGACGTGGTGGAGATGGTCATCGCCGACGGGCCCGCGCGCATCGAGGAGCTGATGAAGATCGGCGCCGAGTTCAGCCGCCAGCGGGACTCGGACGGCAACGAGACGGTGGACTTCGACCTCACGCGCGAGGGCGGTCACAGCGCACGGCGCGTGATCCACGCCGGCGACATCACGGGCCGCGAGGTGCAGCGCGCGCTGGTGGCGGCCGTCGAGGCGCAGCCGCGCATCACGCTGCTCGAGCACCACATGGCCATCGACCTGCTGGAGCTCAGCAAGTTCGGCGGCGAGCGGCGCGTGGCCGGCGCCTACGTGCTGGACGAGGAGAGCGGCGAGGTGCTCACGTTCGTGGCGCGAGCCACCGTGCTGGCCACGGGTGGCGCGGGCAAGGTCTACCTCTACACGTCCAACCCCGACGTGGCCACGGGCGACGGCGTGGCCATGGCCTACCGCGCGGGCGCGCTGCTGGCGAACATGGAGTTCTTCCAGTTCCACCCCACGTGCTTGTTCCACCCGCGCGCCAAGAGCTTCCTCATCAGCGAGGCCCTGCGCGGCGAGGGCGGCATCCTGCGCTTGGCCGACGGCACGGCCTTCATGGAGCGGCACCACCCCATGAAGGACCTCGCGCCGCGCGACGTGGTGGCCCGCGCCATCGACTTCGAGATGAAGCGCACGGGCCAAGAGTGTGTGTTCCTGGACATGACGCACGAGTCGCCCGAGTTCCTGGCGGAGCGCTTCCCCAACATCCACGAGGCCTGCCTCGAGTACGGCGTGGACATGCGCAAGGACCCCATCCCGGTGGTGCCCGCGGCCCACTACATGTGCGGCGGCGTGGTCATCGACCTGGACGGAAAGAGCAGCCTCCCGGGCCTGTGGGCCGTGGGCGAGGTCACGTGCTCGGGCCTGCACGGCGCCAACCGCCTGGCCAGCAACAGCCTGCTCGAGGGCCTGGTCTATGGGCACCGCGCGGCCAGCAGCATCGTGGCGTCCCCCGGGCTCACGGGAGACCTGCGCATCCCCGAGTGGGACACGGGCGCGGCGGCCCCCAGCCACGAGGCCGTCATCATCACGCAGAACTGGGACGAGCTGCGCCGCTTCATGTGGAACTACGTGGGCATCGTGCGCTCCGACCGGCGGCTCCAGCGCGCCGCGCGACGCATCCAGGTGCTGCAGGAAGAGATCCGAGAGTACTACTGGAACCACCTCGTCAACCGCGACCTGCTCGAGCTGCGCAACATCGCCGACGTGGCCGAGCTGATCATCGGCTGCGCTGTCACGCGCGCCGAGAGCCGTGGCCTGCACTACACGGTGGACCACCCCGACCAAGACGACGAGCGCTTCGGCGGCGACACGTACATCGGTCGCGACGTCCCACCGCACATTCGCAAGCGGTGATTGGCGCGGAGCGGCGAGCGCTCACAGGTTGTCGTATCGGTCTTCCGCCTCGCGGGTGACCTCGAAACGGCTCGCTGCTGCGTGCACGAGTCCAAGCGGCTCGATCCGAACGACTCTGTCGCGGAGAACCTCGGATGGTTCTCGGCACACGAAGCACGGCGTTCCACGGGAGTTTGCCGGCGCGTGCTGCGTCAGTCCGGCGGGGTGTCCTGGTACACGTCTTCGTGGCCTGCGGCGCCCAGCACGAATGCCCACCCCGTCGGAAGTGCGAGGTAGGCCCACACGCGGGGGTGGCGGTCGTAGAGGCTTCCCACGTCAACGATGTCGAACCCTTCCTTCTTTGCCGCGACTCCCATGTCGGGATCCGCGGACCAGATGGCCCAACCGCAGTCCTGCTGTTTTGGGTCACGGTGACTGCGCGCATGGACACCATACAGCACCGGAGAGTCGATGGTGACTTGGCGTCCCACCAGGCATCGTGCGAACGCCCATGGCCGTTCGGGACGCGTGCCGAAGCGGCGACATACCTCCGCTTGGGTGGGAGAGATGCTGGGGTCGCGGAGCGGATCCTCGGGGCGCAGCACGGCTGACTCGTCGAGGTGTGGAAAACCAATCTTTGCGAGCGCCTCAATCTCCGACCACATCGACACGGGTGGGACATGCTCGATGTCGATCACGTCGCTGCGACGGAAGCGCACACGCGCGTTGGGCACGAGCCGTGTGTGTGTGGCCACGGGGACGTTCTGCAGCACTCCGACGATGTCGTCCCCCTCGAGACGCTCGACCCAGAGCCACATCCGTTCGTAGTGCACCGTGAGCTCGGGTGCCCCCGTCGGTCCGTAGGGGCTACGGCCATCGCGCACGGTGTCCGCCTGATCAACCACGGCGAAGATGAGCCGCACCGCGCTGCCGACTTCGATGCGCGCCAAGTCTCCTTCGGGCGGGAGCCAGAAGGTGTCGGGGTTGGCGCGACCGCGGGCCTGCACATCGTCCAGGCCCCAACCTCCCCGCGCGATGAGACCATCGACAGTGTGCATGGAACGGGACTCTACCCGCACCGCCGCGACCCAGCACGCGCTTCAGCTGTGGACCCGCCTGCACCCACCGTCGTCAGGCCGGGGACACTACTTCAGCGGCTCAGCTTCTTGGCCAGGTGGATGAGCAACCGCGGCGTGGTGAGCGCGCTGGACAGCAGCAGGCGCGCCCAGCTGAAGCGGTCCACCCAGCGCACGATCTGCCCGTTGCGGACCACGAACTCGCCTTCGACCCACAGGCGCATGCGCCAGCCGTTGCCCGCCAGCGTGTCGTAGCGGTTGCAGAGCACGGTGTCGCCGCGCGTCTCGTAGCGTGCCCCGTCCACCTTGAACTCGGTCATGTGCCGCGCCATCAGGCCCAGCTGCTGCTCGAACTGCTGGCGCCCGCGCGCAGGCGGGAGCGGCACGTTCTGGTAGACGATGTCGTCGCTCACCAGGTCTAGGATGGCGCTCGAGTCGAGCCGCTCGAGGGCGTCGAGGAAGCGCTCCACCAAGAGGACTGCACTCGGAGCGGCGGAGACGTCGACGGCGGGGGATGGCATGGCGCCCAGTCTAGCCTCAGCCGCCGTGCGCCGCGAGGAAGTGTTCGGCTTCGAGCGCGCTCATGCAGCCTGTGCCAGCGGCTGTAATGGCCTGGCGCCACTTCTTGTCCTGCACGTCGCCGGCCGCGAACACGCCCGGCACGTTGGTGGCCGTGGAGTCCGGCTGCGTGACGATGTAGCCCTGGTCGTCGGTGGTGATCTGGCCCGCCAAGAAGCTGGTGTTCGGCGTGTGGCCGATGGCGAAGAAGAGCCCGGTGGCGGCGAGGTCGCGCGTCTCACCCGTCTTGTTGTTCTTCACGGTGATGGTCTCGAGCCCGTCCGAGCCCTTGCACGCGGTCACCTCGGTGTTCCAGAGGATCTCGATCTTGGCGTTGTCGAGCGCGCGCTGCTGCATGATCTTGCTGGCGCGCAGCTCGTCGCGGCGCACCACCAAGTAGACCTTGCTGCCGTACTTGGTGAGGAAGGTGGCCTCCTCCACGGCCGAGTCACCGCCGCCGATCACGGCCAGCGGCTGGTTGCGATAGGCCGGGAGCGCGCCGTCGCACACCGCGCAGGCGCTGACGCCACGCTGCCAGAACTCGCCGTCGCCGGCACCCGGGATGTCCATGCGCTTGGCGGTGGCGCCGGTGGCGAGGATGATCACCTCGGCGGTGCCCTCTTGCGAGTCGGTCTTGAAGCGGAAGGGGCGCTGGCTGAGGTCCACCGACTCCACCGTCTCGGTGTGGATGACGGTGCCGAAGCGCACCGACTGCGCGCGGAAGCGGTCGGTCAGCTCGGGGCCCATGATGCCCTCGGGGAAGCCCGGGAAGTTCTCCACGTCCGTGGTGGTGGTGAGCTGGCCACCGGCCGCCACCCCAGCGGCCATGAAGCCCTCGAACAGCACCGGCTTGAGCTCGGCGCGGGCGCAGTAGATCGCGGCGGTGTGGGCGGCGGGGCCGCTGCCAATGATGACGACCTTGTGAGCGTTCTCGGACATGGGTTTCCCTTGGGTTAGGCGTCGGTTGTACGGGTTTCGAGCCGCGTTGCAACCCACTCGGCGATGGCCAGGCAGGCCGTGAGGCCGGGCGACTCCACCCCCAAGAGGTGCACCATTCCGGGGGCGCCGGTGTCCTCGGGACCCAGCAGCGCGAAGTCCGTGGGCGCGTCTCCCGCGCGCAGCACCTTGGGCCGCACGCCCGCGAATTCGGGCTCGAGGTGGCTCGCTTCGATGCCCGGCAGGTAGCGCTGCAGCGCCTCGGCGAAGCGCTGTGCCTTCTCGCGCCACGCGTGGGGGCTCAGCACGCTCAGCGAGACGTCCGCCGAGTCCACCGCATAGGCGTCGGGGCCCGCGCGCAGCCGGCCTCCGAGATCGCGCGTCAGGTGCACGCCCAGGCCGTGGCGCTGCGGCAGCGGGTACACCAGCGCGCACCTCGGTCGGGGCGCCGCAGGACACACGCTCAGGTAGTCACCCCGGTACAGGCTGGGTCGCAGCCCTCGTGCGTCGAGGTCGACCCCGGCCAGGCGCGCCAGCTGCGGCGCGGCGTGTCCGCAGGCGTTCACCACGGTGCGCGCGCGGACGTGCTCCCGCGCCACCGCACCCGTGGCATCGCTGGGCTCGAGCTCCAGAGCCCAGCCCTGCGGCGCCTGCCGCAGCCGGGTGCAGCGCTGCCCCAGCACCAGCTGGCCGCCGTGGGCGCGGGTGTCGCGCGCCAGCGCCTCGAGCAGCTCGGCCACGTCCACGATGCCCGAGCTCTCGGACCACAACGCAGCCACCGCCGTCAGCGCGGGCTCGCGTGCGCGCAGCTCGCCTCCACTCACCGGCTGCAGCGCCACCCCGTTGCCGCGCGCGTTCGTGAGCAGCGCGTCGAGCGCGGGGCGCTCGCTCTCATCGGTGGCCAGGATCCACTTCCCGGTGCGCTCGTGCCCCACGCCGTGCTCGCGGCAGAACGCATAGAGCTGCGCGGCCCCCGCCGTGCAGAGCCGACCCTTCCACGAGCTGCGCGGGTAGTAGAGCCCCGCGTGGATCACGCCGCTGTTGCGGCTGGACGTGCCGCGCCCGATGCCCGCCTCGGCCTCCACCACGAACACCTCGCGGCCCTGCTGCGCAAAGGCGCGTGCGCACGCCAGGCCCACCACGCCAGCGCCCAGCACGACGACGTCCAGCGGTTCGCTCACGCGGGCCTCAGAACGCGATGGCGTGGTCGTCGCCGCTGGGCAGCGACATGGACAGCGTCTCGGGCGGCAGCTCCACCTGAGCGCGATAGGCCTGGTAGTGCGTCAACACGCGGCGCACGTAGCGGTGCGTCTGCTCGAAGGGGATGAACTCGAGGAACGCGTCCACGGGCTGCGCCGGGCCGTGCGCTCGCAGCCAGCGCCGCACGTTGTGGGGCCCGCCGTTGTAGCTGGCGATGGCCAGCGGCAGGTGCCCGTCGAAGCGCTCGATGAGCGACGCCAGGTACCAAGCGGCGAAGTCCAGGTTGAGGGCCGGGTCCACCAGGTCGCCGGTGTCGAAGTCTTCCATGCCACGGGCCTGCGCGATGAGGCGGCCGGTGCGCGGCATGATCTGCGTGAGCCCGATGGCGCCCGCGTAGCTGATGATGCCGCGCTGGTAGACGCTCTCCACCCGCATGATGGCGAACAGCAGGTTGGGGTCGAGGCCGTGGCGCAGCGCCGCCTGCTCCACCAGGTGAGCGTGAGCGCGCGGCCGTGGGCCCACGTGCGCCCAGCCTGCCAGCCCCACGGCGGTGCCGTGGTCGCCGAGCGTGCCGCTGATCTCGGCCAGCTCGATGCGCTCCTCGGGGGCCAGCGCCATCCGCTCGCGGCGCATGGCGAAGCTCACGCCCGCGCGGCGACGGTCACCGCCGCGGGCCACACCCTCGAGGCCCACGCGCCGCAGCGGCCGCCCGCGCGCGTCACGCCACTGCAGGAACGCCTCGTAGAGCTCGTGGCTGGCGGTGTCGGCTTCGCCGAGGCGCAGCAGGTCATAGGCGCGCGGCAGCGATGGGAACGCGTCGCCGTGCTCTTCGGCCAGCGGCGCCAAGCGCTCCGCCAGGGCGTCCATGTCCACGCGCAGCTGCATGGCCTCGTGAGCCGTGGCGGGCGGGGTGGGGCGCATGCCTTCCGCGTGCGCGGTGGCGGCGGGATCCAGGCGGTGGGCGTCCGTGCGCTGGGCCGCACGCATGGCCGTGAGGCGCACGTCGGACCACATGGCGTAGTAGTGCTGGGGCGTGTTGTCGTGCGCCTTGACCTCGCGGTAGGCGGCGCGCGCTTCGTCCACGCGGCCCAGGCGCTCGAGGGCGCGGGCGCGGTAGTACGCCGCCTGCGTGCCGCGCTGGCTGCGCGTGTTGGCCAGCGGCTCGAACATACGCAGCAGGTCCGCGTCGTCGGCCAGGCCCATGGCCTCGAGCGCCGCGTCCATGCGGGCGTCGATGGCGATGTCACGCTGGGCCAGCGCGTGCGTGGCGGCGCGCACGGGCTCGGCCAGGCCGGCGCGGGCGCCCACGCCGATGATCTGCACCAGCTGCGAGCTGGCCAGCTGGCTGTACTCGCGCCGCCCCACCATGTGCTCGATGCGCTGCGTGGCCAGGGCGACGTCACGCGACAGCGTGGCGGTCATCATGTCGGCCGCCCGCTCGGCGCGCGCCTCGGCCTCTTCGGCCGGCACGGGCGGGCTCTGGCGGATGCCCAGCTGCTGGTGCTCGAGCGCCTCGCGCCAACGCCCCTCGAGGCGCGCCAGGTTGGCCGTGGCCAGGTGCACGCGCGAGCGCAGCGGGCGGCTCAGCCGCACCTCGCCCAGCGCAGCCAGCTCGGTGCGCGCCAGCTCGTGGTGGCCGAGGCTCACCAGGCGCTCTGCCCGGTCAACGCGCTCGGTGGTCAGCTGGCGGCGCACGCGCACGCCGTCGGCGCGCAGCTGCTCGAGGTGCACCAGCCCCGCGAGCGAAGGGGCGCTGCCCGGAAAGTGGAGGTCCAGCTTGCGGAACACCTCGGCGGCCTGCGGGCGGCGCTCGCGGCGCAGCAGCGACTCGCCCAGCAGCAGCCGCAGCTCGGCCTCGGACGGCAGCTCGTGGTAGCGCCCGCACAGCGCGCGCAGCACGCCCTCGGCGCGCGGGTCGTCACGCAGGATGCGCACGCGCACCTCGGCGATCTCGGCCTCCACCCGCACGGCGCTGTCCACGCTTCCGCGGGCCTGGCGCAGGGCTGGCAACGCTTCCTCGTAGCGGCCAGCGTTGATCAGCAGCTCGGCACGCAGCAGCGCCACGCGGTCCACCAGGCGCGGGAAGGCGACCTCGGTCTCGCTCAGCAGCGTGAACGCCGCGTCCAGCTGGCCTTCGGCGGCCAGCGCACGGGCGCGCTCGAACGGCTGGGCGCCCACGGCATCATCGATGGCCGCTGCCGGGGCGGCGGCGCGCGGAGCCGTGGGGGTGGCGGCTGGGGTCCGCTCCAGCTGGGCCTCGCGCAGCGGCGGAGTCCGCGTGATGCTGCTGGGCGCCGAGAGCGACGCGCTGCCGCCGCTGCAGGTGAGGTGGTCCGGGGACGACCACGGGGTCTGCCCCACTTCGCAGCTGCCGCCATCGGCGTGCGCCAGGCCGGGCGCCAGCACCACACCACCGAGCAGCGGCGCCGCGATCGCGGCCCAGGCCAGGAGGGGTGCAGGGTGTCGGGGGGGGCGGCGAGTCACTTCAGCCTCTATTGTGATGAATTGTGGCCGATAACGCAAAAGCTCGGGCCACGCGGCACACCCCCTCCGACGCACGCGGGCCGGGTTTCATTCCAGCCCCGCTGAATCAGGGGGCGGGAGCGACCGGCGCGGGGCCCGGCTGGCCCGGGGGGCTGGCCTCGGCAGCGGCCTGTGCGGCTTCGGGCTCGGGCTCCTGCTCCAGCTCGGGCCGCAGCACGGTGAACACGCCGATGGCCACCAGCGCCGCGAAGGCCAGGCCCAGCAGGATGATGCGGCTGGTGGGCGTCTCGTACTCGTTGGTCACGGAGCTCACTTGCCCAGCTCCCCGCCCAGCTCGAGGACGCGCTCGGTGATGCGCCGGACGACGTCGGCCACGGGCACCAGCGCCACGTCGGCCGCGCTGCGCTCCTTGAGCTCCACGTTGCCCTCGGCCAGCGTCCGCGCGCCCACCGTGACGCGCAGCGGGATGCCCAGCAGGTCGGCGTCCTTGAACTTCACGCCCGGCCGCTCGTCGCGGTCGTCCAGCAGCACGTCCACGCCCGCGCTGCGCAGGCCGTCGTAGATCTGGTTGGCCGTGGCCACGGGCTCCTCGGCGTCGCCCAGGATGGTGACGATGACCTGGAACGGCGCGATGGCCATGGGCCAGCGGATACCCTGGTCGTCGTGGTGCTGCTCGATGGCGGTGGCCATCAGGCGCGAGACCCCGATGCCGTAGCAGCCCATCACGATGGAGCGCTTCACGCCGCCCTCGTCCAGGTACGTGGCGCCCATCTTGTCGGAGTAGTGCGTGCCCAGGATGAACACGTGCCCGCCCTCGATGCCCTTGTAGGTCTCGAGCGGTGCGCCGCACTGAGTGCAGAGGTCACCGGCGCGCACCAGGCGCACGTTGGCCAGCTCGCCCTGGTAGTCCCGCCCGTGCACGATGTGTGCGTAGTGGAAGGGGTTCTCGTTGGCACCGCCGACGGCGCTGGTGACCGCGGCGGCGTCTACGTCCACCACCACGCGGCCGGTGTAGCCCACCGGACCGATGAAGCCCGGGGCGGCGGCGGCGGCGGCCTTCACTTCTTCTTCGGTGGCCATGCGTGCTTCGTCGAAGCCCAGGTGGCGCAAGAGGCCAATCTCGTTGACCTCGTGGTCGCCGCGCACCACCACCAGCACGGTCTCGCTCTCGCCCGTGGCGATCTTGCTGACCACGTAGACCAGCGACTTGATGCACGTGGCGGGCGTGAGTCCCGTGACGCTCGGCACGTTCTCCGCGAAGAACGCCACCACGTCGTCGATGCTCTTCACCTTGGGGGTGCGCACCTTCTCGAGGGCCGGGAGCTCGCCCGCAGCGGCGGCGGCACGCGGAGCGCGCTGGGCCTCGGCCACCTCGGCGTTGGCGGCGTACTCACACGCGGAGCACGCCACGATGGCGTCCTCACCGGTCTGCGTGAGCACCTGGAACTCGGCGCTGGTGCTGCCACCCATGGCGCCGCTGTCGGCCTTCACCACGCGGTAGTGCAGGCCCAGCCGCTTGAAGATGGCGTGGTAGGCGTCACGCATCCCGGCGTAGCTCTTCTCGGCGGCTTCCAGCGAGACGTCGAACGAGTACGCGTCCTTCATGAGGAACTCGCGGCAGCGCAGCAGTCCGCCTCTCGGGCGCGCCTCGTCACGGAACTTCATCTGGATCTGGTAGAGGTTGAGCGGGAGCTGCCGGTAGCTCTTGACCTCGCGGCGCACCAAGTCCGTGATGATCTCTTCGTGCGTGGGCCCCAAGTGGTAGTCGTTGCCGCGGCGGTCCTTGAGCCGCACCAGCGCGTCGCCGAAGCTGTCCCAGCGACCGGTCTCCCGGAAATACTCGGCCGGCAAGAGCGCGGGCAGGAGCAGCTCTTGGGCGCCGGCGCCGTTCATCTCGCGGCGCACGATGTTGCTGATCTTGGTGAGCACGCGGTGGCCCAGCGGCAGCATCTCGTAGATGCCGGCGCCGACCATACGCACGTAGCCGGCACGCAGCAGGAGCACGTGCGAGGGGCTCGTGGCGTCCTTCGGGACTTCTTTGAGCGTCGGGATGAACGCCTGGCGGTAGCGCATGGCGCCTTGTAGCCCGCGTGCGCCCGACTGACCAGCCCAGCCGAGGGCCTGTGGGCCGGGGTGCCCCCCCTGAGCCCGGGTGCTAGAGGCCGGCCCCCGATGGGCCTCATGGCGAACATCTTCGTAGCCGCGTTCTACGGCGTGATGCTGCTGTCGCTGCTCTACTTCATCCACAAGGTGATGTGGTTCATGCGCTTCCGGCAGCTGCAGGCGCAGCTCGCCTCGAACGCCCTCGCCAAGCTGACCGGCCGCGCGGAGACCAGCCTCGTGCGCTTCGAGCAGGGCGCCGACGTCTCGTGGTCCGAGGTGGCCCAGGGCCGTGACCGCAGCCCCATCGCGTACGTGAAGCGCATCGAAGCGCGCCTGCAGGCCATGATGGACGAGCTGACGGCCAGCCGGCGCGAGCGCGTGGACGACTTCGTGGCCTCGCTGGACGAGAACCTGCGGTCGCCCGCGGAGCGTCACGTCTGCGTCCTCGAAGTGCCGCGCGTGTCCGGGCCCCCGCGCGAGGTGCGCATCGATCTCGACTTCCCGCCGGTGGTCATCGTGGGGCAGCCAGACGCCGCGCTGTTCAAGCTGGAGGTGCGCTCGCGCTATGGCGTGGCCCCGCGTCTCTTCGCGTTCGTGTTGGGCGCGGCCGACGTGGTGTATGGCTCGCGCCACGTCATGCGCATCTCGCAGAACGCCAGCGTGCCCTTTGCCGTGCTCATGCGGCGCTTGGGGCTGGTGGCCATCGTGCTGCTGGCGCTGGTGGGCGACTTCGCCTTCTCGGTGCGGCCACGGCTCGTGGAGTGGGCCGAGCGCGAGGTCGCCCGTGGGCTGCGCGTGCCGCTGACGGGGGACTTCGGGCGCTGGCTGAACGACCACCTGGCCACGGCGCTGGGCCTCAGCCTGTGGTTGCTGCTCTACGGCGCCTTCTACCTCACCATCTACCTGGTGCTGTTCGTGCGGTCGCACCGCAACCTGCGCGAGCTGCGGGCCATGGAGCTGGACTTGCCGCGCGTCACGCTGGACATCGAGGCGCGCCACCGCAACCAGCTGGTGGCCTGGGCGCGCGAGTACGGGGGCAGCCTGGACGAGGCCACCCGCGTGGCCAGCAAGCAGGTGCTCATGCTGCTGCAGCGCAGCGTCCACCGGCTGCGTCGGCGCATCGCCAACCGCGCGCTGCTGGAGCAGTCCGACCGCATGGCCGCGGCGTTCTTCAGCCGGCTGCCGGAGTCCAGCAAGGGCTTGCGTGACGTGGCCACGGAGCAGCGCCACACGCGCCTGCACTACCTCTGGCCGCGCGTTGGTGAGATGCAGTACCACGTCCAGCTGGCGCAGTACCGCGAGGCGTTCCAGCAGCTCGAGCTGGGCGGGCAGCGCCTGCGTGGGCGTCGCCCGGACCCGGTCGGGGCCGAGGAGACGTGGCGCAACCTGGTGCGCCTCGCGCGCATGTTCCCCGAGGTGGTCCCTGCCGATGTGCTCGAGGACCTGGGGACCGCCCACGACCGCATGCTGGAGGCCGTGGTGGCCGAGACGGAGCGCGACCTCGAGGAGCTGGACCGGCGGCTGGACGACCTGGCGCACGGCCTGTCGGAGACGCTGGCCTCGGTCACCCCGGTGGTCGAGAGCATGGTGGACCTGACCAGCGAGGCCATCCGCGAAGAGATGAGCGAGTACACCTCCGAGATCCTCCGCGTGCGCGAGCTGGCCCGCGTGGAGGCCATGGCCTTCGAGATCTGACCTGCCATTTCATACCCCCGTTCGAGAGCCCCTGATATGCTGTCCGGAGAGGCTCCGCGCGCTGACCGCTGTTTTCCTTTGTTCCAGATGAATCCCCCCAACCCCGCCGCCTACGTGCTCGACCACGACGCCGCTAGGCGTGAACGTGTTTTGTCCGCGCTGGGCAGCGATGTGCCGGTGCAGGGTTTCGCCTGCGTCCCGGACCTGGTGGCCGCGCTGGCCGACACACCCGTGGCGGACGCCGGGGTCATCTTGCCGCCCGACCCCGAGCTGCTGGCCAGCGTGCAGGCCGCCCTCGGTGGGCAGCTGCCGCTCATGCTCCTGCTGGACGGCACCGAGCCCGAGGCGCCGCACACGTGGCTCACGCGTGGCGCGACCGACGTGCTGCTGGCCCCGCTGGACGGGCGCCAGTGGCGCACTCGCTGGCTGGTCAGCGCCAACGCGCGGGCGCAGCACGCCCAGCTGTTGGAGTCGGCCGAGGACGCAGAGTCCCTGCTCGAGCTCACGCAGCGGCTCACGTCATCGCTCGACTTCCGAGACATTCTGTTCTCCGTGGTGCGCCGTGTGGCGCGCGCCATCGGCTCGTCGCGCATCTCCATCGTGCTGGCCCCCGACACCGACGGCTCTTCTTCGGAGGAGACGGGCTACGTCATGGTGGCCAGCGACGACGAGACGCTCACCAACCTGGCCATCGACCTGGCGGACTACCCCGAGATCCGCGAGGTGCTGCGCTGCCGCGAGCCGCTCACCATCGACGACGTGCGCACTCACCCCGTGCTGCAGGGCGTCACCGTGGCGCAGGACCTGGGCGCCATGGTGCTGATCCCCATCGTGTGGGAGACGCAGGCCATCGGCGTGTTCTTCCTGCGCCTCGAGACGCCCAACCGCGTGCTGCACCCGCGCGAGATGCGCTACTGCCAGGCGGTCGCCAACGCCACCGCCGTGGCGCTGCGCAACGCGCGCGTCATGCAGTCCCTGCGCGATCACACACAAGAGGTCACGTTCGCGCGTTTCGAGGCCGAGCGCCGGCTGGCGGGGCTGGAACGCTACGCCGAGCTCTTCGCTTCGGCCGCCGAGGGCATCGCGGTGTTGGCCGCGGACGGCTCGCTGCTGTTCGCCAACCCGCGCGCCCACGAGATGCTGGGCTACTCGGCGGACGAGATGAAGGGGCTGGCCATCAAGCTGTTGGTGGCCGACGCCGAGCGCGAGCGCACCCGCGCGCTCTGGGACGGCTTCGCGGCGGGCGTCTACCCACGCGGCGCCGACATCCGCTTCGTGCGCAAGGATCGCAGCGAGGTCATCCTCAACTGCTCGTTCGCAGCGCTGGCCATCGGCGACGCCAAGGTGCTGGTGTCGTGCCAGGACGTCACGGTCCAGCGCCAGACCGAGGCCGAGCTCATCAAGACCATGGAGTTCCTGGAGTCGCTCATCGACGCCAGCGTGGACGGCATCGTGGCGGGCGACATGGAGGGCAACATCGTGCTCTTCAACCCCAGCGCCGAGCGCATCTACGGCTACCGCGCCGCCGACGTGGTGGGCCGCATGAACCTGTCCGACCTGTACGACGGCGAAGGCTGGACGCTGGTCCGCGACCGGCTCATGTCCGAGGGGCACGGCGGCTTCGGGCGCTTGGTGCCAACGCGCGTCGACGCCAAGGGCGCGAACGGCGAGCAGATCCCCATCCAGATCTCGGCTGCGCTCATCTTCGAGCGCGGTGAGCCCGTGGCCACCTTCGGCATCTTCACGGACCTGCGCGAGCGCCTGCGCACGCAGCAGCGCCTGGCCGAGGTGCACCAGAAGCTGGAGCACACCGAGCGCCAGGCGGTGCTGGCGGAGCTGGCCGGCACGGCGGCGCACGAGCTCAACCAGCCGCTCACCAGCATCATGGCCTATGCCGAGCTGCTGGAGCGCAAGCTCACGCCGGGCAGCGCCGAGCACCGAGCGGCCGGCACCATGGTCAGCGAGGCCCAACGCATGGCCGACATCGTCCGCAAGATCGGGCGCGTCACCAAGTACGAGACGCGCAGCTACGTGGGCGAGCAGAAGATCCTGGACCTGGACCGCGCCTCGTCGCGGGGCTCGAGCCCCGGCGAAGACTGACGGGCCCCCCGGGCTCAGCGCGCGATCTCGATGTGGATGGCGGCGCCGCGCGCGGACACGCGGTAGGCCGGCGACTGCCCCTCGGCGAACTCGATGGTCAGCGTGGAGTGGTCGCCGTGGTTCAAGATGTGGCTGCGCGCGACCATCGGGTGGTTGCGGCTGATGGTGCGTGCGCCGCTGATGGCGAGCGCGTTCGGGATGTCCACCACGAAGCCGTTGCCTTCGGCGCGGCCACGCAGGGTGCGCACGGGCTGGCTCATGGTGATCTCGAAGGAGCGCGCGTTCGACACGGACTCGGCACCGAACGTGCGGCCCTCTTGGACCTCGGGGGCCGCGGTGGCGCCCTCGGCCTCGCCT
This sequence comes from Sandaracinaceae bacterium, assembly GCA_016706685.1. Taxonomy (NCBI): domain Bacteria; kingdom Pseudomonadati; phylum Myxococcota; order Polyangiales; family Sandaracinaceae; species Sandaracinaceae bacterium. The sequence continues at coordinate 9,646 of JADJJE010000005.1, read as the reverse complement.
TCGGCGTAGGGGGAGTCGCTCGCGACGCTGCCCGGTACGGCAGGGCGCTCTTCGCCGAGCGTGGGGTAGGTGGGCTCGGCCAACGGGCCGGGGGTGGGCCCGCTCGGGACGGGGGCGGCCTCCATGACGGGCGCGGGCTCTGCCAGCTGGGCGCTCGGGTCCACGTAGGGCGAGACCACCGTGCTGGCCGGCGCTGCCGCTTCCATGGCGCTGCTGCTGGGGCTCGCGGTGTCGTCGCTCGCCGTGGCCACCTCACTGACCTCGTCGCCGGGCGTGAGGGCCCAGACGGTGGTGCCCACCAACAGGAAGGCCACGCTCGACAGGAACACGGTGCGACGCCGTGCACGCTGCGGGTCGAGGCGCGTCTCCACCTCGGCCTGCGCCGCCGGGGGACGACCGGTCACGCCCAGGCGCGACTGCTGCTGCCGCCGCACGGGGCGGCCGCCCTTGGTGCCCACGCGCGCACCTTCGCCCGAGCGCAGCCGCGCGACGGTGAAAGCTTGGGTGCGCCCGAACAGCGAGGCCGCCGCGGGGCCGGCCTTCTTGCGCAGCGCGCTGGCGAACAACACGAGCTGCGCGAAAAGGGTGCGGAGCGCGGGCAGGATGCCGCGCGCGCCCTGCTTCGACAGGTCGCGGGCGCGGTCGGTCAGCGGCTTGGCGCGCTCGCTCAGCTGGCGTGTGCGGGTGCGCAGCATGAACGACAGGCGGTCCACTGGAGAGTCTCCCAGCTCGGCTTCGCTCGGGGCGGCGGGGCGCAGGTCCGCCTCTGCGGCGGGGGCCGGGCGGCGCACGTGCACGGCGGCGCCCAACAAGTCGTCGAGGTCGTCGTCCATGGCGTCCACGGCCAGGTCGTCGTCCAGGTCCTCGAGGTCGTCCTCCTCCGCCTGTCGGGCGAAGACCTCGGCGCGGCGCGCGGGCGCGTGCGAGACGCGCGCGTCCACTTGGCGGCCCAACACGGGCGGCTCGGAGTCACGGCGTGCGCTCACGATGCCGGCGGTGGCCTCGGCCGGTGCCGCGGCGCGTGGCGCGGCGAGCTGCTCCACCGCTTCATCCTCGTCCGGCAGCGTGTCCAGCGGGCTGCGCAGCTCGGTCTTGGCGTACGCCACGGCGTTGTGCACGGCCGGTGCGGCACTGTCGTCCACGCCGGGCTGGCTCTGGTCGTCCTTGAAGAGCACGGTCAGCATCAGGCGCGGCACGCCGTTCACCATGCGCAGCTCCACCGAGGCCAGGCGCCCCTTGGGCCCGTCCTCGATGGCGGCGATGGCCGTGCCCACGCTCAGGAAGGGCAGCTCTTGGGCCACCACCAGCGCGTCGTGCGTGGCGTGCACCACGGACGCCGCCACGGGGCTGCTCACGCCGTCGATGAACAAACGGATGGTGTCGGGGATGCCGGGGGGCTTGCTCAGCTCGCGCTGCTCTTCCGCGCTCAGCTCGTAGCCGTCGGACACGCGCGCCTCGTGGCCGGGGTCCGAGTCGTCCACGTAGCCGCCGTCCGAGTCGCCCGGATCGGAGTCGTCCCACTCCGCGCGAGCGCGCGTCTGATGGGCGTCCACGTAGTCGCGGATGCGCTCTTCGTCGAGGCGCGCGATGTCCACGAAGCGCAGCCCGAACTCGCCCGCGTAGGGTCCGCTGTGCTGGGCCCAGACCACCTCGCACTCGGCCTCGATGGACTGCCCGTCCGGCATCGGGAACGCGCAGCGCATCTCCGTGCCCACCTCGGGGAGGATGGACGCCCGCAGCGAGAGTCCGCCCTCGGCGATGTTCACGGCGTCTGCCGGTGCGGTCTCGCCGTACTCCAAGAAGGAGACCTCGACGACCCCTTGATCCATCGGCACGCGCTGCGCGTGCGACCTGCGCTCGATCTGTGGTTGCATGGTTTGCCTCGTCGGGAGCCAGTGCTCCGCACGAGACCCATTTCAGAACGGGCGCCGAGGGTCCAATTTTCGGCAGACGTCGCGAGCCCACGCCGCCTGCCTGCAGACACGAAAACGCCCCCCGTGGAGAGTCCACGGAGGGCGCATGGGCCGCATGGGCGGAAGGGCTCAGCCCAAGTTGGCGTTGGCGAAGTCCCAGTTGATGAGCGAGTCGAGGAAGGTGTCGATGTACTTCGGGCGCGCGTTGCGGAAGTCCACGTAGTACGCGTGCTCCCACACGTCGATGGTGAGGATCGGCTTCTTGTCCGTGGTCAGCGGCGTCTCGGCGTTGCTGGTCTTCACGATCTCGAGCTTGTCGCCGCTCTTCACCAGCCAGGCCCAGCCGGAGCCGAACTGCGTGGTGGCCGCCGCGACGAACTGCTCACGGAAGGCCGCGTAGCTGCCGAAGCTGGCGTTGATGGCGGCCGCGATGGCGCCGGTGGGCTCGCCGCCGCCGCCGGGCTTCATGCTGTTCCAGTAGAACGTGTGGTTCCAGACCTGGGCGGCGTTGTTGAAGATGCCGCCCGACGAGTTCTTCACGATCTCCTCGAGGCTCGCGTTCTCTTGCGGCGTGCCGGCGATGAGCTTGTTCAGGGTTGGTGACGTACGCCTGGTGGTGCTTGCCGTGGTGGTAGTCCAGCGTCTCGGCGCTGATGTGGGGGGCAAGGCTGTCTTTGGGCCAGGGCAGGGCGGGAAGTTCGATGGTCATGGGGCTCCTCCAGGTTGGGAAGCCCGCAAGCTAGAGATCTACTTCGCGCGGATCAAGCCCCGTTGCTCTAGAATATTGATAGGATTCTCCAGGATACCGTCATGAGCCGCAGCCACCTCTCCGCCAACCTCCAGCGACTCCGCCACATCGCGGGGCTCACCCAGAAAGATCTCGCGTTGGCGGCCAACCTCCCACGCGCCACCCTGGCCAGCCTCGAGCAGGGCGAGGCCAACCCGCGCCTCGACACCCTGCTGGCCGTGGCGTCCGCGCTGCAGGTGGGCCTCGACGAGCTGATCGCCGCGCCACCCAAGCAGCGCCTCTACAAGGTGAAGGTCGCCGAAGCGCGCGAGTACCGCGACGACCACGGCCGCTACGTCTCGCGGCTCATGTCGCCCATCGCGTCGCGCGGCGTGCAGATTCAGCGCGTGACGCTGGCGCCTCGCTGCTCGGTGGCCGGGCGCCCGCACCCGCGCGGCTCGCAGGAGTTCTTCGTCGTGTTCTCGGGCGAGGCCGTGCTGGAAGTGGACGGCGAAGAGGTGGCCGTGGAGGCCGGCTCGCTGGTGCAGTTCCCGGGGCACCTGCCGCACCGCTACATGAACCGCGGGAGCGCGCCGGCGGAGGGGTACTCGCTGGTGATCCTGTCGCTCGAGGGGTGAGTCGCTAGCGCGGCACCACCGTGAACACCGCGGCGAACTCGTCGCGGTAGGCCGGGCGAAACTGCGCGCGGTGGGCCAGCAGGTAGTCGTAGAACGCACGGCTGAGCGCGGTGTTCTCCACGTACACGTAGCGCGCGCCGAGGGTCCCGGCGATGAGCGGGTAGGGGTCGCGCTCGAGGCGCACGGCGGCGAGGTAGCGGTGGAACAGCGCAGGGTCCTTGGCGCGCATGAAGCCGGGGTCGAGGCCCAGGGTGTAGACGTTGCGGTCGTTCCGGTAGAAGAGGCGCGGGAAAGCGCCGTAGTCGTGCAGGAAGACCTCATCCCCGGGCTGGCTGTTGCGCGCGAGCCAGGTGGCGCAGGCGCTCGGGTCGATGGCCTCGAAGCGCCGGCTCTGTGCCCATGCCTCGTGCGCGTGCGCGGCGCCGCCGCCGAGGACTAGCAACGCGCCGAAGGCGAGCGCAGCGGTGGACGGCGCGGGCGTGGCTGCCCGGCGGCGCAGCGCCACGGCCACGAACGCGATGGCGGTCGGGACGAAGTAGTCCACGCCGCGCTCGTTGCGCACGTAGACAAGGAGCGTGAGCCCGGCGACGACGGCCCATGCGAGCAGCTCCTCGCGGTCTTCGGGTGATGTGCCCCAGGCGCGCACGGCGCCATGGACGCCCACCGCCAGGACCACGAACACCAGCCAGCCTTCCTTCAAGAGCTGCCCGAGGCCGGGCGACGCGTACTCGAGGTTCAGCCCGCTGCGGTCCACGCTCACGTCGAAGAGCTGCACGGCGAGTAGGTCGAGGTGCACGAAGAAGTTGGGGTGCAGCGCGAGCCCCAGCAGCACCCCGATCACCACACTCGCGGTGGGCTTCCACGCCAGCTCCCGCGCGGTGGCGAAGCGCGCCACGGCGTGCGCACCGAGCGGCAAGAGCAGCAGCGGGAACGCGGCGTAGCTCCATGCGAAGACGGCCCCCATCAGGGCCAACAGCCCGTGGCGTTGCGCCCTCGCGAGCGGGATCACCACGAGCACCGCCGCGGCGGCCCACGCGATGGGGCGCATGCCCATCACACGCAGCAGGAACACCCCGCTCGCCGGCACCACCAGCAGCGACAGCAGCGCGCGCCACGGGTGCTCGCGCCCCGCGATCCACTGCACCGCCAGGAGCAGCATGGCCACGGCCACGGTGGTGCCGAGCTTGCCGCCCAGCGGGCCTCCCAGGAGCGCCACGAACGGCACCAGGTACACGTGGTAGCCGAAGTGCAGGTCGGCGAAGCGCTCGGCCAGGATGGTGTGCTTGGCCCACGGTAGCGCGGTGAGCAGCTCGCCCGTGGCCAGCCGCTCGGTCAGCGCCAGGTGGTAGGGGTCATCTTGCTGGAGGCCCTGCTGCGTGAACTGCAGCAGGGCGAAGACCAACACGGCCGCGCCCCAGCCCAGCAGCGCCACCTTGTCGAGCCGACGCGGGCTCAGCGGAACGTCCGCTCGAAGGCGGAGTACTCGCCCGCCACCGGGTCCCACTCCGTCCACACCACCGTCGCTTGGCGCCGTGAGTCCATGATGCAGGCGAGCGAGCCGTAGCCAACGCCGTCACCGGCTGGCAGGAGGGGCGTGACCGTCCCCCACGTGTCGGTGCCCCCGGAGTAGAGCTGGGCAGCTACCGCGGCGCCGGCGGCCCACGTGAGCACCAGCCCGCCAGTCGGACCGCCTGCCAGACAGAACTCCTGCACGGCCGCCACGGTCTCGAGGGGCGCCTCTGCCGTCCACGTGGTGCTGCCCTCTTCGAGGCGACGCGTCATGAACTGAGACGGGCTGGCGCGCCAAACGGCGTGCACGTCGTTGCCGGCCGCCGCGAGCCTCAAGCTGTTCACGTTGACCGGATTGTCGCTGGCGAGGGTGTCCGCTGGCGTGGACCACGTGGTTCCGCTGTAGGTCCGCGCACGGAAGTAGCCGACCATCGCGGTGTCGTCGTACTCCTCGTAGGCCACCACCACCCTCCCGTCCGCCGTACGCGCGGTCGTCACGTAGTACTGGTAGTTGTCCGTACCGAGCGGCGTCGCCGCCATCCAGTTGTCGAGGGTGGCGTCATAGACCCGTGCGTTCAGCACGCTGTCTGTGCCGGGGTCCTCGCCGAACAGCACCATGTGGTCGCCGTTGGGGCTGCACACCACGTTGAGTCCGGAGAGGTCGAGGCCTCACCGGCGCTGACGAGCGACGTGGTTCCCCACGTGGTCCCCGTGCGGAAGCGGGCGCGCAGCGAGTACGTGCTCGACGCCGTGCCGTCCATCCAGACCACCATGACGTCACCGTTCTGCGCCACGCACGCGAGGGCGTCTCGGGCGTAGTCCGTGTCCAGACCCGTGGCGACCTCGTCGAACGTGATCCCCGAGCCCGGCACGGCCTGGCCAAAGAGCACGTCGGTCGTGGCGTCGCCGTTGCTCCGGAGGCTCGCTCCCATGAGGTTCCCGTCGAAGCCGTAGCCCAGGGTGGGGGTGTAGAACTCTTCGTCGCTCCACGGGGCCGCCCCGGTGAACGCGCCAACGCCGAGGCCGCGCGTGGCGAAGTGAGCGTCCCAGCTGGGCTGCTGGTCCCAGTACGCCAGCACCTCGCCGTCTGGAGCGAGCGCGAGCGTGGAGTAGTAGATGGAGCCGCCCGTGTAGTCCTCGAGCGGCGCTGCGTCCTGCCAGGACCCGTCGAGCGTGGTCTCACTCGCTCCGCCGTACACGGCCACGTTCCCCGCCTCGTCGCGCACGAGCACGTTGAAGAAGTAGGTGGTGTCGAGGGAGAGGCTCTCCACGGTGAACGCGGTGAGGTTGAGAGCCCAATCGCCGGCCGGGGTGCCGTTGCTCTCCACGTCGCCCAGGGTGTCGAGGTTGTCCGTGAGCGAGAAGTAGACGCGGTACTCGAGGGACGCGGCCGCGGTGGTGTCGTCCGTGGCCGCGCTCCAGCTCAGGTCCACGTTGCTGGACGTGGGATTCGAGGCGGTCAGGGTGTTGCCGGGCTCCGGTGGGGTGCCGTCGCCACCGCCGTCGCAATTGCATGCGTCGAGGGGGCCGGCGTCTGCGCTGGTGTCCCCACCGCCGCAGCCCGACGCGGAGACGAGGAGGAGGACGACGGCCAGCGAGGAACACGCGCTACGTTTCATGAACACGTCCGAAGGCAGGGGGGATTGCTCCAGGAAGCGTACAGGAGCGCCCCCGCGCCAGCCCATCGGAAAGGTGTACGGTCACGTGGGGATGTTGAAGCTCGCGGGGTGGCTGCCGCGCAACTCGCTGGGGCCGTAGGTGTGAGGGGCGAAGTGCTCCCGAGCGTGCACCTCGCACCAGACCATGGGGTCTGCCTTCTGCTGACGCATGGCCACGCAGTCGGCGCACAGCGGCACCGGGCGGTCGCTCTTGCGGGCGGATGCATACGAGCGGGGCTTCGCGACCAGCACGGGGCAGCGCGCCTCGCGCACCAACACCTCGGCCACGGAGCCGTGCAGCAGGCGGTCCAGGCCGTGGCGCGCGTGCGTGCCACAGATGAGGATGTGCGCCTCTTCGTCCACGGTGCACTGCAGGATGGCCTCCACTGGGCTCCCGATGACGGTGCGGAAGCGCGGCGTGGCGGCTGGCCAGTCTCCCGCGCCCACGCACACCGCGCGGAAGTAGTCGCGTACCTCGACGGGATCGCTCTCCAGCAGCTTCTCCTCTTCCACGATGCGCTGGACCTCGCCCACGCGCCGTGACTGCACGGTGTGGGCGATGAGCAGCGTGTCTCCGGGCCGGGTGATGCGAACGCCCGCGAGCACCGCCGGATCCGACGCCTCCGTGAGGTCGACGGCCACGACGATGACCTGTCCGAGGTCGTCGCGCTTCTGTGTTTCTCGTTCCATGGGAGCCCCCTTTGAATGGGCGGCGGTCACTTGGATCGCGTCGCACCTTCAACCTAGCCCTCGCGAGAACCGAACGCACGGATTTGCGCGTCTAGCCGGCGCCGCCAGCGGCCAACCCCGACGACCGCAGGTACTCGGCGTCTCCGAGCGGCCCGAGGCAGCTCGCCGGGATGGCGAAGGCCTGTGTCACGCCAAGCGCGGAGGTGCGCAGCTCGCCCACCAGCGCGTTCACCTGGTGACGGATGGCGCGCGCCTTGTCGGGCGCCAGGTAGCCGTTCTCGAGGAACCACGCGAGGTCGCTCTCGATGCGCCACAGCCCGTAGAGCGCGCAGTGCGCCTCGAGCAGCGGCACGCCCTCGGCGCCCTTGCGGAAGGCGTCGTAGATGAACCGCTCGATGTGCGCGCGCGCGAGGGCCAGCGCGTGGTCCTGGCACGCCTCGAACGCTTCTTGCGTGGTCATGCCGGACTTCACGCGGCGGTTCACGCGCTTGGCCAGCGACGACAGCAGTGCGTCTTCCCGGAACTGCAGGGCCTCGCTGTGGAACTCGGGGGAGCGCAGGTCGGCTTCGTCCGTGCTGCGCACCAGCTCACTGACGCGCGCGCTCATGCCGCGGGCAAACGTCTCGGCCAGCGTGCGCACCGGGCTCTCGCCGAGCTTGCGCGCGAAGCGGCCCAGTACGTCTTTTGCGGCGAGCTGCATCAGCACCGTGTTGTCGCCTTCGAAGGTGGTGAACACGTCGGTGTCGGTGCGCAGCGCGTCGATGCGGTTGGACGAGAGGTAGCCCTGCCCGCCGCAGCACTCGCGGCAGAGCTGGAGCGTCTCGATGGCCTGCCAGGTGCCGAGCGACTTGAGGCCCGCGGCGAGCGTCTCCACTTCGCGCGAGGGGTGCGGGTCCTTTTGTGACCGCTCGAACTCCTCCACCAGCGCGTTCTGCGCGAAGCTGAAGGCACACGCGGCCGCCAGGCGCGGCACCAGACGGCGCTGGTGCGTGAGGTACTCGAACAGCGGCTTTTCTTCGCCCTCGGCGTTGGGGAACTGTCGGCGCTGCTCGGCGTACTGGATGGCGATGGCGAGCCCCACCTTGCTTGCCGCGAGCGCCCCGCCGGCCACGCTCACGCGGCCCCCCACCAGCACGCCCAGCATGGTGAAGAAGCGCCGCGACGCGCTGGGGATCTCACTGCTGTAGGTGCCGTCCTCGGCCACCTGCCCGAAGCGGTCCAGCAGCGCCTCGCGCGGCACCCGCACGTGGTCGAACCACAAGCGGCCGTTGTCCACGCCGTTGAGGCCCATCTTCTCGCCGCAGTCCTCGATGCGCACACCCGGCATGGGCTGGCCTTGGTCATCGCGGATGGGTACGAGCCAGGCGTGCACCCCGTGGCCCTCGCCCTGCGTCTCGAGCTGACCGAACACCACGGCCGTCTTGGCGTGCAGCGCCGCGTTGCCGATCCACTCCTTGCCGGCGCTGATGGAGGGCGTGTGGATCACCCACTCCTGCGTCGCCGCGTCATACGTGCCGGTGGTCTCGAGGTCGCGCACGTTGGACCCGTGGCCGCGCTCGGTCATGGCGAAGCAGCCCAGCAGCCGGCCGCTGCCGATGTCGCGCAGCAGCGCGTGGTGCCGCGCGCTGCCGAGCGACGCCACCGCCCCGCCGAACAGCCCGAACTGCACGCCGAACTTCACCACCACGCTCATGTCGAAGCAGGCCAGCGTCTCGAAGCCACACACGAATTCGCCAATCTCGCGCTGCGCGGGGTCGAGCGCGCCGTAGGCCTTCTCGTACAGCTGGAGCGCCGTGAGCGAGCGCACCCACGTCAGCACCTGCTCGCGATACTCGTGGTGGCTCAGGCCCTCGCGCGCGCGGAACTCGGGCCCCGCCAGCATGGCGCGCATGCGGTCACGCGTGGGCGCGTGCGGGCCGTCCAGGCGCTCCTTCAGCGTCTGCAGCTCGGCGTCCGGCAAGGCCACGAGCCGGCCGGCGGTCGGGGTGCCTGCCATGCGCGGCAAGAGGTCGGCGTTGAGGTGGGCTTCGAGCGGCTGGAGCGCGCGGTGCAGCGCGGTGGCCTGCGCCGCGTCTCCCCCACCCTCGGAGAGTGCCGACGTCAGCGCTTCGAGCGTGCGGCGCTGCTCAGCGGGCACCGCCTCGAGAGAGGCTCGCACCGCGCGCTCGAGCGCCAGCAGCGCCTGTGGCGACGGCGGCGCGCTGGGGTCCAGGAAGGCCCGCACCGATGTGCGCTCTTCGTGACTGAGACCTGGGCTGCGCTCCAGCGCGCTGCGAAGGTCCAGCAGTTCTCCCGGCGTGAGCGAGCCGTCTTCCCAGGCGGCCAACACCAGCGGAGCCAGGGGTCGGAGGGCTGCAGCGTGCCAGATGGGGGGGAGACGGGCTGTCATGGTCGTGCTCCTCACTCAACGATACGTAGCCGCGAAGGCGGAGAAGTCGCCACCTTGGGGCGGCCCCATGGTCCAGACGACGGTGGCTCGCCGCTGCGGATCCAAGATGCAGCCGAGCGACG